>CAZKHA010000227.1:0-4963 GCA_964552325.1 uncultured Bacteroidales bacterium
GACGTTTAATTTTAAAAAGATTTGTGAATGAATTTGATGAAGCAAAGGTACGCTGGGCTGTTTGGCCGACTCGGTTGATAAGCATTTGTAATCGGGTATAAGCGTTTGTAAACGTTTATACACGGATATGGTATTGTAAAGATCCTCTTCGCCATTTTTTGTAGGTATTTATTTAATCGGTGGGTTTGTTTAGTCGGCCGAATTGTTGGCAGTTAAACCGATGTTAAGGTTTATATATTGAAAAAAAATTATTGACTGGCTTGCTTGGTTTTAGTATCGCACACATATTGAAAGCCCTTGCTGCGAAAAACGGCGAAGAGCCTTTTATACACCGAGTTTTGCACTAAAAACATCCAAGAGCCACTTTTTCGCATACCTTTGTATGTAAAAGAATCGTAACACGTTGTGCCATGAGCAAGCCAAATCAATACATCACCCCACCCATACTTGCGCAAGGGGCCTTGGTGCGTATAGTAGCACCTGCCGGAAAAATATCCCAAAACAAAGTTTACAATGCCATCAACGGGTTGTACGCAGCCGGCTACCGAGTTATTGCTGGAAACCATGTTTTTGATGAATACCATCAATTTGCTGGAACCGATAATGACCGGCTCGAAGACCTTCAAGAGGCTTTTGACGATCCCGATTGCAGTGCCATACTTATGGCACGTGGTGGGTATGGCCTCGTTCGAATTATCGATAAACTTGATTTTGCTGGTTTTATAAATAACCCCAAATGGGTGCTGGGTTTTAGCGATATTACTTTGCTGCATTCGCAATTGCA
This sequence comes from uncultured Bacteroidales bacterium, assembly GCA_964552325.1. Lineage (GTDB taxonomy): Bacteria > Bacteroidota > Bacteroidia > Bacteroidales > TTA-H9 > CAZKCK01. Next base: position 785 of record CAZKHA010000227.1, read on the forward strand.
TTTGTTTGGTTTTCAAAGTATTCACGCTGCCATGTGTGCAGCATTCACACCTGGCGAAAACAGTGCCCAGTCGCTCGCAAGCATGCTGAACACACTGCAAGGGAAGCCTTTATCCTATAGCTTTGCTCAGCATCACCTAAACCGATATGGTTCCTGCCAAGGTGTGCTTACAGGTGGCAATATCGCCATTTTATGCAGTGGCTTAAGCTCGTCATCTGATGTGGACACAGCAAACAAAGTCTTGTTTCTTGAAGACGTAGGCGAATACTTGTACCGTCTCGACCGTATGATGTATTCACTAAAAAGGGCAGGAAAACTGGATAAAATAAAGGGTTTGCTTATTGGCGGCCTCACAGCTATGAAAGATAGCGAAACACCCTTTGGCCAAGATGCCGCCGACATTGTTTCCCATTCGGTTGCTGAATACGATTACCCGGTTTGCTTTGGATTTCCGGCTGGCCATCAGTTCGACAACCAAGCGCTTGTGCTGGGCCGTACCGTGATAATGGCCTCAACCCCAGATGGCAGTACGTTAAACTTTGTTTAAGCCAACCACTGCATACATAAAACCATAAAAAAATGGCAGAGCATAATGATTTAGGAAACAAAGGTGAAGAGCTGGCCTTGGCGTTTCTTAGAGGTATCGGATACAGGGTTTTGGAAACTAATTGGCGGTTTCTAAAAGACGAAATCGACATCGTGGCCATGGACGGCCCATTCTTGGTAATTGTTGAAGTAAAGACAAGAAGCTCGAATCACTTTGGCGAACCAGAGGTATTTGTAAACAGGGTCAAACAGAAGGCCTTGATAAGATGTGCCAACCGCTTCATTATCCAAAAAGATTTTAGGGGCGAAACCCGTTTCGACATCCTGTCAGTTATCATTACCCCAACAGGGCACCATGTGGCCCACATCAAAAACGCTTTTTATCCCACATTGTGAATGTGAAAATGGCCTGCCCTGAGCCTGCCGAAGGGTGAAGATGCCTGCCCTCGAGTATTCGGGGTGCAGATGCTGGCGCGAAGCGGCAGTCCCGGGAATTTGGTGTAGATGCGCCATCGAAGCATCCAAGGCGAAGGTTTGCAGTTGTTGAGGTAAATACCTTTGGGCCAATATGGTTCTATATGGCTTATTTTAGCTTTTCTATTTCAAATTACTCTTATCTCCTAATTCATATTCAACTGAAGCAGCAAAGGTAGTTCTTGGTTATCAGGATTAATGGCTATGGCTTCTTGCATTTTATGTACAAAGCCCTGTCTATCACCTTTTAGCATCAGTCTTAGGCCTTCGGTCATCAAGCGGTTTCCTTCAATAAAATGCTGCATCAGCGCAGGATCGGGTATGTTTATAAAAACCCGTTCAATTGCTTTACGCTTAGTATTCATCATCAAAAGGTTAATCGGTAAATTTTGGGTATCAAACGATTTCAAGCTACAAAATTCTGTATAGGGTTTATCGTCAGTCAGAATTCGTAGGTCCTTCCCAAGGTTTTTAATTTCATCACCATCCAATGCTAAGCAGCTGGCTAGGGCATATGGGTTGTTGTAAAACCAAACATCGCGTTGCATGGTTTCCAAATGCTGTGCCCATTGCCCAAAATCAATCTTGGCTTGGTTCGTAAACCCCAACAACACCGCATGGTATTGCCCCAACCAAACCGTACATTCCGGGAAAACCGTTTGAAAGGTTGCTAGGATGCCTTTAAAATCTTCGGGCAATAACTTATGTAAAGGTAAGTACTGCGAAATCATGCCGCCAGGGTTTAAATGCGCCCGGCATAATTCAAAATATTCTTTGGTGTAGAGACTTGCAGAGCCAAGAATCGGATGCGTTGGATCGGTAGTAATAAGGTCGTACGTTTTAGTGCTTGCCAATAAAAAATGCCTGCCGTCTCCTTGATACACCTTTAGCCTAGGATCGTTTTGGATGCCGTGGTTGAGGTCGGCGTAAAAATGTGCTGCATCTTTCAAACCCGCCACAAGCTCAACGCAATCAATGGTTTTTACTTCTGGATGTGATGCCAGCGCCGATGTAGTAACACCTATGCCGAAACCAACCACCAAAGCATTCTCACATTTTATACCCGCAAAAAAAGGCAGGTGCCCCACCATTTTCACCACTTTTATGGCATCGTAAGTAGAGCCAATAACAGCACTATTGTTTACATACGTCGATAATACCTTGCTACCTTGTTTGTTTTCTTCGCCAACAATAAAAGTGCCTTCGGTGGTTTCGTTATACGCTAAAAGCTCTTTCTGGAACTTGCTAAAGGATGGGGGCAATAACTTAAGCCTTGGAAGTGCAATGCTAGCGCCAATCAATACTACTGCCACAACCCCGCTTATCCACACCTGTGTGGTAGCTTTGGGTAAGAGCTTGTGGCCAATAAAAAAAGCGGTTATGATCAAAAAAGAAGCTATAACCAATACCGATAAACCAGCACCAACAAGTGGTATTAACACAAATGCAGCCAAAAGCGGGCCTACCACACTACCAGCCGTATTGGCCAAAAGTACATTGCCGATGCTACTGCTTATTTGCTTGAGGTTTTTGGCGTAGAGCGAGCAAACAAACGGAAACATAAACCCAGAACCAATGGTTACAGGCACAATAATCAACAAGGCTGATAAAAAAGGAATTAATAAAATACGAATGGCATTGTATTCATTCAAATCTTCGAACGGAAACATGACTAAGGCGGGCAGCTTAACCAATACTATACAGCCAATTGCCGCAAGTAATCCCATTAGCAGCAGCAACCTAAACAAAAGCTTGGCTTGATTGGTAATACGCTGTGCATAGAGCGAATAAAGCCAACTACCTACAAACAATCCAACTATCACCATTGAAGCAATAAGCGAGAAGGTATAAGCTGAGTTGGTTAAATATATTCGAAAAGCACGAAACCAAACTACCTGAAGCCCAATCACACTAAAACCACTAACAAATGAGGCATATAAGGGTAAATTACCGAAATCTATCTTTGTTTCTGCTGCTATCTTTTTTTTCGATTTGCTTATGACCGGAGCTGGTTCATCAACAGGTTGATCTAAAGGCATGGGTTTGTATATAAGCAAAATCATGCCCAACAAAAGGCTGATACCCGAAGCTACCCAAATGCTTGCCATTAAACCCACAAAGCCTATCAACCAAAAACCAGCTACCAAGCCTCCCACAGCACTTCCAATTGTTTCGATGGCATATATGCGACCAATTCCGCTATTTATGCCAGCCTTAGCACGTATATAATGCGTGGCTAACAAGGGAAACACACCTCCCATAAAAAAAGTGGGAACAAAGAGCATCGCTATCGTGTGCAGAAAAACAATTCCATGTGTTAACTTCCTGCCCAATCCCATTGCAGGCAAACTGGCATAAAGCATGGGTAGCAGTAGGTTTATAAACCACACACTCAGCACGCCCAACAAGGCAATAGTTAAAAACAAGGTGCCAATTTTGGCTGTTTTGTCAAGGTTTACGTTGCGGTTGCCCCAATACCAGGCGCCCACGCCAAACCCACCCATAAAAGCTACAAGCACCACGGTGCTTGCCGAAACCGTTGCCCCAACCACGGTAGCCACCATCCGAAACCAACCTACTTCAAATGTTAAGAATACAAAACCTGCCATGAAGACGATCAAGGACAATAAAAGCGGATGAAATTTTGGTTTAAGCATGTGGCTAAGGATTATAATGCGATGAAATTGGATGCCATATTCGAGGTAAATGAAAGGGGTCAAAAGTAAGTATTTTCGCCAAGTGTACCGAATTGGCTTGCATTTAGGGATTTCAGTAAGAATGCGCCTGTTGGCACTTTTATTCTGAAAGCGAGGAGATTCGGGCTTAGCTGCTTCTAATTGCTTTTGCCCCGAAAATTCAGTAACAAGCAAAGCCATATACTTGATACCTGGTTTAAATGGCTCTTCGCTGTTTTTGTGCGTAATTAATATGAGTTTAATGAAGATTTGTTTGAGAAGGGAAAGGTGCAAGGTACAAGGAAAGGGATGAATGGTACAAGGTACAGGGAAAAGGGTGAAGGGAAGAAAAGAAGGGGTGAAAGGGTGAAGGGCTCATCATCATCAACAAATCAACTATCTCCGTTATGCACTTCATGACAAATCATTGATGGCCAAATACTATGGAAACAGATTGTTAATCGGGATAATTCTCGTGAGGATG
>CAZKHA010000228.1:0-4919 GCA_964552325.1 uncultured Bacteroidales bacterium
TATGTTGATGATTTTGAAGCCGCTAAATCAACTATTGACTTAAAGCAGCCTTCCAATTGGTTAATAGCAAGCACCCCTCAAGGGCAAACTTCACGCGACATGTTCCCCGAAGGAGGCCTTAGCACAGGGCTTGCTTATGGTTATAACAGGGCTAAAATGAGCTGGTATATTATCGACCCCTTATTTTATGACCGGACAGGAAATTTAAGGCCAAAAAATGTTGATAAAGAAGAGCTTTCCAGAAATCAGGTACGCCAAGTGCTCGAAAACGAGGTTTTCCCTGCTAAAGAAATACCGAATGGAGTTCCAACAAACATCCCAGTACTTAATATTGACTTTTATCCTTCGGAGCGTGGACCTTACAACTACGATCTCACACCAAACCCTGCATTCTCAAAAGGCTTAGGTGCCGATGGAAAACTAGTTGAACCGGCAACACGTTGGGGCGGTATGATGCGCAAAATTGAATCAACGGATTTTGAGGCCACCAATGTTGAGTATATCGAATTCTGGATGATGGACCCCTTCGCTGATTCACCAGATCATAAAGGTGGAGAAATGTATTTCAATTTGGGCGATATCTCGGAAGATATCTTGCGAGATGGTAAGAAAAGTTTTGAAAATGGATTGCCTACCAGCGAATTAGTAACAGATGTAGATACAACCATTTGGGGCAGGGTTCCCAATTTACAATCACTTGTTAACGCTTTTGATAATGAACCAGCCTCACGCCCTTTTCAGGACGTTGGGTATGATGGGCTTCGGAACGCAGATGAACAGACCTTTTTTGATGCGAATTACCTCCAGCAAATCATCACACTATACGGTGCTGGTTCACAGGCCTATATAGACGCTGCCAACGACCCTTCAGGTGATGATTTTCACTACTTCCGGGGCACTGATTACGACAATGATGATCAATATGTTTCGGTAAATTTACGGTATAAAAAATACCAAGGTCCTGATGGAAATTCGGCTACTGCCGAACAAAACAACGAAACCTACCAAACCTTGGCCACTACACTTCCCAATGTTGAAGACATAAATTATGACAACACTTTATGGGAAGACGAAACCTACTTTCAATATAAAATCGACTTAAAGCCCTCAAAAATGGATATTGGCCAAAACTATATTGCCGATATTTATACCGCGAATAGCATTCCGCTCGAAAACGGCGAACTGGGCACCGTAAAATGGTATCAATTTAAAATACCTGTTGCCGATCCGCAAAAAATTGTTGGCAATATTTCCGATTTCAAATCCATCCGTTTTATGCGAATGTTTTACAAAGGATTTGAAGAGCCAATAGTTACACGATTTGCTACTTTTGAATTGGTAAGGGGCGACTGGAGGAGATATAAATACGATTTGCTTTCGGCCGGTGAGTACATCCCTAACGATGAGCAAAGCAATACCAAGTTCGAGATTTCAACCGTTAACGTTGAAGAAAATGGCAGCAAATACCCCGTTCCGTATGTTATACCACCAGGTATTGAGCGTGAAATTAACTATGGAACAACCAATTATACCCGCTTAAACGAACAAGCCATGGTTCTTCGGGTCAAGAACCTTGAAGATGGTGATGCCCGCGCTGGGTACAAAACCACTGGGTTCGACTTTAGAAGGTACAAATACATGAAGATGTTTGTGCATGCCGAAGACCTTGATGCTGCCAATAAAAACAATTATGGCGACCTTACCGTTTTTGTGCGACTGGGTTCTGACTTTACGCAAAACTATTACGAGTACGAAATACCGCTAACCTTTACCCCTTGGGGTACCTCAAGTACCGATGATTACGGTATATGGCCTGAAGCCAACAACTTTAATGTTGACCTTGAAAACCTTGTAAGCATTAAAGAACAGCGTAACATCGACCTACGCGACGGCAAATTGATTTCAACCGCAACACCTTATGTTAGCTATGATGGCAAAAACCGTATCAGCATTGTTGGTACGCCGAGCCTTAGCGATGTTAAAGCCATTATGATTGGTGTACGGAATCCAAAACGGACAGCCCTGAACAGCACCGACGATGGCCGTGCTAAAAGTGCCGAGCTTTGGGTGAACGAATTGCGTTTGACCGATTTTGATGACAAATCAGCTTGGGCTGCCACCGGACGTCTTACAGCTACCCTGGCCGACCTTGGAAACATTGCTTTTTCAATGTCGCATAGCACCCCTGGTTTTGGCAGTATCGAAAAGAAAGTGGGCGAACGCCAAAAAGAAGCCATTACCTCATTCGACTTTGCCACCAACTTACAACTGGGCAAATTCTTCCCCGAAAAAACAGGAATTAGGATACCCATGCACTTCGACTACTCGCAAACCGTTGAAAATCCAGAGTATAACCCACTGGATCCCGATGTAAAGCTTGCCGATGAATTAGATACCTATAAACTTCAAAGCCAAAAGGATTCTATTAAACACCTTACCCAAGATTTCACCCAGCGCAAAAACATCAACTTTATGAATGTGCGCAAAGATCGTGTGGGCGCCACAACTACTCCAAAACCTTGGGATATAGAGAATTTTGACTTTACATACGCGTACAGCGAGACCAAGATGCGCAATATTGACCTTGAATTTGACAACAAATACGCCTATCGTGGCGGTATTGGGTACAATTTTATGGTTCAGCCAAAATATTATAAACCCCTATCATCCATAGCCTTCATTAGTAAGAGCAAAGCCTTACAATTAGTTAATGATTTCAACATCAGCTTGCTGCCAAAGATGTTTAGCTTTAGGATGGATTTGAACCGCGACTATAACGAACGCAAATTGCGCAATAAGAGCAAAGCCTTGGTAATAATTGAACCATCGTACATAAAATCCTTTGTTTGGACACGCATGTATGATTACAAACATGACCTTACCCAAGGCTTAAAATTTGAGTACAATTCAAATGCCAGCGCCTATATCGATGAAATGCCTGGAAGCATTGACCTAGATGACCAATATGGCACAGTTTCAGAAAAGCGCAAACGTGTAAACGACCAAATCCTTGGCTTCGGGACCATGAACCGTTTTACACAGAACTTTAAGCTTAACTACACCATACCTATTAACAAAATCCCCATTTTTAACTGGATAAACGCTACGGCAGCATACCAAGGCAACTATACTTGGACCGCTTCGCCAAAATCGATACAAGCTGTAATGGGCAATACTATTGAAAACCAGCGACAAATTCAATTGAACGGGAATGTTAAAATCTCTTCATTATATAATAAGGTACCCTACCTAAAAAAAGTGCTGGCTTCTGGGCCCAAAAAACAGCGTGGTGGGCCGGGTGGACCTGGTGGCAAAGACCCCAAAAAGCCCGGAATGAAACCTGAAACCGTGGTAAAAAAACCAGCTGATACCTTAAAGACCAAACCCAAGGTAAATTATTTCAAAATAGTTGGCGAAACTGTAATTCGGTTGGTTTTCAGCCTTAAAGATGCTTCATTAACCTATACACAAACAGAGGGAACCCTTCTGCCAGGGTTTAATCCTTCTCCTGGGCTGTTAGGCAACAGTGCTTCCACAAACGCTCCTGGATTTGGGTTTATAACGGGTAGTCAGGCCGATATACGTTATACCGCCGCCCAAAATGGTTGGCTAACCGACGACAGCATGTTCAACTCGGCCTATGCTACCAAGTTTACCAACAACCTTAACGTACGAGCCACAATAGAGCCGCTACCTGATTTGCGTATAGAACTTACTGGAACCAGAACCTATTCCGAAGATCATTCGGAATATTTTAAAGTAAGCAATAGAGTACTGTCTCCGCCATATACACCCTTAGATAGGGGAAGCTTCAGCATTTCAACACTTACTATTGGTACCTCGTTTTCTAACACCATGGATGCCGACAATAACTCGGAGCCCTATAACAATATGAAAACCTACCGAAAAGATGTTGCATTCAGGTTGGCAGGCCTAAACCCTGCGTGGGATGGTACGGTGGTTGATTCAACTGGTTTCCCAGCAGGATACAGCCCTACTTCACAAGAAGTTTTACATTATTCCTTTTTGGCCGCTTATACCGGAGGCAAGGCAGCTACTGTTAAACTTAACGCATTCCCAAAGATACCTTTACCAAACTGGCGCCTGACATACAAAGGTTTAAGCAATCTTGAAGTTGTTAAAAAGTACTTTAGGGATGTAACCATTTCGCATGCCTACCGCTCTACTTATAATGTTGGAAACTTCTCAACCAATCTGTTGTATGTTGATCAAGGAGGTTTCCCTTCTACAATTGACGGGGCTAACAATTTCATAACAAAGCTGCAAATAAGCCAAATTGCTATTACCGAACAGTTTGCTCCGTTATTTGGGCTTGATTTAACCTGGAAGAACAACATCTTGTCGAAATTCGAAATCAAAAAATCGCGTAACTTATCGCTTAGCTTTACCGGCAACCAGCTTACCGAGATCATTACCGATGACATTGTGTTGGGAATAGGTTATCGCTTTAAAGATGTGGAAATTGGTTTCTTATCAGCTGGTGGCGGGGCCGCAAAAAAATACAAAAGCGACTTAAACCTAAAGGCCGACGTTTCGATTAAAACGAACAGAACCGTACTTCGCAGGATTGAAGAAGGCATCAACCAAATTTCGGCTGGACAGAAAGTCATTACCATTAACACTTCGGCCGATTATCAAATGAACGAAAAGGTTACCCTTCGGCTTTTCTTTGATAAGATCCTCACCAATCCCTTTGTTTCCAATCAGTACGCATCATCCACAACCAATGGAGGCATAAGTTTACGGTTTACCCTTAGCCAATAATGTATGCTAAAAAATATGATGACAGATTTATTGACCCATAGATTTTCGTGTAATCCATTAAAAACGCTAATTTTGCAATTCAATCACAATATCAAAAAACCCATTAAAAATGAAGATTTTAGATAACCTCAAGT
>CAZKHA010000229.1:0-4908 GCA_964552325.1 uncultured Bacteroidales bacterium
GAGGCTGTAAATATCAGTGCCCTAACATGTAATCTTACCGTTAACATCCTGAACGACCTGGACGAAACAGGTGATTTTGAACTCAATCAATGGTACGAAGAAGGTGCTGGAGGTTACTCGATTACCATTCAACCCAACACCAATAGCGTAAAATTGATTTCGGGTGCTACCACCGGTGGATTGATTCGCTTTTCGAATGCCCAGCGCGTGATTATTGATGGTGGTGCGGGCAAATACCTCTTATTCCGAAATGCCGTTGACCCTGGCATGGGCGGTGCTGGCGCCACCTTTCAATACAGTGGCTCTTGCGATAACTTTGAAATCAACAACTGCAGCATCGAAGGCAACCCAAATTGGGACTTCACCGGGATAATAAGGATTATGGGCGAAATGCTTGGCACATTTAGCATTACAAACAATAACATTGGCAATACAACCGGAGGTTTTATTGGCTCTCCCGTAAACTGCATACAAGGAGGGGCCATGCATGTGGATAGTTTGCGAATACTTGGCAACAACATCTACAACTTCAAAACCAAAGGAATCCTCATCGATAACATGCCCGGCAACAGCCGTGTGGCCTACAACAGTTTCTATTACAACCTTGCCGAGGCTTCGGGCAATTATCAAACCGCCTTGTACATGGCTGGGGGAACCACACCCGTTATCCACCATAATTACATTGGAGGCCAGGCTGCCTTATGTGTTGGAGGCCCGTTCATTCACACAGGCTTTTCTTCGTTTACAGGGATTGACTTAAACCTAAGCTCACGAAACACAAAAAATACCCAAAAAGCCAGTGCTTTGCCCAGTACCAAGGTATATTCAAACACCATCCAAAACATCAGCATCCAAAACGATCCCACTTATTCTTTTGAATTCTTTACCGGGATTAGGGTGTCGGGCGGAAAGGCTGAAATTGGCAAAAATGGTGGCAACCTTATTGGTAGCCTCAGCACACCCAACTCGATACAGATTAATGGAACCGGTGAATCTTTTGGGCTGCACGTGAGCAGCTACTGGGATAAATCGGTAATAGAAAACAACAGCATTTGCAACATCACGCTTACGGGTTCTGATGGCCCCGCGAAACTTACGGGTATTTACACAACTTCGGCCGATGTTAGCCGCAACAAAATCATGAAGCTGGGCTCGCAAGAAACCGGCCTTTTCCCTTACATCACCGGTATTTACGACCAATGCGCCGAAAGCCACAACCTACTGTTTGCGAATAACCTGATAGCCCTTGATGGTGGTGCTGCCCTAAACCCACAATTGGTGGGCATAAAAACGCTTACCCAAAACATCTCGGAGTTTTATTACAACTCGGTGGCAATTACGGGTGCGGCTACCGTTGATGCTTCTTCGTATGCCTTCTATTGCAATACGCCTGCCTCGGTTACCGCTCAAAACAATATCTATTCGAATGGGCGGGCTGCTGGTGGAACGGGCAAACATTACAGTGTGTTTGTTACTGGATTTGCCACCTTATTGGCCTCTGATTACAACGATTTGTTTACCCTAGCCGAGCCATTGGCCTATAACAATGGCACCGAATTAGCCGACCTAAGTCTCTGGCAAACATTCACTGGCGGCGATTACAACTCAGTTTCGGTTAACCCCGGATTTGCTTCGGCCTTCGACCTGCACACCCTTGAACCTATGCTTGATAACATGGGAACGTATATCTGGGGCATTGATTATGACCTCGATTTGAATCCTATCACTGATCCTCCTGACATGGGCTGCTACCAGTTTTCGACTGGGAGTGCAAAAACTTTGAACCTAAACGTGTTTCTCGAAGGTTTGTACAACGGGCCAAGCAGCATGGCCGAGGCTTTGGATGGCACAACAGGCCTTCCGGCTTGGGGAAGCGGCATTGCTGATAAAATTACCGTGCAATTGCACCATGCCACTGCACCTTATGGCCCTGCAGGTAGCTGGGTTGAAGCCGATTTGGCTATCGACGGTTGGGCGCAATTCAATTTTACCAGCGTAAGCAGCAGCCCGCATTACATCGAAGTTATGCACCGCAACAGTGTGGGCGTTTGGTCAGCAATACCGGTTTCGTTTGCCGATGCCGTTATCAATTATGATTTTACGGCAGCTCAATCGGCGGCCTTTGGCGATATGCTTAAAGATTTGGGCGGGGTTTTTGCCTTGTATGCCGGCGATGCAAACCAAGATGGCGTGGTGGATGGCTACGACTTGATTGACATTGACAACGATGCTGCCAATGTGGTTATTGGGTATATGGGCACCGATCTGAATGGCGATGGAAACGCCGATACCTTTGATGTGCTGATGGCCGAAGCCAATGCCAGCCTGTTTGCGGCTACGAGCCGTCCGTAATACGGTTTTTTAAGATTTATGAGCCCGGGTTTGAATAAAATTCAAGCCCGGGTTTTTTATGATGGCACGCTTAATCCATCCAATAATACTTTAATTCCCAATTAAATCGCTTTATTATTCCAAGGCATTATCGGTTTTCTGAACCAGTGTTTTCCTCTTGCGATAAGTCATAGAGTTGATATACCATACAATCTATCTCACTGTCGGTTATATGGATCTGGTGTTTGATAGCCAGGGCTTTTTTTTGATTCCTGCACAAAATAGTCTTCCCATTCGGCTTTTTGTGGTAAGCTGAGTTTCACTTTGCTTATCTCAAGCATGTGTTTTAAAAGGCTTACTTTTGTTGAAAACTTGCATAATGAAAACCCGCTTTTTGTTTTTATATACAGCATTAGCAATTGGTATGCTGATGCTACTAGCCTTAGGATGCAACACAGAGGAAGTTATTGAAGACCCCAAGGTGCTGCCCGACACTTCCGTTACCCAATACGAAACCCCCTTTGCTGATATTCCGGCTACCAATGAGCTGGTGGTTTACGAAATAAACCAACGTGCCTTTAGCCAACAAGGTACCCTTGCCGGTATCCTTCCACGCCTCGACTCGATTAAGGCCTTGGGAGTAAACGTACTCTGGCTTATGCCCATACATCCTATAGGCACCACCAAATCTGTAAATTCGCCCTATTGCGTGGCAAATTACTACCAGGTTAACCCCGAGTTTGGCAACCTCGAAAACCTGCGCACCTTGGTGCGTGAGGCTCATAAACGCAAAATGGCTGTACTGCTTGATTGGGTTGCTAACCACACCAGTTGGGACAACCCTTGGATTGCTCACAAAGACTGGTACACCCAAGATGGCAGTGGCAATATTATACACCCATCAGGAACTAACTGGCAGGATGTGGCTGACCTTAACTTTGACAATGCGCAAATGCGGCTAGAGATGATAAAAGCCTTAAAATACTGGGTATTAATGGCCAATACGGATGGTTACCGCTGCGATGCCGCCGATTTTGTACCCTTTGCATTTTGGAAACAAGCCATTGATTCGCTCAACAATATACCTAACCGGAAAATAATTATGCTGGCCGAAGGTGCACGCAGCGATCATTTTACGGCCGGGTTTCAAATGAACTTTGGCTGGGATTTTTATGGCAAAAATAAAAATGTGTTTAAAAATAACCATGCCGGCAGTGGCATTTATCAAACCCATACAGCCGAGTACAACACTATACCCTCCGGAAAGCACAAACTCCGCTTTACATCAAACCACGATGAATGTGCTTGGGACGATACGCCCATAGTGCTGTTTGGTGGCGAAGAAGCTTCGGTAGCTGCTTTTGTGGTGAGCAGCTTTATGGGTGGCATACCATTGATTTACAACGGGCAAGAAGTTGGTTGTACCGTTAAACTCCCTTTCTTTAGCCGTTTGCCCATCAATTGGTCCAGCAATCCCAGCATGGGCAGGCAGTACAAATTAATTATGCAAATACGCGCCGCCCATCCGGCAATACGTAACGGCAATCTGCAAAACTTTTCTGATGAAGATTTGGTGGTGTTTAAGCGGCAGTATGCTGATGATGAGGTTTTAGTGTTGGTAAATACCCGCAATACAAGCAAGAGCTATAGTGTACCTGCAAGTTTGCAAAATACCACATGGGTAAATGCCTCCACTGGTTCAAGCCTTAGTCTTGGATCGTCTATTGCACTCGAAGCAAACCATTATTTGATTTTATCGAATTAAAGCATCCATTTTCAATTTAGAAACGGAATGTTTAAGTTACCCGATTGCCTTTTGAAAGCTGTTTCACAGGCTTAGAAGATGGTTTATAAGTCAGCCTTTTTGAAGTCAATCAACCGCCGGCCAGAGCTTATGAGTAAACCGATGGCCCATTTGGTAATCAGCAATGAGCTGATTATCCCACTAATGCTATCGAGGGCTGGAATTTGAAAGAACATTCCCAACAATAAAGCTGCAATAGCCATCACACTTGTAAGCCCATCGGCTAGCACATGGAGGTAAGCCGAGCGTATGTTGTGATCCGATTCCTCGGCCTTATGGTGCAGCATCCATGCACTGAGGCCGTTAACCAGCAAACCAATTACGGCAACCACAAGTGCATCGGTAAAATGTATCTGCTGTGGATTGAAAAACCTTGTAATAGATTGTATGGCAATTAGTACAGCCATAAGTTGAAGCATGATAGCACTTACAAAACCCACGAGTGAGAGCAGTTTGTTGTGGTCGAATGAATAGCGTTGCGAGGCGCCATATTTCCGCATAACCACATACGCCAACCACGATAAGCCCAACGCCAATACATGCGATGCCATGTGCCAACCATCAGCCAGCAAGGCCATCGAATGAGAATAATAACCCATGCCAATTTCGAGGAGCATGGTGGCAAACGTAAGCACTACAACAGCTCTTGTTTTCGATTCAAAGTGATGTGTATGGTTTAGCATTCAAAAATTTTGCTGGCAAAAGTACTTCAAATAGCCTTTACCTTGCGTTTGCTTAGTTGTTTCTAGCCTGCGGCTTGCAATTCAGGCAAA
>CAZKHA010000230.1:0-4899 GCA_964552325.1 uncultured Bacteroidales bacterium
GCAGCCACCATGCATTCAAAAGTTTGGTTGAAAACCAAGCAACCCACCATTTGGGTGGGGGAAAGCAAAGCCTAAAAGCCCCAAAGGTTGTTGACCCAAATGGCTATGGTTGCGCACGCTGCAGGCTTCCGTAGCAATTCTGGCAATGGGATTATAGCGGGCTTAAAAAGGGCGTTTCTTTTGTTACTTTTCTTTTCGCCCGCCTGGGAAAAGAAAAGTAAGTATAGCACAAGCAAATTAATATAATTGTATGAGCAACAGGCTCTAAGATGTAAAACCATTGTTAAATATCTTGATTGCATATACAACACCGACTTAATCGGGCTCTACGATAGTCATATAAATACTCACTTAATATGGCAAAGAGCCATTTAAAAAGCCGTTAATTTTGATTATGCGTTTCGTAGGGCTGATTGGAATACCTATTTTTGCGCTCTTTAAAATCATCCCCATTGATTGAAACCAACCCAAAAAACCGCGTCGTTTCCTGCGTTAAGCAAGCCTTACCAAAAGCCTTAAAAACAGCCTGGTGGCTTATCAAAATCACTGTTCCGGTAACTTTTGCGGTGTTTGTTTTAAACTACACGGGTATTTTGCAAGTGGTATCAACAGCTATCGAACCATTTTTCCGGTATTTGGGCCTACCCGGTGAATCGGCTTTTGTGCTGATTACATCTATGTTGGCCAATGTTTATTCGGTGGTGGCTGTGCTTTCTACGCTGGGTTTGCCCATGCGCGAGTCGGTGATTTTGGCTGTAATGTGCCTTATTTCGCATGGTTTTTTAATTGAGACTGCAGTGCTAAAACGCACAGGATCTTCGCCTTGGCGTATGATTGCATTAAGGATATCGGCAAGTTTGCTCGCGGGTGTTTTGTTAAATTTGGTTTTGCCCGATTTACCCGGTAAGGTATTGACCACTGCTATCGTTCAACAGGGCTCATTTATAAGTAGTTTCATTGTTTGGGGTAAGGGGATGCTCTACCTGTGCCTAAAAATCATGATGCTGATTACGGGTTTGTTAATCCTGCAGCGTTTGCTCGAGGAATTTGGTGTAATCCGGCTGCTTTCGCGGCTGATGCGGCCTTTGCTGAATATTTTCGGATTGCCTGAAAGCTCTAGTTTGTCGTGGCTTATTGCCAATATTGTGGGTTTGGCCTATGGTTCGGCAGTGATGATGGAGCAGGTTGACACGGGCAAAATGAATAAAGCCGATGCCGATTTGCTAAACCATCATGTGGCCATTTCGCATTCGCAACTCGAAGATCCATTGTTGTTTTTGGCTATTGGCCTGCCCATGCATTGGCTTATTTGGCCCCGGGTTTTGTTGGCTGTGCTTGCAGTTTGGTTGCGCAAGCTCGAGTTGGCCTGGCGAAGGGTTTAAGTACGCCAACCGGGTTCTTTTGCACAGGAAATGCGCACTAACGGAAGCGGAGAGAGCTGTTTCCGAAAAATATTTCTTCCCAAAATAGGGGATCCATGCCTTTTTTGACTACGCAGTGTTTGTAGGTATGTGCTCCTTTACATTCGTCAAATTCTTTCTGTGTCAAATAGTTGGTTCCTTGCCCTAAAACAAACTACCATTTGCCCTTTTGCTTGAATTACGTTTTGTACATGATTACTTTAAAGTGCAAATCGCCCTCAGGTGTTGAAGAAACAACCTCGGCCATTTTGGTTTTAATAGCCGTACGACCGTTAAAAATCTTCCCTGATACAGTAATAGGCACTAAAACAACTGATTGAAAGGTGACACCATTTTGAACAAATTTTTGCTTTTCTTCCGCAAGGCCCACAAAACTGTACCATCTGCCCTAATACTTATTGAATGGTCGTTTAATGATAGCGATGGTTCAAAAATAGTTGAGATAGAAATGATGAATGTACGGTCTAGCGGATAATTGGTAGAGTCGTACTTAACTACCGGTTGAATTTGCACAGATAGTTTTAAGGATGTAAAGGCAATGCGTATAAAAAGGATTGTCAGCTGCGAAAGCTTGCTTGCTTATGTTATTATGGAATAGGTTTTAGATTGGGATTAAACAGTTTGTTTTTTTTCGCAATTTCGGTTGTCTATTTTCGGTTGAAATATTTGATTTTTATGGTTACTGCTTATTAGATTATGAATTAGTTTTACTACCTCGGGTTTTAAAATAACCTATTATTCCGCCAATCACACCTCCAATGATGGTTGCAATAATGATCTTTTCTCTTATTGGATCAAGAAAAAGACTATCAAAACCATCCGAAGATGAAAAAATGTCATCAATTGAAATTCGCTTCCTTAAGATCTTCCCATACATTAAATACCCTGATCCAAAACCAATTGCAGCGAAAACTAAGGAGTATAACAATATCTTACCTCCTCCTGCTGAATTGGTGTTTCCAACTTCTTTCTTTAATTCTTTAAATTCTGTTTCAGTTTCTTTGTCAATTAATCCTTCCTTAGTAGCCCCACAATTCCAGCATATGTCATAACTATCTTCAACCTCTTCTTTGCACTTTTTACATTTCCAGACTCCTTCTTTCATGTTTTCAGTTTGAGCTTCCTTTTCAATAAACTCTCCGCAATGCTTGCATTTAATTGCTTCAATTTTAATTTCCTCTGCACAAAAAGGACATTTCTTGGTATCCATAGTGTTATTATTTTGGTTGAACTTGCATATGATTAGTGAACATTTTCAATTTTGTAATTTTTATTGCTTACATAACGTATCCCCAAAAAAAACAGCCTCCTAGCCAATACAATCTTTTATCCAAAGTCAACTCTATAGAAATGTTAATAAGCAATCTAACATTCCGATCTTTGGCAATCGTGGCTTGGATTTCGGTTAAAGAAGTTAGCCTGTGCGAGTCCATCATAAATTGTACTGGTTTCGGTTTAGCACTTGTTTAGGTTCATAGCCACAAATATAAACAATACCCTAATTAATACACAACAATCTGTAAAAAAAACGTATCAACTTTCGCAAACTTGGCATTGTGCATTTTTAGAGGCCCAGGCAGAGAGCTTGGCCAGGTTGGCAGTTAACAGGAATGGGCTCTCGTTTTCCCTGGTCAAATTATTCATTTAGAGTGTAAAGGCTTGCTAACGCAGCATCCGTATAGGACATTAAAAACCGGAGCTTAGCTATATATTAATGTATAGCCCCGGCAGTTCATTTTTTAGGGTTTAAGCCTCTAGGGCCTCAGGGGTTTCGGTGGCTTTGTTTTTGCTGTAGCCTCCAATGCGCTTGCTTATAACAAATGCATTATAAAATGCGGGCTACGTCATGCGAAAAACCAGCATTTTGGTGGGTTGCATTTTTACCTGGGCTGCGGCTTCGGTAAACCAATCGGCCAAGTCCATACGATCGAGAGTTTACGCAATTACCGGCGGTTCCACGGGTTCTCATTATTGGCAGTGCTCGCTTGTAATATTATTTTTCACAGCGTTCCTTCAACTTAGCGAGTGCTTGCGGGTAGGTTTCATTCATATAATCCCAGAAGTCCTCTTTAGTGTCAAGGTCAACACACACCAAAGTAGCCCCGTTGTTTTCGGTGAATGTGTAGTTTTCAAAACCGTTGGCCCATTTTTCAACTTCAGGTCCTTCCGTTAGTTCCTCGTTCGCTTTTACAAGTCCATAATGGCGTATTGAAATAAATTGGTTTGGAACGTTCTCAACTATTTCCGAAACCATACCGCCCTTTTCGCCCTTGTCATCGGTTCCAATAAATAGCATTTTGCTGCCTTTGGTCCAACCCCCCTCATAGGTTGATGTGGGATTGAATAAGGCTGTCCATTGCTCATACGTTGCTTTACTGCTGATGCCCAGCATTATATCATAAACTTTGCTTGCCGGTGCTTGAATGCTTATATCATATTTCATTTTTTTCATAATTAAGGTTTGTTTGCTTGGTTTTAGAACTAAGATCTTAAAATCTTTTCTATTTTACGGCCTTTCGCCAATTCGTCCACTAACTTGTCTAAATACCTAACTTGTTTAGTTAATGGGTTTTCAATTTCCTCAATCCGATAGCCGCAAATGAGCCCTGTAATGAGGTGGGCATTTGGGTTCAGTTTTGCAGTACGAAAGAAGACTTCAAATGATACATTTTCGTCGATAAGTTCTTGCAGTTTAGTACTGTCAAAACCCGTTAGCCAAGTTATTACTTCATGCAATTCTTCCTTTGTCCGCCCCTTGCGTCCAACTTTTGTAAGGTAGTGCGGATAAACCGAAGCAAAGCTCATTTTTGCTATTCGCTCATCGTGTTCGGGTGTTGTTTTCATATTACTTGAGTCGTTCTAGTTTTCCTTTTCGTTTTACGATGTTTTTATAGTCCCATTGGATTTGCCTTGATTTTTGAAGCCATTCCACAAGGTCTTTCGTGTTTATTTCGGATGCATCCGTATAAAAAATAGAAGCATCTTTAAACTTTCCACCCTTAATGCTCAGTTTCTCCTCATCAAAGTCAGCTCCGCTCCAGAACATAAGTCGAATACCTTTTTTTTGCTTACTGTAACCAACTATCGGATTTCCATCCAAAAACCAAACAGGATGGGCATGCCATATTTTGCGCTCAGCTTCTGTCAATTCGCTGTGAATTGTAGCCGCAAGCAATTGGCAGATTGCTTTGTCTGTTTCCGTTTGTTGTTCGTTGTATGCGTTAATTTCGATGTTCATAGTAGCTCTATTTGGGTGCGTATAACCTAGCATATAACATTTGACGGCACGAAAAGTTGGCGATTTCGGGTGATTTGCTGTCAAGTTACAAGTACTTTTGATACAAACTGAAACGTTCGATAACCTACTGACTGCCTATTGTTTTATACACAATTGATAGCCGCTGGCACGTTTATTTAGAATCTAACAAGTCATTCAAATTAATTATTTTACTGCCATTTTTCTCGTAATAATTCAGCA
>CAZKHA010000231.1:0-4885 GCA_964552325.1 uncultured Bacteroidales bacterium
TACGATTCGGTTACCGTTGAAGCCAAAGAGGCTGATGGCACGACGAAGTATAAGGTTAACATTGTTGATAACAAGAGGCATGGGCCCTATAAAGCCTATTACCCTGATGGAAAGCCAAGGATTTTGTGTACCTATTTGTACGGGGTGCTTAACGGACCTTATTATTATTACAACAATACAGGCCAAGTTGATTTTGAGTCGAATTTTTGCTTGGGCAAGCAACAAGGAACCAAAAAACGGTTCAAGCTTGGTAAATTATTGCACGAGGAGCAAGTGGTGCAAGATGTTTACCAAGGCAAAAGCAGCAGTTATTACAGCAATGGGCAGCTTGAGCGCGTAAGTTATTACATCGACGACGCTCGCGAGGGCATTGATATACGCTATGCACCCGACGGAACCTGGATGTTGCGGCAGCTCATGTACCATGATCAAGTTGTTTCGTACACCTACCGCAATGCAACCGGTCAAACCGTAACCACTTCGGTAAACCAACTTAAGAATTCGCCTTTGGTGGTGTATTATCCATCTGGTAAAGTGGCTGCCACCATTCCGATGCTGAATGGGGTGTACAATGGCAAGCAACAACTGTTCAACACCGATGGTAAACTGCTTTTCGAGGCAGAATATAAGAATGATTTGGCTGAAGGGATTCAGAAATCGTACTACGAAAATGGTATTGTGAAGGAAGAGGTTTACGAAGTTGCCGACGAACGCCATGGCCCGTACAAATACTATTACCCCAATGGAAAGCTTTATGAAGAAGGAAGCTTTTATTGGGGCACCGAAGATGGTGAATGGAAGTATTACGACGCCACCGGCAAGTTGAGCTATTCACTGTTTTATGATAAAGGCGATGTGTACAAGAAGATCACCTATTAAGCCTTTGCAATTGTTGGGCCTAGCTTGTGTGTTTTGCTTATGCATCGCATCGCACACCTATGGCCAGGTAAATGCTGACATAGGGCAATTGAGGAATAAGTATCAAGGCTTCTCTGCCATCATCCAACAAAACCTCGAAGATGTTACCATCGATTTTGCCCCCAAAAAAGGGATTGTGGTTGAGTCGAAGGAATTCGAGTCAAGATTGGTTTTGTCTGATAATGCGGGTACATGGTCTTCAGCAAAAAAATACCTTAACTCAATTAGCCAATTAAAGCGTCTTGAAGCCTATACGCTTGTTACGCAAGACGGGAAAATCAAGAAATATGAAGTGGAGGATTTCCTAAAAACCAGCGAAACCGACGACGATGTCTATTATTCAGATCTTATCGCGTATAATTATAATTATAAGTCGGTTGCAAAAGGTGCAAGCTTAATTACCGAAACAGAGGTTACCATTGCCGATCCATTTATGCCACTAGTGTTCACATTTGCCAATTATTTACCCGTTCAACATGCCTCCTATAGCATCAAGTGCCACCAAGACATTGATATACAATTTAGGTTATATGGGTTGGATACTGCAAAGGTAACAAGCACGATAAGTCACAAAGGTAACTATAAAATCTATGAATGGTCAGCTACCGACATGATCAGCTATACCGAAGACGAATACACACCCGACTATTTATACTTTGTTCCGCATGTGGTAGTGCAAATTGCAGGATATACCCGAAAAGGTGTTTACACCAAAGTGGTAGGGTCGGTAAACGACCTTTATCCCCACAATTATGGATACATTGCAAAATTGCCAAAAGACATTCCGCCGCCGGTGCAAAGCTTTACCGATTCACTCACGCACAGATTCAACAGTCTTTATAGCAAGGTTAAGCGGGTTTTTGAATTCGTACAAATAGGCATAAAATACGTGGCAATCGAAGACGGTGATAATGGGGTTGTTCCCCGCGATCCGGAGAAGGTGCTAAAGCGCAGGTTTGGCGATTGCAAAGACAAATCATGTTTACTGGTGTATATGATTCGGGCAGCAGGAGGCAACGCAAGTTTTGCTTGGCTCGGTACCCGTTCGTTGCCCTACCAATATACCGATTTAGCTTCTGCATTGGTTGATAACCACATGGTTGCTGTTTGGTGGAGCGAACCAACTAAACCAAGCATTTTAGATGCCACAACTCATAAACACAGCTTTACGCATACCCCTGCACAAATTCAAGGAAAAGAATGCTTAATTGCGTTAGATTCTGCCAATTATTCTCTTTATAAAATACCGCTAGATCCACCCGAAACAAATGCCATTACCGATAGCTTGTGGGTGCAATGGGCCGAGGGGAAAATTAATGGTAAAGGCAAGCGGGTATGCGTTGGCGAGAATAGGGCTAAATTGTTGACCTTGTTCAGCAATGCTGATAGCCTTAAGTACCACTTAATCCTTGAAAACACGTTGCCGGTGGTACATAATAAACTGAAAATATCATCGGTACATGTTTCTGACCTTAATAATGTTGATTCAGGGTTTGTAATTGACTATCAATTTTCTATTCCTGACTATTACATTCGCAAAGGAAATGAAGATTATTTGAACCTGAATGTTTTGCGCTACCTCTCAGGCTACAAACTCAAAACTGACAGGATAATACCTGTTTCCAACGATTACAAGCACTTGTACAGGTCCGTTATTGTTTTGGATATGCCTGATAGCAAATATACTATAACTGATATGCCGGGAACAACAGAATTTAGTGGACCTAATTTTGCCTTTACACAAACGTATAATACCCACAACAACCAAGTTGTGTTAACAACGCAACTAAAACTTGACTTTTTTTTACTGGAGGGCAATACCATTTCTAACTTTGTTGAAATGCTTAACGTGTTGCAAAAAACCTATTTAAAGACATTAATAATCAGAAAATAACCCTGCTATCATGAAGAATATACTCGTAGTTTTATGTATGTTAGCCACAATGGCTGTAAGCTCACAATCAAAATATAACACCTATTCGTGGAACACGATACCAGCTCAAAACCTTGTTGATACCGTAAAACCTATTGATGGGGTATTGGTTACACTTGAACGTAGGATAACCGAGACGTATATCAATAAAGATGACATTTTTGAGGATTTGGTGATTTTTCATCAAAAGCAGCGGCTAACCAGTAATAAAGCCGTTAGCGAAAATAACAAAGTGTATATCTCGATGAATAAAGTACTTGAAATAGTAAGCATTAAGGCTCGGTTTATTTCGCCTTCAGGCAAAATTACCGAATTGCCCGCCGAAAGCATCAAAAAAATAGAGAACCTCGAAAACAAAGGTGATTTTAGTACTTTTGCTATTGAAGGAGCTGAAGTTGGCGGAGAGTTGGAATACTATTACATCCTACGCAAACAATACAACCCATATGGCAGTATTTATATTCAAGATGATGTCCCAAAATGCGATGTAACAATAATATATTCGTATCCGAATAAGTTGGATTATCTTTTCAAAAGTTATAATAACCTGCCCCTTTTTGATGTTGATGAAGGTGATTCGGCAAAGGAAGCCAAATGCCAAATAAACTATGTGCCTGCACTCGAAGAAGAACGCTACGGTGTTTACCGTGCAAACCTTATGCGCTTTGAGTTTACGCTCACACACAATAAATACAACAGCATTCATCGGGTATATTCATTGGCAAAAGCGGCAAATAGTATTTATGGCAACTATTATGAATACACCGATGATGAACAAAAGGCTGTTAAAAAACTTTTGCAAAAATTGGATGCCACAAACCCAAGTTTTCAAAACCTACAAAAACTGGAAAACTGGGTAAAAACGGAGATTAATATTGATGAGGAAGTTGAAGTTTCTACTATTGAGGAGATATTAAAATTAAAGCATTGTAGCGAATTTGGGGCTTTAAGGTTGTTTGTGGCTTTATACGAAGTTGGTGGCTTTGACTTTAAGCTTGTATGTACCTCCAATATTGAAGATAAAGCTTTTGATCCTGAATATAGTGGCTTTAATTATTTGAGCGAGTTTTGTTTGTATTTTCCAACATTTGACAAGTATTTAATGCCCGATAATGCCTTTGTACGTGTTGGGTATGCTGCAGAAAATATGCAAGGCGAATACGGTTTGTTCATGAATCCTGTAATGATTAACGACAAATTAAGAACCTTAGGTTATTCGATTGAATTTATTAAACCATGCCCCTTTGACTATAATACCGATTCAATGCATGTTGATTTGCATATTAATTTAGATAATAATGAGTTAAACGCAAAAATTGTACGAGCTTTCACGGGCTCTTTGGCGTTTGGTGTGCAATCGATTTGGAACCTTATGGATGACGAACGTAAAAATCAGCTTCTTGAAGCTTATTTTAATATGGGTTCTACCAATACGCATATATCCACATTCACTACCGCAGGTAATTCGCCCGCCGATATGGGCATTAAACCCTTTGTTTGGGATGTTGAGCTTATTGCGAAGGATTTGGTAGAATTGGCTGGAAACAATTTGGTGATAAAAATCGGCAATACCATTGGAGAACAAGCTGAATTGTATCAAGACAAGCAAAGGCGTTTGCCAGTGCGCTTGGATATGCTGAAAAAGTATTACCGCAAAATCCAACTAGAAGTACCTCAAGGGTACGCTATTGAGGATTTTAAGGATTTAGAAATGAAGGTGGAGATGGAGAATCAGGGAAAGATTAGTTGTGCATTTTACTCCTCAGCCCAATTAATTGGCAACAAGCTCGAAATCATTTCAACCGAATACTATACCGAATTTGATTACCCAAGTGATAGGTATGAAGAATTTAGAAAGGTTATAAATGCAGCAGCCGATTTCAACAAAAAAACCATCCTTTTAAAGAAACTTTAATTATCTATTTAAGGATGCTTCTAAGAATTCTATATTCGAGGCCTGTGACTGAGCTAAAACCGGAATTTATATTTAGTAAATGCGATGTGTTGAGCTCGCCGAACCAAGGATTTTAGAAA
>CAZKHA010000232.1:0-4873 GCA_964552325.1 uncultured Bacteroidales bacterium
GGCTACAGTCCAATCCGTTTCTTCCTCTATTGTTTAAATTGCAGCCGCTTTTCTTTTTCACCATTTTTAGAAGGCCTGCACACAACGATACTGATCGGTTTCCATAGATTGAATTAAACGGTTAATGCAAATTTTAATGCTTCGTTACTTCCAACCAAGTTTTTTTGGGTGCTTACCTTGCTCATGTAAGGCGCAAACATCAGTGTTTCGTAACTGCGGTCCTTGGTATAATTTATAGTAAGTCAAACCATTACAGAATGATGTTTCTTCAAAAAGTGATCTGACCAAATTTCGAATCTGGGGGATAAAAGATTTTAGTAGGACATGGTGGTAATTGGCCAAGATCCCTGCACTATCGTGGCTCAAGTAGCATATTTACTGCTTCTTAGTGATAATGCGAAGCAATTGAACTTAGAAGCAGTTAATGCCGAGAGGCGGTGGCTAACAATGACGGAAACGCTAACTCAAGCCGATTCGGCATCTCCATATTGCCATTGAATTCAATGAAGCATGCAGCCCCTCCTTTCCTTGGCTGACTTGGTAACACCCAGCAACCCACGAATTCGGGGGCGATTGAAGTTTAAGTATATACCCTGCAGTTTGTCCCCCGAATGGCTTGGGTTGCGCATGCTGCGGGCTTCCGTAGCAATTCAGGCAATGGGATTATAGCGGGCTTTCCAAGGCCCTTTCGGCGCCTGCCCTGCTTTGCGGGGGTTACTTTTCTTTTGGCCGCCTAGAAAAGAAAAGTAAGGATGCAAAAAAGTTTAGGTAAGCTAATCGTGAACCAAAAAATCGAAACGCTGGGTGGCTATTGGATTTTTACCTTTGAGCTAACCGCAAAGGTCGACGAGGACAGGACGTTTTGGCTTTTGTTGATAGTGCCAATCAAACAAATACCCACTAAATATGGCGAAGAGCCTATAAATTTTCCTGATTCAATACTATTTATATCCAATAAATTATCCACCAAACCTAGCATAAATTCAGCTGATTGCATTATTCTATTAGCAAAGTTTAATTGCTCTTCCGTTAAATTTTCAGTATCAGAAAGCAGTAAGTCTCCAAAATTTATAATGTTGCCTATTGGCGACCTTAAGTCGTGTGCAACTATACCAAGAAATTGGTTCTTAAGGTTGTTTAAATAGTTGAGTTCTTGGTTTTTTTGCTAACTCCCTTTGTACGTTTATCAATTCATTATTTAAATTGCTTAATTCTTCAAATAAAAATGATTCATCTTTTTGTTTGCCGTTTTGGTCGCTATTTTTTTACCTGTTGGCGTATTAAATTTGTTTGTTCATTGTTTATTCTAATAAGTTCTGTATAAAAGACTTCTGAGCCGTTTGATTTTTCTGTTGCCACTATAAGCATTTGATTGTCAGCTAACTATTCCCCATAATTTAGGTGCCTGATGCCTTTTTTGGTATGTGTGTTTATCTGCCAATCAAATGAAGCTTTTTTAAGTTTCATGCTGGTGATAAAGTCTAACAACTAATCCCTTGAACGGATACCCCAATTGATGAGAAAAAACTACACCCCATTTGTAATATTCATGAAACAATATAGGCTGATTCGCCATAAAAGCTTCTTTTAAATATGAGATAGTATAGGCAACGTCTTGTATGCAAAACTTTTTCTCTCGCGAGCCGTATTTTATTCTTAGGTGGGGGTTAAGGTCCATAAATGTGTCGTAAATTAATTCAGGAACAATTGCCTGAAGTTGGTTAAGTTTGCTAGCGATTCGTTAAGGGGTGGTCATTGTTTCAGCTTTTAAATTCCTAAAGAACCTGCTGAACAAATGGAAGCAAACTTTTTAACAAAAGCACGGGATAGCAAGCCGCATAAGGCGTTTTGGTTTACATTATCGTGTGAATTGCCACGGAACTTTGCTAGCGCTGAGTCTTGGTTTTTTGTTTCTCGCTTGCTAGGCTACTTATATTCTATTGCAAACTATTATACACCACCACTCGATTTTAAGATGTATTAGGTTCTGTACATTAGAGTATGTATATATTTGATTATATGTGGTTTATATTGATTGTAACGCAGTCTTTTGTAGATTCTGTTGTAGCATTACATTGTTCGTTTTAGGTTGTTTAGTACCTTTGCCATCCATTTTAGATAATAAATTATATGTCAGCATTCAAAGCATACGATATCAGGGGAGTTTATAACCGCGATTTTACGGCAAGCGATGTTTACCGCATTGGTTATTTTTTACCGGGCTTGCTCAATAGTTCAAAAGTCTTGGTAGGCAGGGATGTGCGAGTTTCGTCGCCAGAGATTTATACAGCCTTAACCAACGGAATCCGCGATGCTGGCGCAGATGTTTACGATCTTGGATTAGCTACTACACCTTTCGTTTATTGGTCCACGGCTCAGTACGGGTTTGACCTTTCGGTTATGATAACGGCTTCGCATAATCCAAAGGAATACAATGGTTTGAAAATTAGCCGTACGAATGCCTTGCCTGTGGGCTTCGATACCGGATTGGCTGAATTGGAACTAAAAGTTAAGGGTGAAGAAGCCGTTGTGCCCAAACCAACAGGCAAAATCCATGCTTTTGATAAACATGCTGATTATGTGGCTTTTTTGAAGTCGTTTGGGTTTGTTTTTGATTCGCTTAAGCTAAGCGTTGATTGCTCAAATGGCATGGCCGCCCTGTTTGTAAAAGAGTTGTTGGGCGATAAACCTATTTATTTGTTTGATGAATTGGATGGCAGTTTCCCGAACCATGAGCCTAATCCGCTGGAAGAGCATAACCTGCTTGCTTTGCAACACGCCGTCAAGGCCCATACGAGTAATATTGGGGTTATATATGATGGCGATGCGGATCGTGTGATGTTTGTTGACGAAAACGGAAAGTTTATTCCTCCTGATCTGATGATAGCCGTGGCTGGACATTATTTTCTTGAGCAAAAAGGCCTTAAAGGCAATGTCTTGCAAGATATCCGCACCTCACGTTCGGTAACGGAATATATTGAAAAGTTGGGCGGAACCATGCATATGTGGCGAGTTGGTAGGGCTTATGCGGCCTTAAAACTGCGTGAGATTGATGGCATATTTGGAGGTGAGTTGGCCGGGCATTATTATTTCCGCGATTTCTATTATTCCGATTCAGGGCTCTTGGCCAGCCTGTTATTGCTTGATACCGTTGCAAGGTTTCATACTCAGGGTGTAAAGGTTTCGGAACTTATTGGGCGAATTGCCAAGTATTATAATTCGGGCGAGATTAATTTTAAACTTAATCGCAAGCAAGAAGCCATGGATGCGTTACGCAAGCATTTTGAAGCTCAAGAATCCGTAACCGCATTTTATGATTTTGATGGCTATCGTGTTGAGTTTAAAGACTGGTGGTTCAATGTGCGCCCATCGAATACCGAGCCCTACTTGCGCTTTTTGGCCGAAGCCGCTACACAGCAAATGCTGGATAAGGTGGTACGAGAGGCCAGGGAGATTGTTGAGGGCTTTGTAGATTAAAGAATTTTAATAGAATTTTGTTGGTTTTCAGAGTATTGCGTTAGTTTTTCGATTTGCATTCCAACTCTGGGTCATTTCATTAACGCTGCACGCATTTAACCCGAGTAGACAAAATCTGGAATGGTAAGCTTGTTTTTTGAGTGAAGGGGGTATTTAGTGGTTTGAAATACAAGCCACTATTTTTGTGTAAATCATTCAAATTGTGGTTTAAAGGAACTGTAAATTATTTATTGGAATATTTCAGGACCTCCATTTGCTGAAAGCATTAAATGCCTCGGTATGGGGTTTCTTGAAAAATTGTATGAAATTTTAGGTGCTCGATTCCAAAAAAGTGGCTATTCCACGAAGTCGAAATTCTATAGATTAGTATAGAGGTATAATGCTTAACGAATTTCATTAAGTTTTAAATCAATTATCCGTACTGGCTGCTTCATGGTGTTTTGGTGGCAAAAAAAACTAATTTCCGTTGGAGACTCAAAAAAGAATTTTCTATACATTTGTGCAATTAATCAAATTATTTTGCTGAAAAGGACAGAAACCTTATGTTTTTAAAGCCCATTTTTATGCTGAAGCTCTTGCCTCTAAGCGTTATTTTGGTGTTAATAGCCTGTAATCTAAGTGCACAATCTACAACTGACCAAATTTTCCTGAAATCGGGTGACACTATAGCTTGTAAAATTACCTATGTGAATGAGGCAAACATATTCTATACCTTAAAGACCAAGCCATTGGCAACCCAAGAATATGTAGCCCTGGAACGTGTACGTTCGTATAACTGGACGAGCAAGAACCTGCCAACACATCCGGAAATAAGCTTAAACCCGTATGATTCAACCCGTAAGTTGAAAATAGGATTACGCTTTGCACAGCAACTCAATTACCCCATTTTGCATACCTCGGCAGCATTGAGTATCAGTCGTAAAGGCCATTCTGTGTATATTGGGCCAGCATTCACCCACCTTAATGGGAAGTCGTTTAGCTCTGTTGACACCTATAAGCAAACCAATTGGGGGCTGAACTTTGGTTACCGATATTGCTTTGATTCGCATTGGAAAAACACGCATGTACTTGTGCAGATTGATTTTTCTGTTTATCAGGTACATTATATCGAGCACTCGCTTGGTAATCCTATGGGTTGGGAAAACAAAAAAACCATCGTTGAGAATAATCTGGGAATAGGGCTTAACCATAAACTAAGCGAGCAACTTGAGTTATTTGGGGGGCTTGGATTTGGCTCAACCAATGGTTTCTTTTTAATGCTAGATCAGTTTATCGCGCATTCGTTTTTGGGCATCGAATACAAATTACCAAAACGGCCTAGAATCAATTAGCAATAAACTATCTGGCTTATGGCAAATGCCTTGTTTGCTGGTGCTTAGTTGCGTTAAATCTATTG
>CAZKHA010000233.1:0-4865 GCA_964552325.1 uncultured Bacteroidales bacterium
TCTGCGAATTTAGAATTTTACTTAATTTTTTGAGGGTGCAAAAATAACAGTTTATAATGAAACTCCCAATTTTTTATGTCTTAAAATTAATCTTTGTATTTCAACCACTTCCACACTTCCTTATAATTTACTTTCTTGCCATACATCAAAATACCCGTGCGATAGATGCGTGCAGCGAGCCAAGTTGTAAAAACAAAGCTGGCTATCAGCACAACCAACGAAACCGCCACTTGCCAAACAGGCACCGAAAACGGAATACGAATCATCATAATGATGGGTGAAGTAAACGGAATTATCGAAAGCCATACCGAAAGACTGCTGAAAGGATTATTGATAACGTAGCCCATCATCACCATCGAAAATATCAATGGCACGGTAACCGGTAACATAAATTGCTGTGTGTCGGTCTCGCTTTCTGATGCAGCCCCAATAGCGGCGTATAATGAAGAATATAATAGGTAACCCCCAATAAAATAGAGCATAAAGGCGAACAATATCACCGGGAAATCAACCGTATCCACGGCTTTCATAACTTGTTTTATGGTATCTTCATCTTGCTCGCTGCCAGCATTGTATTGAGCCAGTTGCTGTTGCGACAAAACCTTGCTGCCGGCATTATAATCAGGACTGGCCTTAGGGCCTGAGCCTACGCCATAGCTCAACTGAAAAACCGTAATAATTGAACCCGTTAAAAGCACCCACAGTAGAAACTGCGTAAGGCCAACCAAGCCAACGCCAATAATTTTACCCATCATCAATTCAAATGGTTTTACGGATGAGATGATAACTTCCACAATTCGGCTCGTTTTTTCTTCAATCACACCACGCATCACCTGTGCGCCAAACACCAGTATGAGCATATAAATAATTATGCCTGCTGTAAGGCCAAGGGCGATGCTCACCTCCACAAAACTGCTTTTCTCGCTTCCATCGTCATTAAGTGTGATGGTGTTTACCTTTATACTGGTTTTTATGGATGCCAACACCTCAGGATCAATGCCTTTCGCATTTAGTTTTAATGCTTCAACCTGCTTTCGCACAATTTCTTTAATAATGGATTTAACATCCATAGAAGGTTGGGATGTGGCATAAATTACAAGCGTTACAGGCACGCTCAACTCTGTACGTGGGATATAAATCAACGCATCATCGCCACTGGCCAAATAATCCCTTTTCACATCTTCAAGTTCACCAATTACACGCAAGTACCTGATGGATTCATTTGTAACAAACTTATCTGCAAACAAATTGGTTTCGTCGAGCACTTGAATTGTCTTCTGGCCTTCTTGTATATTCGAGATTAAAAATGGCACCACCCAAATACCAGCCATAAGCAAGGGGCCAAGGATGGTCATGATAATAAATGACTTTTTACGAACCCTAGTTAGGTACTCTCGTTTAATGATAAGGGATATTTTATTCATATTCAACATACTATGTATTTGAAGTATTTACAGCTTGTATAAAAATCTCGTCCATTGTTGGCAGCAGTTCTTTAAAGCTTTTTATTGATGTGTGCGCCATCAAGCTCGCTAGTAATTCGTTTGAACCAACATTTGTGGGTATGCGAAGAATCAATTTGGTGTGATCGTGGTTTACAATCTCTTTTTCGACTATAAAATCTGTAGGCAACTTCGCTTGAACACCCGAAACCGGCACATTGGTTTCCACTTCAAACACATTTTGGCGGAAGCGGTTCCTGATTTCACGCACATTGCCCTCCAATATTTTCTCTGATTTGTTAATAAGTGCAATGTTGTCGCACAATTCTTCGACCGAAGCCATGTTATGGGTCGAAAAAATTATGGTGGCGCCGTTGGCTTTTAAATTTAGTATCTCATTTTTGAGCAAGTTCACGTTAATGGGATCAAAACCGCTAAAAGGTTCATCAAAAATGAGCAGCCGAGGTTGGTGGATTACCGTTACAATAAACTGAACCTTTTGCTGCATTCCCTTCGAGAGTTCCTCTACTTTTCGGTTCCACCAAGTGTTTATCTCAAATTTATTGAACCAGAATTTCAGGCGTTTTAAGGCTTCAGCGTGTGAAACACCTTTAAGTTGAGCTAAATACAATGCTTGCTCACCAACCTTCATTTTCTTGTAAAGCCCACGTTCTTCGGGTAAGTATCCTATTTGAGCCACATGTGCGGCATTCAGGCGTTCGCCGTTAAACCAGACCTCGCCCTCATCGGGTCCGGTTATCTGGTTTATAATCCTTATGAGGGTGGTTTTTCCCGCCCCATTGGGGCCCAGCAAGCCAAACACGCTACCTTCGGGCACATCGAGGCTTACTTTGTTAAGTGCGGTATGGTTTGCATACCGTTTTACAACATTTTGGGCTGATAATAGCATCATAACCGTTGAAATTGTAACATACAGAGTTATTCTAAAACAACGCTGTCCTTAGCAAAATGGTGCCAAGGACAGTCTAAAATTCAAACAAAATCTTAGCGAACCTCGTGAGATAGCTTTACCACAGCAAGATACCGCTTTGCCAAATGACTTATTCATGGAAGAATTCGCGCATGCGATCGAAGAATGATTTCTCGCGTTTGCTGGGGTTGGGTGTAAAATTGGGTGAAAGGGCAAGTTTTTCAAGCATTTCTTTTTCGTCGCGCGAAACATTTTTTGGCACCCAAACATTTACACTTACCATCAGGTCGCCACGGCCATAGCCATTCACCTCGGGCAAGCCTTTCGATTTAAGCCTCAATATTTTACCAGGCTGTGTACCAGGCTCTATCTTAACGCGGGCTTTGCCTTCTAGGGTAGGGATTTCGATTGATGTGCCGAGTGCAGCTTCGGTAAAGCTAATATGATGTTCATAAAGCAAGTGCATGCCATCGCGCTGCAAGTATTGATGGGGAACCTCGTCGATAAGCACATGCAAATCGCCGGGAACGCCGCTCTTAGGGCCTGCGTTACCTTTGCCATTCACGCTTAACGTCATGCCATCAGCCACGCCCGCGGGGATGTCTATTTCAATGATTTCTTCGCCTTTTACAATGCCATCGCCGTAGCAAACATTGCATTTATCTTTTACAATTTGGCCTTCGCCGCCACATGTTGGGCAGGTGCTGGTAGTTTGCATACGGCCAAGGAAGGTATTCGTAAACTGGGTAACTTGCCCGCTACCACGGCAGCTTGAGCAGGTGGTATTACCACTGCCGGCTTTGGCACCGCTACCATGGCAGGTATCGCACTTTACGTATTTGTTAACTTTTAGCTTCTTACGCGCACCTGTGGCAATTTCTTCGAGTGTAAGGTTAACTTTTACCCGCAAGTTGGTACCTCTTGGCACGCGTCTTCCGCGGCTTTGGCCTCCAAAACCACTAAAACCTCCACCAAAAGCACTTCCAAATATATCGCCAAAGTTGCTGAAGATATCATCCATGCTCATGCCACCGCCAAAGCCTCCGCCACCGGCAGCACCTCCCACGCCAGCGTGTCCAAACTGATCATAGCGCCTGCGTTTCTCTTGGTCGCTAAGCACTTCGTAAGCCTCGGCAGCTTCCTTAAACTTATCTTCCGAGGCTTTGTCGCCGGGATTTCGGTCGGGATGGAACTTTAAAGCTTTCTGACGATAGGCTTTCTTTATTTCCTCATCCGAAGCATTTTTCGGGACTTCTAAAATTTCGTAAAAATCGCGTTTGGCCATATACAGGTTTTCAACACATTACATAATTAATTCTAACTATCAGGTAAAGGCTATAACTATTCAATTAGCTACCTACCACTACTTTGGCATATCTAACTACCTTTTCGTGAAGCAGGTAGCCCTTCTCAATTTCGTCAACTACTTTGCCTTTTAGCTCTTCGGTGGGTGCCGGAATATTGGTCAAAGCTTCATGGAAGTCGGTATCAAAAACTTGCTCTTTGGTTTCCATGGCTTTAAGGCCTTGACGTGTTAAAAGGGAAACAAACTTATTATAAATCAGCTCCATTCCAAGATAGTAGGGTGCTGTGGCTTCATTGGTTTTGTCGAGTGATTTCATGGCGCGTTCAAAATCATCAATTACGGGAAGTAGTTGCACGATTAAATCAGAAGAAGCGGTTTTTGCAAGTTCAATGCGTTCGCGTGAAGTACGTTTTCTAAAATTGTCAAACTCTGAAAACAAGCGTAAATACTTATCTTTCCATTCATCAACTTCTTTTTGGAGTTCTTCTTCACGGCAAGGTTTTGTAGGCTCTTCATCTTTAAGGCCTCCAAAGAAACCTTTTTTCTTTTTTTTCTTCTCGGCTGTATCGTGTTTCTCTACCATGGGCTCAGCACCAGGTTCTGCCATGCCGTTTTCTTGTGCTTCGGCATTTGGCTCATTTACATTTTCTTCAGTATTATCCTGGATTGGATTTAAGGTATCTTGATCTGCCATAGATTAAGTATATTGTATGTTTAAAATCGGGATGATAGGCTGCAAGCCGTCCGCCGAGCGCAAAAACTATGCCCCGCACCATAAATCCGTCAATTTGACAGTTTACCCTAAAGCCTACCTGACTTAAATTCTCGAAATGTTGGCTCCGATGGCTTGCAAACGGCCATCAATGTTTTGGTAGCCACGGTCAATTTGTTCTATATTGTCAATTATGCTTACGCCATCGGCTGATAATGCGGCTATAAGCAAGGCTACACCAGCTCGTATATCGGGCGAGCTCATGCGGATACCTTTTAATTTATACTTGCGGTCGAGGCCAATAACAGTTGCACGGTGCGGGTCGCAAAGGATAATCTGTGCTCCCATATCAATAAGCTTATCAACAAAAAACAAGCGGCTCTCGAACATCTTTTGATGGATAAGCACGCTTCCCTTAGCTTGAATGGCCACCACCAAAGCTATACTGATAAGGTCGGGCGTAAAACCGGGCCA
>CAZKHA010000234.1:0-2324 GCA_964552325.1 uncultured Bacteroidales bacterium
TGTGCATCATGGCCCTATTAGAGTAATAATTGGCCAATAAGCGTTTCGAGTAAAACAAATCGGTTTTAAAGAGCGCATCCAATTCATCGTATAAAACCCTAAGTTGCTCAAATTCTCGATAGTTATAAAACATAAATGTTAACCTTACAGCTGCCCTATAACGCGTGTATCCATCAAGGGTAGCATCGCTGAAAGTACCTTGTAAAAGCTCATTAAAACAAATAGGGTCTACGTCAAGTTTTTCGTGTTGCCGAATAATTTCTTCCGCTGCTTGGTTCAGCTGCTTATTTATTGATGTGCTGCGTAAATATGCGGCTTCGTGTTTTTGCAAATAGGCATTGGTTGGTTTATAAAACTGGTTCCGTACCCGTATCAATAGGAAATCACGAAAATGTTCGATAAGTTCATAAAAACGCAGAAAATAATAATGTGATGGTTCGATATGCTTAAGCTGAGCCATAATTTCCTTTTCCTCTTCGGGTGTTATGGCATCGGTCATCACTTGTTTATCAGCATGGGTAAGCCATTCATAAAACTTGTCAACATTTGCTTTTTCGAGCATTTCGGTTATCCAGGCCTTCATGTATGAATACGAGCGCTTATTGATGGTAGTGTCAAAATCGCGGCGCTTATGCGGGTTGTGGCAATTAAACTGGATGGTTTGAAGTATCTGGCTATTAATGCCTTTAGTGAACTTATTCACACTCAGCAGATAATCAGCTTCGTGTGGATAAAGTTGGTTGGCAAAATCGCTAAATGTGCTCAGTTTGCGTCTCATGCAGAAAAATTTTGCATAAAATTAGCATAAATAGCGATGGGAGCCATCCAAAGAACAACTCCCATCATTATATAATCAAAAAAAAATATTGTTTTTTACAAATGCAGCGTAGCCTATTGGATAAACGCTGCAGTCTCGGTGTTGAATACCTCCGCTTTTTCGAACATCATAAAATGGCCGCATTTAGGGACCATGATCAGTTTGCTGTTTTTGATTTTTGCAGCACCTTGTTCGGCTATTTTTTTTGTAAATCCTGGGTTGAGGTACCTATTGGGGATCAATAGATCGTCTTCGCCGAAAAAGATTAGTGTAGGCTGTTTTAACTTGTCCAATTTATCAAGCACAGGCTCGTCAACCATACCAGCCACCGACCTTGATACTGCCAAACAATAGGCTTCAAAATCAGAGGCATCGCGCCATGCAATCCTATCTTCAATCATAAAATGCGCATCTTTTGGAAGCCGATAAAAATTAGATGCCAGATTGGTTTCGATAGCCTCAAGCGAGGTTAAACGAACCAAATTGGGCGTCATAACTTCTTTGAACCAACTTTTTTGGCCTGCATGAAAAGCCTCAAAAGCAGGATCAACAAGTATCAATCGCTTGACCAACTCGGGTTTGGCCAGTGCCAAAACCATCGAAATTTGGCCACCCATTGAGTGCCCTGCCAAGTTTACTGGGCCTAATTTCATCTGTTGGATAAATTCTGAGACAAGCCCGGCATAAAACGTCATCAAACCACTATGTGGGGCCTTAGAGGATTTACCGTAACCTGGTAAATCAATAGCAATTCCAAGCTTGGGAATAACTGCCCAAGCCATGAATCATTACCAAGGTTTCAGCACCCTTGCCTTCATCCATATAGGCCAGCCGAATGCCACTTGGTAAATCAGCATAATGCACAGTATAAGCATATTGTATTTGATCCATCGCGCTAATCTTAGTTAAGTTCTTATATGGGTTACAGGCCGCAATGGTAAGCATAACGAACAAAGCCAATGTAGTTATCTTATATGTTAATCGATTTTTCATTTTACGTAGAATTTTGATTAATTATTAGAACATCAGCCATTTATAAACTATAAACGCAGTATAGGGATTTATAGGGCGGGTATTGCTGCCACCGTTAATGGCAGAACCATGCGAATCGTCCTGGCTATCATAAAAATCGCCTAACCACATATAAGCACCGTGAATCTCGAGGCTCATAAAGGGACCCAACGAATACGAAATAGCTGCGTTGACCTCGTTGCCTAGCATACGGCCCCCGCCTTGCGGTTTTGCATGGCTAAAAGCAAATGCAGTTCCAAGTTTGGCATTTAATTTATGGGGGATAAAATCGTGCATCACGTTTGCGGTTCCGCCAACTAAACCATAGCCCATATTAGAGATATCAGCCACCAGAGGCGTAAACCTATTTACAACATTTGCATGGGGAAAAAGCAGATATGCGCCTGTTCCTATAAAAATGCTGGCTGGCATTCCCCAAGAGTTGCCGGTGATTACACCCGTGTATTTTTGGTCAGTTATACCATTTGGATCGCCT
>CAZKHA010000234.1:2334-4752 GCA_964552325.1 uncultured Bacteroidales bacterium
TCGCCTTGGGTAAACAAAAAGTCAGCTGAAAAATAATCGTTTACGGTTTTGCCATACCTATAAGCTGCACGTAAATTGGCAGCAGCACCAGCTACATCTGCGGCTTTTATATACTCGGTACCCACTTTCTCCCTCACCGATCCAAGGTTATAATTCACGAAACCAGTAAGTTGAAATGGATCAAGCATAAAATCTGGATTGCGGCTGAAATTAGCCCCTAGCCAAAAAATGTCGGCATTGTAATCGTTGCCAATATCAAAAACAAAAGCGCCATTGTAATCGGCCAAAATACTTGTGAGTCCCTCACCAAATACCGAAACACCACCTTGACCCTTACCTCTATCACGTACATAATAGATTGAACCGCCCAAATTCCAATTCATGTTAAGCTTACGCTGATACGAAAACTCGGTAAGGGTTACATCGTCGTCTAATTCTGTATTATTCTCGTAAAGAAGGTAATAGCCTGCTTTAAACTTTTGAAAATCGCCATCGTATCTTGCCGAGATACCAACGCCATCGGTTCCCCAATAAGCTAATCGGTAACCAGTAGTAACCATTTTATCCAGAACGGTTCGGTAGGGATTGTAAGGGGTATCAAACATGCGTTGCAAGCCAAGATTAATGGCAAAATTCCGAGCAGGGATAAGCTCTAATTCAATATTTTGGGTTTGAATATTAACCTGATCAGCACTAATAGCACTGCCTTTGTTTCCACTTAGCCCATAGGCTTGGTCGCCCCAAGTCCAGTCAATTTCGAACGAAGCCCTCAAAATTGCTTTACCATTAAAAAGTTTAGGTTGGTATATAAAAAAAGGCAAAATGCGTTGTTCAAAATAATTGGAAAGGCTAGTATCGGTAGTAGATGACGAATTTGACCCAAAAAGCCGCCCAACTAATTGCCCATTAAAAAGGCTGGCTTTGGGATACATATTGGTGTGTACGCCTTGGTTGATAAAAAACGCGAGGAATTGAAATTCCTTGTTGGAACGAACATTATAAGGCAAGTCTTGCGAGAATAGATTAAACTTATTAGCCTCGGAAGTAGAATTTTGAACAGGTTCCTGTGCATTCACGACTCCAATCCATGCTATGGAACCTAACATGATTAGCAACGAGAATTTCTTCATTTGTATGAGTTTGAGTGTTAAAAAAAAGCAAAGCCATCTTCATAACCTGACGACTTTGCTTATCGGGTAAAACATCTGCTCTACATAAGCAGCGTTTTAATTATTGACGAACGTATTTCTGAACATTCATTTGTAAGAGGGTTCCGCCATTGGTGCTACCGAAGCCGCCAGCAGGTGTTGGTGGAATATTTTGGGTACCAGTAGTTTTGGCTACTTCATACCAAAGTACTTCGGGATTGGTCTTAACCTCGAAAATACCAGAGGCAGCGGCAGCATAAGGAAGTTCCTGGTTGCAAGTGATAGTCCAAATATTGCCAACGTTTGATTTGGCTATTACATAAGTTCCTGAAAACACCAAGTCAGGAGTAGTGGTTGCATTGCCAATATTGAATTGCTTAACCAGGTAGGTGTAATCGGCTTTAAATTCGGCGGTTACTTTGGCTACATTGAAATAAGTTACCAAAAGAGGAGCAACATTGTCGCCTTCTGATACCCAAGTTCCCATAATTCCTAAATCTTTTGTTACGGCATTCGACTGAATAGATTCAGTAGCGGCCATAGCCAAATCTTCATTATCATAAATGGAAGTGGCAGATGCAACTTTTACAGTAAACACTTCGGTTCCTTGAACTACGGAAGTAACTACCAAGGTAATGGTAGCAGTTTTGCTTCCTGCTGTATGTGTTACCGAGTATGTAAATGCTACGCTTGAAGGTGCTGTAACGAGTAAGGAAGTGGAATCGAGGTTGCCTGTCATACCAGTTTTGGCATAAACGGCTTCCGAAAACTCAAGTGTTATGGTTTTGTTGTCAGATGAAACAGTGGCCGACTTAAGCGTTGGGGCTAGGTTTTCATCCTTTGTGCAGGATGTGAAGCCAAGAAGAAGAACAAATGCCAGTGTGGCAAAAAATAAAAGTTTAGTTTTAATTTCAGATGGTTTTAATGTTTAATTGAGTATGTTAAAAGTATTTAAAATAAGAGTCAGGGGTTAAGCACATAAGATGTTTTTGTGGGTTGACTATAGAATATATTGACAATAACAATTCATATAAATTACTATATAATAACACATTACCGTAATAAAAAAGTCTATTGACCGGAAAATTTTCCCCACCGTATTACATTAGCTCCCCAAGCATAACCTATGCCAGCAGCTATCATTGATACGATGGTTCCTTCCTTAATCTTACCTGCTTGCAAGGCGAGATGCAGCGAAAGGATTTGGTCAATCTGGCCTAAATGTCCATATTTTTCTAGGTAAATGGTTTGATCGGGGGCTAGGCCTAGC
>CAZKHA010000235.1:0-4728 GCA_964552325.1 uncultured Bacteroidales bacterium
TTTAGCGACCATAATCCTTCTGATAAATTGAAGTAAGGGTAGAAGGGTGAAGGGTGAAGGGTGAAGGGTAAAAGGTGAAGGGTGAAGGGTGAAGGGTGAAGCTTGCCCAACCGAAGAATGAGGGTGGGGGTGAAGGGTGAAAGGGTGAAGGGTAAAAGTCGGGCGAATTCAAAGATTCCTCGTGTAAAAATAATGTAAATCTGTCAAAATCAGCGTTGAATGATCCTCGTCATCTGCATGCTAGGCTCACTAAAACGGCGTGATTAAGCATGAAAACAAGTGAAGTATGCCCACCCTCATTCTTCGGTTGGGGGTAAAAGGTTCAAGGTGAAGGGGGTGATGGAGTTGTTGTAAATATTTAGTAACTACCTCTAATTGATTGTCTTTGCTATTTGAATTTTAAGGTAAGCATAAATATCGACGGGCCTTGCTGCCTCCCTCACAACCTCCCTTCACGTTAGCTCTTCGCTCAACAGGAGGGTAAGCACAGCTTGATTTACTGGGAATAAGCATTTTGGGATTTAACTTAGCTAAGCAATCTGAACAAGCTGATTGTGTGATTTGTTAGTCAAGTTCACCTAAAAACTTGTATTATGACTATTTGCTTTGATTCCATCAATTGGATATCGGTTCTGGTTGCTTCTTTAGCAGCTTTCGCCATTGGCGGCCTTTGGTATTCTCCCTTACTATTTAGCAAAATATGGCAACGTGAGCTGAAGCTTTCTGATGAAGATCTAAAATCAGCGAACATGGCTTTAATTTTTGGCACCACGTTTTTCCTAAACGTAGTTGGTGCCGTTTTCTTGGATATGCTAATTGGCCCAGAGGCTTGCTGGATGAACGGTTTGGTAACGGGCTTACTAGTTGGCTTAGCTTGGATTTCAACATCCATTGGTATCAACTATCTTTTTGGACGTAAATCATTGAAGCTCTTTTTGATTGATGCTGGTTATTTTGTGGTTTTTTATGCCATAATGGGGTTGATCCTGGGCAGTTTATAAATCATCATCCTGCGGATTACTAATTGATCGACTTTTAAAAAAACCAAGCAGGCTCCTTACACATCCCAGGTAATTTCTAAACGCAAAAAAGCTCCGAAACCTATCATTGGGTCCCGGAACTTTTTATGTTTTTTAGTAAATAGCTAAAACGTATAAGTAACCGTGTAGGTCAGTCCGCTGGCTGTTGTAATTGTTACAATATCATAAACTCCAGCAGCTCCGCCCGGTATGTAGAACGAAGCCTCACCCGAAGCATTGGCCGGATTGGTGGCGGAGTTTGTGTAGCCATCGGTGCCAACTATACTAAACGAAATTTCGCAACCTTCCACAGCCGGGAACATAGTAGCCGTAACGGTTACGCCTTCGCCAGGGCCAGGGTCGATTGGGGATGGACGACCGGTGACATAAAGCACTTCGCTACAGTTGTTTGTGGTAAAGGGTTCTTCGATTGTGCAAACCTCAATTTGATCTGACTTGGATGCCTCACTCACCGATTTTGATTTGAGTTCCAGTGCTTTTTTATTGCCCTGGGCTGGGAGGCTGAACGAAGGAATGTAAACGGGTGCATAGCCATCCACTACAATGGTTAGGTTTGCTCCATCCTTAAGCAAGGTTGATGGAATAGGATCCCCAACCTTTCCGGTGGCCATAACAATGTATTGGTTGTCGGTTTCAACCCCATTCTTTTGTATGCCGTAATACCAGTTCGAAATTACATAATAGCCTGTGCCAACAACGGCACCCACAGCCGTAACCGTAACGATAGCGGGAGCCGACATAGCCAATCCTATGCCTCCAACGCTGTAAATAGCTGCTCCGGTAAGGCCTCCGGCACCGGCGCCCAAAACAGCACTCACACCAAAATTCGCCGTTTTAACCGTTTTCATTTTAGTAAGCTGCTTGATGGCTGCATCGTACTGATCCTCTGTAATTTCGCCCTTGCTTAACTTTTCTTGCAACTTTGAAACCTCGCCCTTGGTTTCAGCTATTAAGTCGCCAATGTTTTTCATAAACGCTGGCGATAGCCCAGAATCTGTACCCGGGATGGCATCATAAACACTGCATGGCGAATCGTTTGTTGACTTTAGGCCAGAAGAATGCTTGGTTGTGGCCTTGTTGGCTTGCATCGTGTTTACGTCAGCAATTAGCTTTTCGCCCGAAGCTATAAAAGCATTGATGATTGCCAAAGTCTGCTCGCCCGTTAAAGCATCATAGTTGGTGCTTTCATAGGTTTGCGATTTCATTACAAAATCTTTAAGCGATGCAGCAACCACCGCAACACTTTGATTATAGCTTGTTACAGCCTCGCTTTGTTCTTCGCTATCCTTGTTACATCCTTGATAAACCGGCGTTATCAAAAGGACAAGAAGAAAAAATAGTAAAGATTTCTGTTTCATGTAAATGGGTTTTAGGGTTAGTGGGTTGATTGAATTTAGGTTCATGCCAAAGATACAAAACCATCAAACCGAAGGCAATAGCCCAAAAAGGTCATTTTCAATCAAAACCTATTGCTACCTTTGCCAGCAAAATCTATAGCCAAATGCTCGATTTCAAGAAATACACGAATCATAAACTGTTAAAAAAGACTCTTTTAGGAATCTTGCTCTTTGTGCTGCTAATAATATGCGTGTTTTTTCTTTTCCGGAACAGCCTGTTACAACAAGTGTTTAACACCAAGGCCAAACAATTTAAGTCAAGGTATCATGCCACTTTGCAGGTTGAGGAATTGTCGTTTAAAGGTATTGCGGGTTTGCATCTAAAAGGCCTTTCGCTTGTGCCCGACAGCCTCGATACGCTATTGGTTATAAAAGAAGCCAGCGTACATCTAAGCTTATCAAACTTACTGATTTTTAGAATTAAACCATCCTCCCTCCTTGCCGATGGCCTCAAAATTACCTTTGTGCGAAAGGATTCGGCCACAAATTACATGTTTTTGCTTCATGCCGAGGGTTCAAAACCTGATTCCATCTCCACAACCCCTCAAATAAATTATGGGGCACAGGCTGATCGCTTGTTTTCGTTGTTGTTTCAAAAAATCCCCGAAGAAGCCGTTTTTAAAAACCTGAGAATAGAAGCGAACCTGAACAACAACAAGTTTTCGTTTACCGCCAATGCGTATAACATTTCAGGTGAATCGTTTAGCAATACAGTTTTTATTTCAAATCATGATTCAATTACACCCGTGGTAGTTGATGGCGAAATAAAGCGCATGGAACGTACTGGGAAATTCAGGATTTACGCATCAAACACCACTAAAATTCAACTGCCCTACATCGATTGGAAATGGGATACACGCCTCCGTTTTGACACCCTGCTTTTTAGCCTTCAGGTAGGCGATTTTGATAGCGATAAATTACCCATTAGTGGAAGAGCAAGCATCAAAGGCCTAAGCATTAATCAACCTCGCATAAGCGATAAAACGGTGGAGTTTGAGCAGTTAAACACTGATTACCACTTATTTCTCCATCCCGATGCATTTGAGTTGGATTCAGCCAGCAGCTTTACCATCAACCAACTTACCATCAAGCCTTATTTGCGCGTGCGGCCATCGCCCGTTACGGAAGCGGAATTGATTATACATAAGCCTTGGTTCGACGCACAGCAGTTGTTTTCTTCGTTGCCCAAAGGCTTGTTTTACAACCTACAAGGCATTAAGGCGAAGGGCGAGCTAAGCTATTACCTTCACTTTAGAGCCAATTGGGATACCCTGGATAGTTTGGTTTTTGTGTCGGAAATGGGCTCGCGAAAGTTTAGGATTGAACAATTTGGCAACACCTATCCGGGTTTTATCAACGAAAGCTTTATGCACACTGCTTATGAAAAGGGTTTGGCCGTAAGAACATTTGAAGTGGGTCCAGGAAACCCAGCGTTTAGGCAGCTAAACCAAATAGCGCCCAGCCTGCGAAATGCCATCATGACTTCGGAGGATGGAGGGTTTTTCTTCCATCGGGGCTTTCTTCCCGATGCCATTCGCGATGCCTTGATCTTGGATTTGAAAGAGCGAAGGTTTGCCCGTGGTGGTAGCACCATCAGCATGCAATTGGTGAAAAACGTATTCTTGAACCGCAACAAAACCATAACCCGCAAGCTGGAGGAAATACTATTGACCTGGCTGATCGAAAACTGCCGTTTATCCACCAAGGAGCGTATGTATGAGGTTTATTTGAACATTATCGAGATGGGTCCAATGGTTTATGGCGTTGAAGAAGGTTCAAGGTTTTATTTCGGGAAAGATGTGTCAAAGCTTAGCTTGGCTGAAAGCGTTTTTATGGCAAGCATAGTGCCGCGCCCTAAAAAGTTTATGTATGCTTTTGATGCCAATGGGAGCTTAAAACCTTATCTAAGCGAGTATTATAAACTAATGGCGATAAAGATGCTGGCAAAAGGTTATATTACCGAAGCTGAAGCAGCCGGTTTATCCCCTTCAATTAAGCTTACTGGTGCTGCCCAAAAGATGTTGATACACAGCGATACGATTCCCCAAGATTCAATTGTTGCGAAACTCCCTTTGATAAGGAATTGACGTAAGACGGTAGCTTCGGACATACAATGTATAAGCGCATAATAGGATTTGTAGATTAAAAAAGCTCTTCGCTGTTTTTAGTGGGTAGATTAGTTTGTTTTGCTATCCTCGTCCTTTTGGCTTGACCCAAAAGGACCAAAAGTTCAATACTTCAACAAAGACCAATGTGAAGATTTGAAAATATGAAGATATGAAAATGTGCGC
>CAZKHA010000236.1:0-4723 GCA_964552325.1 uncultured Bacteroidales bacterium
ATTCAAACAGGTGGTTCTCTTATACAGGATATTTCTCGCCCAGCTACTGTTGAGCGTTACATCCCCAGCTGGGGTGTAACAGCACAGAATTTGGGTTGGCATTTCTTGTCATCACCTGTTGCTTCGCAAGCTATTCAACCTAATTTTGTTCCAAATACACCAGGCTTAGCTCAAGACTTTTACATGTGGAACGAGCCTACTGACAAATGGATAAACTCACGTGTTGATGCAAGTACTTGGAATCCTGCTTTTGATGCAAACTTTTTAGTTGGCAAGGGTTACCTTGTTAGTTATGAGTTTGATGGAACCAAGCAGTTTACTGGTATTCTTAACCATACTGCTGTTAATACTCCAGTATCTTACACCAATCCAGGTGGCGGTTTTGGGGTTGACAACGGATGGAATCTCTTAGGGAATCCATTTAGTAGTGCAATTTTGAACACCGGTTTTACTGGACCAATCTATAGCTTAGTAAAGATTTGGAGTGGTAATGCTTATACTGATGTTGCCAGCGGTGAAGTTATTCCTGCGATGAATGGATTTATGGTACAAGCTACTACAGGCGGTACTGTTACTATTCCTTTAGCAGCTAGGTCACACGAGGCTACTTCTTGGTATAAAAATTCCAATGAGCGTATCTTACTTGTTGCTCGCAATGCTGAATTGCCAGTTGGTCAAGAAAGCGTGGTACGTTTTGATGCTTCAGCAACCGAATCTTTTGATGCAAGCATGGATGGCCATTTCCTTCCTGGATATGCCCCTATGTTCTATTCACAAGTTGGTGAAGAGAAGTTATCAACCAATACCTTGCCTACCCAAAGCTGGGATTTGGAAATTCCTTTTGGTTTTGCTAAGAATGACGGCAACAGTTATGTAATCGAAATGAAAGAAAACATAGCCGATGCCAATGTATTTTTAACTGACCTTAAGACTGGCCAAGTACAAAATTTAACCCAAAATCCAGTTTACAACTTTACCGCTGCTAGTGGTGATGCTGTTAGCCGTTTTGTTTTAAAGTTCAGTACGGTTGGTGTTGAGGAACCAAGTACTACCAATGCAGGAATTTATACCTACAATGATAAGTTGTATGTAAACAATCCGGGCAATGGCGTTGTTGAAGTTTATACAATGACCGGACAATTGGTTGCTTCTGAAAAGACAGCTACTACCGGTTTATACGTTACAAGCATTAAAGCCAGCACAGCTTATTACCTTGTTAGGGTAATCTCGGCTTCTGGTGTCCGTACTGCTAAAGTGTTTGTAAAGTAACCCCATAGAAATCAATAAAGAATACATCATATGAAAAAGAATGTTTTGAAAGGATTTCTTACAATCGCAATTGTACTTGCCACATCTGTGTTTACAGGTGCATTTGCCGATGGTTTTCCTCCACCTCCACCAGGTGGTCACCAACAGAATGGTGATATTCCTGGCGGCGATGCCCCTTTGGGAAGTGGATTGGTGATGCTCCTAACCATGGCCCTTGGCTATGGATCAAAAAAAGTATATGAGGCCCGTAAAAGGTTGGCCGAATAACTACTAA
This sequence comes from uncultured Bacteroidales bacterium, assembly GCA_964552325.1. Lineage (GTDB taxonomy): Bacteria > Bacteroidota > Bacteroidia > Bacteroidales > TTA-H9 > CAZKCK01. The sequence goes on from CAZKHA010000236.1 coordinate 1,544, forward strand.
ATTTTGTCTTAAAAAGGCTGCTCCTAACCGGGGCGGCCTTTTTTGTTTTGGGTTTGGCAAAATTGAAGTTTTTTTCCTTATATTTGTACAACCCGAATTTGTGGGCTTTGTATAAATATTGTGTATGAACTAAATTAGCTGAAATGTGGAAAAAAATCTCTAAATCAACGCTTTATAAGTATATGTTTATAATCTTGATAACCGGCTATATCGGATTTACTGGGTTTTTTTATGCCATGTACCTTGTGTTTTACGAACTTTTAGTTGAACCTCTTTTACCCAAACATTGGTATGGCGAAGGTGATGCCAAACAGTTTATCGTATCGGTTCTGCTTATAGGCAACTTTATACTTATGTTGTATATAAAGCGCTATTTTGCCAAGAAGTACACCAAAATTAACAGTAAGAACATGGGTAAGGCCAAAAAAGCTGAAGTTAAGGACTTGAACCTAGCAGCCGTTTTTGTGGCACTTGTTACCACAATTGTTTATATTGTAGTATTTGACCAATATTATATTTGGTATTCTTACAGATAGTAGCATCGGATTACATACGATTGATTTTATATACTGAGCAACACTGGTTTATGGTGTTGCTTTGTTGTTTTAATGCATATTAGTAGTTTTCGTAAAACTTTGTTGAAGTTCAACTGTTAAACCTTAACTTTGTTGAAACTTTAATTCAAATAAGTATGATTATAGGAATATTGAAGGAAAAAGCGCCTGAGAATCGTGTAGCTATGTTACCCGAAACTGTTGCGGTGCTTGTAAAAATGAATGTGGAAGTATTGGTGGAAAGCAAAGCTGGTGCAAGTGCCTTTATTTCGGATGTGGAGTATTCTCAAGTAGGCGCTACACTCGTTGACCGAAAAGACTTACTAACCAAAGCAGATTTGGTTCTTGGTGTTCAAACGCCCGAAGCTGCCGATAGGGCATTGCTTAAAGCCGGGCAGGTTTTACTTGCTGTTCTAAACCCGTATTTGAGCCCCGATGTTGTTAAGGAACTTGCCAAGTCTAACATAACTAGCTTTAGCCTTGACGTTATTCCCCGCACAACTCGCGCCCAGGCTATGGATATTCTTTCGTCAATGGCTACCATAAGTGGTTATAAGGCTGTATTGACTGCAGCTCTTGAACTGCCCAAGTTTTTTCCAATGCTTATGACAGCTGCAGGCACCATAAAGCCAGCCAATATGTTGATATTAGGTGCTGGGGTCGCTGGTTTGCAGTGCATAGCCACTGCCCGGAAGCTCGGTGCGGTTGTTTATGTGTTTGATGTTAGGGCCGCGGTAAAAGAAGAAGTGGTTGGACTTGGTGGAAAATTTGTGGATGTGGAAGGCGCCCTTGATGATAAAGCAGCTGGAGGATATGCCGTTGAACAGACCGAAGAATTTAAAAAGCGGCAAGCACAGGCTATTCATGACCAAGCCATTAAATCGGATGTAATTATCTGCACTGCCCAGATTCCGGGCAAACGTGCCCCATTGCTGCTGACCACCGAAACCGTTGAAGCTATGAAACCGGGGTCTGTTATTATTGATTTAGCGGCTTCTACAGGTGGAAATTGTCAACTAACCCAAAATGCTGAAACTATTATGCATAAGGGAGTTAAGATTATTGGTAATTCAGCCTTTGCGTCAGAAATGCCTACCGATGCAAGCAGAATGTTTGGCAAAAACGTTCTAAACTGGCTTAAACTTATCATTACGAAAGAGGGTGCAATGAACCTGAATTGGGAAGATGATATTGTGAAAGGTACTGCAGTAACGCATAAGGGTGAAATAGTTCATGAGCGTGTAAAGGCGGTGTTGGGATTATAGGTGCTGGGTTTTTTGTGTTGATTATTTAAATTGGCTATGATAGCGAAATATTTTGAAGAATTGATTATTTGGAAAGATGCCCGTAAGTTGGTTAATTTAATCCGTTTTACGTTTATGGGGCTGTCGGATTATGCCTATAAGGACACGGTCTATAGGGTTTTGGTATTGGTTATGTATAACATTGCTGAGGGTTTTGAGCGCTATTTAAATGCTGATTTTAAACGTTTTGTTAAATTTTCGAAGGCCTCGGGCAGCGAAGTACGGAGAATGACCTACTTAGCAATCGATTTTAAGTGCCTTGATGAAATAAAAGCAAATAAATTATGCAGCTAGCTACCAAAGCCAAAACAGCTATCGTCAGTTTACTAACCAGCCTACAATCCTCTAATTATAAGTATGTTTTATAATCCTATTTATATAATTGCTAATTTTTTCTTGTTTTATTAATACACTAATTTATTATGGATGAAATATTAAGATTTGTATTTGAATTCAAGGATTTGATTTTTATAATCATCCTTTCGATATTCCTTGGCATTGAGGTTATTTCGCATGTGCCGGCTGTACTGCACACGCCCTTAATGTCAGGAGCCAATGCCATACACGGTGTGGTTATTATTGGTTCTATTATTGTTATGGGACACGCCAAAGAGACCCTACCCATGGTTTTGGGTTTTATTGCCGTAATACTCGGTACGCTTAATGTGGTTGGCGGATTTGTTGTAACCGACCGTATGCTTGAAATGTTTAAAAAGAAAAAAGTTAAAAAATAGGAGCTATGGACCAGATTACAAAAATCATAGAATTTAGCCAGGAATTTTCGATACTCGAAATTTCGTATTTATTGGCCTCAATCTTATTTATTCTTGGCCTTAAGCGGCTTAGCCACCCTGACACGGCACGTAGCGGAAACCTGTGGGCAGCCATCGGGATGGGCGCTGCAATCTTGTTCACTATTCTGTTTCATAAAGTTAAAACGGAAACGGGTGAGTATGAAGGCATTCATAACATTGGTTGGATTGTGGCAGCTTTAGCCATCGGGACCATTATCGGTTGGTATGCGGCCATCAAAGTAAAAATGACTGCTATGCCTCAAATGGTGTCGTTGTTTAATGGAATGGGAGGTGCTTGTGCGGCGCTTATTAGCCTAATGGAATTTCCGCATATGCAAGATCACCTAGCCCTAGTTGGTGCTTCGAGCATGCTAAATGGCGAGGCTATTTCAATTTTACTGGGATTGATGATTGGAGGTGTGTCATTTGCTGGTAGTATGGTAGCTTTTGGCAAACTTGATGGGCGTATTGGCGATATAAAACATCCTATTTTGCGTGTTATTAACCTTTCGTTCTTGGTATTGCTTT
>CAZKHA010000237.1:0-4547 GCA_964552325.1 uncultured Bacteroidales bacterium
AGCGCAGCGAGGACTTGAAGCAGATAGCCCGACCCGCAGGGGCACGCCCAAAGCATAAAAACCTTTCCAACATCAAAATGCTGCTTTGTATCTATTTGCGTAAGATTTGCGTAAGCCATTCCTTGCGTTTTTTGTGTGCATTTATTTGATGCTCCACTCATACAATCCCGTCGAAAACTCGCCCTCCAATTGGATTTCGAGCCGGAGGGCATCGGTGGTTACCGGCGTAAATGGCAGGGTGTTCAATTGATCTTTGATGACAGGGTATGGGGCAAGGTTTTGCACCGGGACCCATTCATTATTGTTTCTGTAATACAGTTTCCAGGAAAGTGGAAGCCTGCAGCCGCCCCAGGGGCCATCGTCGAACCAATACACCGATGCCTCGGTAACTGTAGTGGGCTTTTCGAATGCATACTGTACCCATTCGGTGCTATTGGTTTTGGGCCACCAATGCGCATACAGCACATCGTGGTCGTTTGAGTTGCTTGGCAGGTCAAAGTCGTTGAGCGCGGCCAGCATTGAAGGTTTAAGCGTTCCGCTTATTTTGCTGGTACTGGCCAGGCTTGGCAAGGGCAAGGGCCTTGCGGCATTGGCGGTTTGTGGTATCCAAACAAGCATTTCGGAGGGACCACGGTTGGCCCAGGCATAATACGGTATGGCCGTAAAGGTTTGCCCTGGTAACTGTTCAACAATGCCTTCAGGTGTTTGGCGCAGTGCAATGGCTTCGCCTTTTAGCACCTCCACACCGTTGAGCAAGGCTGCATCAAACGAAGCTTGCAATTGCACTTGCTTGGCTAGCATAAGATTGCCAACATGCCCTTGTGGGTTGTCGATGCCTTCGAGGCAATAGACCAGGGGGCCGCGCTGCAAAGCCAGCCGGTCGCGGTCAGCAGCAATCTTTGGGTTGGCCTGTACGCGTAGGGGGTTCATGGGCAATTCGAGCGTGAGAATGTCGTGGGCGCTCCATTGGCGGCTAACGAAGGCATATCCATCGCGCAGGGTGTATTCTATGGGTTTGCCATTGAGCATCAGCGTAAAGGCGGGGCTTGCCGAATCGGCAAAACTATACAAATCGGTGGGTACTGCTTGCCCCCTAGCCCATCCGGGTATGCGCAAAGCCAATGTTATGGGTGTGGATGGGGCTGACGGCAACTGCAATTGGACCGTGCCCTGCCAAGGATAAGCCGTTTTTTGGGTAATATGCACCATGCCAGCAGGCATTTGGATGGTGGCTTCATTCTGGATGTATAGGTTTACGAAGATGGTTTGCTGGTTGAGGGCATACACCAGTCCGGGGATAGAGGGCAGAAACCGTGTGATATTGCTCGGGCAACAGGCACAGCCAAACCAGGCCGAGCGTTCATGCTGCCCACGCGACTCGAGGGGGTTGGGATAAAAAAAACGGTCGCCACTAAGCGACACACCGGCCAACAGGGCATTGTAAAGGGTACGCTCCAGCACATCGTAATACTTTGAGTCCCCACTCTTTAAAAACATCCTGTAATTCCACAGCACATTGCCTATCGAAGCACAGGTTTCGCAATAAGCTGACATATTGGGCAGTTGATAAGGCTCTCCAAAGCCTTCGTTGTTGCCACTGGAACCTATGCCACCCGTGATGTAAAACTTAGACTGCATGAGATCGTTCCATATGGCATCAATGGCCCCGGTATAGGCTACATCGCCGGTAAGCGCGGCCACATCGGCCATTCCGCAATACATATAGGTAGCCCTTACGGCGTGTCCAACTATCGCATCTTGCTCCACCACCGGTTTATGGGCCTGGTTGTATTCGTCGCCACCATGACGGATGTCAAGAAAATACTTGGCAAGTTCAAGGTAACGTTTATCGCCGGTAACCCGATACAGCTTCACCAATCCCATTTCGATAACCTGGTGGCCGGGATAATAAGTTAGGCCTTTCCCCACAAAATCATGGTAAACCAAATCGGCATTTTTGATGGCCACGTCAAGTAAGGTACGTTTGCCAGTGGCTTGAAAGTGCGCCACGGCGGCTTCGTACAAATGGCCTACATTGTAGAGTTCGTGGCTGAGCTCAGGGTCTTTTTCCCAACGCTTTTTGCCCACCCACTCATGCATATGAAGCGAATCGATGCTGCGGTTGGTGTAGAGATAGCCATCGGGTTCCTGTGCAAGGGCTATGTAATGAATGAGGGTGTCGAGCGTAAGCGAAAGGTTTGCATCGGGGAAGGTTTGGAGCGAAAAGCTTGCGCCCTCAATAATTTTGAACACATCGGAATCGTCGAAAGGATATTTTGAACAAAATGAGCCGGGCTGGAGTTTTGCAGCTATTTGAAAGTTCATGATGCGGCCCGTTTCGCGGCACTTCTGTATGGCTATGGGTATGGTAACGGCATGGTTTGTTTGGATGCGCGGCGCCCAGAAAGCATCTGTAACTTTTACGGACGTAAACGGCACAGGGCTTATGCTATAAGCCTTTGATATATCTTGGGATAGGCCAATAGCAGCAAGCGCAACAAAGCCAATACTCAAGGCAATTTTGGTGATGGAGAAGGATGCATTTTTCATACCCACAAATTTAGGGTTTTGCGGGGCAAATGCCGCTTTGCGGAAAGGGATTTCCAAAAAAATTACGTAAGCCACGGATAAGTAGGCATCAAATTATCAAAAGGAGAGCGTGGAAAAAACTTTAGCCCGACTGACGGTCTATTTTGCACGAGTGGATTCAACTTGACTCTTCGACATATTAAGTGGGTAATCATACCGAATCCATATTGGTATCGGCCAATTTTTTGGCTTAAACGACTGTTATCTCGGTAACTTCTAAAAAGGCAAAGGATTTCAATTCGTCATCAAATGAATCCCGCGATGGTGGTTATCCATTAGTTGTGTGGTATGTTATAAAATATTTGGAGTATTCCAAAATAGTATATACCTTTGCAATATCAAACAATAGAATCCCATGAAAACACTCTCATTAAAGCTGGATGATTCTGTATTCAGTGATACTGAACTTGTTATAAGCCATATCAAGAAATCAAGAAACAGGTATATCAATGAAGCATTGGATTATTACAACAAGGTTCAAAGAAGGAAGATTTTGGCATCAAAACTTGAAAAGGAATCAAAACTTGTAAAGGATGAGTCATTGCATGTTCTTCACGAATTTGAAACATTAGATTATGAAGGCTAAGCAGTTTGAAATTTGGATTGCAGATCTTAATCCAACAATAGGGACTGAGCCAGGGAAAGTAAGGCCGGTCATTATTATCCAAACAGACCTTTTAAACAAACACCACCCATCCACAGTTATCTGCCCCATAACAACCAATGTTCAAAAAGGAATCGAAATTTTAAGAATTCATTTAAAGAAAGGTTGTTGTGGTTTGGAAGATGGTTGTGATATCATGATTGACCAAGTCAGGGCTATTGATAATAAAAGACTGATCAGAAAAGTTGGAAGTATTCCCGGCGAGTTGGAAAAGATAGTCAAGGAGAACTTGAAAATTTTATTCGATCTTTAGCGAAACACACCGGATATAATACCGCGAAATCGCAACAAATCCAGCATTATACAGAATCGGCTTGAGTTTGCGATTTTCGAAAGTACAAGCTTCTCGCTATTTAGTGCTGACAATTCCGAAGGGTCGGAAGTTAAGTATTGCCTTTGATTTACAAATTCCGTAACCAACAGCATAACGTACCTGACGGCACTTAATCGGTTCCAAAATTATTTTCCACCTATACAACGTTCCTAAAGGGACTTACTGCGCGAAACTATGTGCTAATATTCCGGCTTCTTATCAGCATGAACAACAGGATTCGGATAGAAATCAAACAAGCTAAAATAAAAGTGCCCAAAATTTTAAATGTGAAGCAATGGTTTTCCGATTAAGATATCAGGGCTGACGCCTCTATGCTAAGTGTTTAATTGCTAGGGTCACATTCAAAATTAGGGAATAAAGGGTAGAAATAGAAAGTGGTGTCATTTTCATTATTTATCTCGTTAGGGACAATATGTTGGTAGAAAGTTATTGGTTTTATTTTTAAAAGTCCCGCAGGGACATGATACAAACTGCTTGTTACTGAATTGGCGAAGCAAAGGCACTTAAAGGTTCAATTGCTTCGCATTATCACCAAGAAGCAGTAAATATGCTACTTGAGCCATACTGCCTGACTGGCTTTGCTTTAAGTGTAGCCCTTGGCCTAAAATCATCAATCATCCATTAGATTTATGATGCCGATTTTACATCCCCACGAGAATTAGCCAGATTAACGATCTAATTCCATAATATTTGGCCATCAATGATTTGCCGTGAAGGGTATATCGAAGAGCATTGATCTATTGATGAGGAGGAGCCCTTCACCTATTCTCCTATTCACCCCTTCTCCCCGTCTTCTCTTCACCCTTTCACCCATCCACCCCTTCTCCTCTTCATGCTTTCTCCTCTTTCCCAGGATCTTGAACCTTCAAATACTCAAACAAATCTTCATTAAACTCATATTTAAAACCCACAAAAAACAGCGAAGAGCCACTAAAGTGTCCTTGTTAAGAGGTAATTTTT
>CAZKHA010000238.1:0-4500 GCA_964552325.1 uncultured Bacteroidales bacterium
CAATATCAAAGAATTGTTGGGCTTCAGCAAGCACGATATCAGCCAATTCGACTACTTAATTTTCCATCAGGCCAATAAGCTCATAAATGAGACCCTGCGCAAAATGCTGAAGGTTGACAAGAGCAAGGTGCCACTTAGCATCACCAAATTTGGCAACACCAGTTCGGCAAGCATTCCCTTGACCCTGGTTTCGGAATTACAGTCGCAATTGCAATCGGGCAAGGTAAACCTGTTGCTGGCCGCCTTTGGAATCGGCTTGTCATGGGGATCGGCCACGGTTGAAACCTCTCAGGTTTTTGTTCCTGACCTAATTGAATTGTAATGGAAAACACTGCTTTTAGCTTACAAGGTAAAACCATTTTGGTTACAGGAGCCTCTTCGGGCTTGGGAAAACAAACAGCCATAAGTATCAGCCAACTTGGAGCAAAAGTTATACTTACAGGCCGAAATCTGGAAAGGCTTCAGCACACCTTCGATAAACTAGCAGGCGATGGACACAGCCTTGTTTTGGCCGATCTTACGGCGGCGGCTGATATTCAAAATCTCGTAAGCCAATGCCCAAGCCTTCATGGGGTGGTATATAGTACAGGTATTTCAGAGATTAAGCCCGCACGCTTTGTTACGGCCGACGATATTCGCAAGAATTTTGAGGTTGGCTTTGATGCTCCAGTGCTATTAACTACGGCCTTGTTACGCGGCAAAAAGCTGGTGGCCAAGGATTGTGCTTTGGTCTTCATCTCCTCCATCAGCATCCACTATCCGTTTGTAGGCGGTAGTATGTACATCAGCGTGAAGGCCGCATTAGAGAACTATGCACGCGTGCTTGGTCTTGAATTGGCGCCCAAAGGTATTCGGGTAAACTGTGTGGCGCCTGCATTTGTAAAAGGCCCCATGCTCGACCAAACCCGCGAAACCACCAACCAAGAAACCATAAATCAGATAGAGGCACGTCAGCCACTTGGGTTGGGCGAACCCGAAGATGTGGCAAATACCATTGCCTTTTATTTATCGCCCGCTTCCAAATGGATTTCTGGCACCAGCCTAATTCTTGGTGGCGGTTAATGGCTTACAAAAAAAATTCGTTCAATACCTTAACCCCATACGTTCCAAGCATGTCAGTTCAACTCGTTTCAATTGTGGTTCCCGTTTATAACAGCTATCAATCGCTGCCAGAATTGTATGCAGGAATCGAGAAAACAATGGCCGAAACAAGCCTTGCGTTTGAGGTTGTGTTTGTTGATGACCATAGCTCCGATGCCAGTTGGGCAAGTTTGCAGGCCCTAAAGCAACAACATCACGCAACAATCAGGCTAGTTCGTCTAGCCCGGAATTTTGGCCAACACAATGCCACCTTATGTGGACTAAGCAAAGCCAAAGGTGATATCGTAATCACCATTGATGATGATTTACAGACACCGCCTGCCGAAATCAAGAAACTACTGGACCAATTTGCTTCCAAACCCAGTGATGTAATATACGGGATCTCTCCACGCAAAAATGGCCATTCGTTTATTCGTAAAAGCGGCAGCAAAACCTTGAAGCAGGTTTCAAAATCGTTCAGGGGAACACCAGGCGAAGGCTCCTCCTTTAGGTTAATAACTAAAAACATAGCCGATAAATTACTGAACCATCAATTCCACTTTGTTTTTATTGATGAACTGTTGCTGTGGTACACCAACGACATAGATTTTGTTGAAGTGCAGCATGTAGAACGAAAATATAGTCAATCAGGATATTCTTTTCGAAAACTTTTTCATTTAATTGCCAATCTTGTAATATTTTATACTGATGCTCCTCTTAAAGTAATGGTATATGGAGGGTTTTTGGCGTCTTTTATAAGCTTTATTATGGGTCTTGTTTACATTATTAAAAAAATGTTTTATAATGTACCTTTAGGATATACTTCATTAATTGTTGCAATTTTATTTTCAACAAGTATTATTCTGTTAAGTTTAGGAATTTTAGGTGAGTATATTAGCAGATTGTACAAAGTTCAGAACCGAAAGCCTCCCTTTTCCATTCAAAAAACGATCGATTAATATATGAAACTTATCAGGTACGGTGTAAGCTTGCAACGATTGCAAAAAACAGATATAGAGCTGGTTCGTCAATGGAGAAACAGTGATTTGATACGTGAAACCATGGAATTCCGCGATGAAATCACCCCTGAAATGCAATTAAAATGGTTCGAAAGCATCAACAACAACCGCAACTTTTACATGCTTATTGAATACGAAGGGAAAAAAATTGGGCTTGTAAACGGCAAGAATATTGATTGGGAGGCGCAAGAATTGGAATCCGGTATCTTTTTTTGGGAAACCAAGTATTACGAAACCTTTGTCCCGGCTATTGTATCAATCATGATCACCGATATGTGCATCCGCTTATTTGGTTGGGACAAAATGGTAGCGCATATATTAAAAACAAATCAACGGGCCATTCAATACAACCTTAGCCTTGGCTACATACTTAGCCCAGATCAGGAACACATTGAAAACCAAGCGTACATTTTAACGCCCGAAAGCTTCCAAAAAAGCACCGGCAAGCTGCAGAAGGCTCTTGCCAAACTTTACCCGGGTAATGAAAAGTCGGTTTTTGTGCTTGAACCCCATGATTTTGAAAACGGCATGGCACAACAAGTACAACCACTTATCGACCAAGTAAAAATCCCCGTCCAAAAAGAATGGTTTAACGGAGCGGAATTCTTTTATTTTTAACCGGAGAATTATATGATTTGGCGAGCAAGGGCAAGGCTTTTGCCATCTTAGTCCTTAATGAATAAGGCAAATGCTCCCCCATCGACATTATTTTATATAGAAGCCAACCATACATACACCAGGGCAGCGATTTCAAATGCACCAGCATGTTGCCCTGTTTGTACTTCCTTTCATAGCCCATTTTTTCGGCCCATTTGCCTACTACAGCATCGGCTGTTTTTACGTCAGCTTCACTCATCTTTTGTTTCCAAACCTCCACGTTCTCATTGTTGATGGGCTTACCCAATCCTGAATGGAACTTCTGAAGCAGATCTGCATCCACAATTTCAAGGATGGCATCTTCCTTCTTATAAAAATCAAACACAACAGGGTTATAATCAATACCCAAAAACGAACAAACCGAAGCAAATTGAACCTCAGGATTGGCTACCAAATCTTCGTGGCGCATATGCAAGACCCGATTAGGATACTTTCTGGAAAGCTGGCTCATTAACCGAGCCACATACTTCCAACGGTAAGCTTGCAAGGCAGCAACTGGGGCTTCAAATTTAAACCGCTTAATGCTCATGTAATTGTCGCGATAATCACGGGTGATGAACAAAAACTTAGCGTTCGGGAAAATTTTTGCCAACCGGAAGGCATAGGTCGAAAATACTGGGTTCTTATCACCAAGGAGCTTAATCTCCTCTTTATCAAATATAGACGTATAGCTAAGATAATACGCCTTTACTAAATCTTCAATACTGGCATTATCGTCTAAGGCCCCCACATTCGACTTAAGCTCCCCTTCATTAATTCGCAAATAGGAATACTTCCAATTTTCAGAGGGTGGAGGGGCTTTAAAGCATTTGTCAAACTCATGCAGCAAAGTGTTATTCCATCGCTTGCGATTTCCAAAACGGTTGTACAATGAGAGGATAACCGGATACTCGGGCGGCACTTTTACCGTGGGGTGGGCATCGAGCAATGTCCTTACGAGCGTGGTTCCCGACCGTGGACGGCCAATGATAAAGAAAAAAGGTATATCAGAAATGTTCATGGTTTATAGTTTGGATAACTTGCTCCCCTCACCTATAACTTTTCTGTATGTTTTAGCTAACAAAGGTAAACTTTTTGCCAAAACAGTTTTGGCTTTGTAAGGTAAATATTCTCCGGCAAGCATAAGTTTGTATAAAATAAACCCATAAAGCGTAAAAATGGCCAAGGGCAGATAATCACCAAGCTTCAGGCTTGCTCCGGCATTCGAATAATTCAGCAAGCTGCCGTTCTTCTTACAAATAGCATCGGCCAATCGAACTTCTCGTTGGCTTAGCCGAGTTTTCCATAAATTGGTATTTTTAGGACTTATTGGCTGGGTCAAACTTTCGTGATATTTCATAAACATCTCCTTTCCAATAAGGTCAAAGGTCTGGTTCTGCTGCTTATAAAACTCAAAAACGCTTTCGTTGTAACCAATATTCAAGAAATTGCAAACCTTTTGGAATTCCCTTTCTGGAAAGCTGGCGAGTTCTTCATAGTTCACAAAAAGGAACTTTTCTGGATGCTGTTTTCGCAATTTAAGCATCAAAGAAGTGATGTAATTCCACCGATAAGCCTGTAATATGATATTGGGGGCTTCGAATTCAAACTTCCGCATCGAAACAAAATTATCACGGTAATCTCGGTGTATATATATAAACCTGGCTTCAGGGAATATCTTCATCAAACGCCGGGTGTACAAGGCATACACGGGATTTTTATCACCAATTAAATTAACCTTTCCCTTCTTGAACAAACTACTTGC
>CAZKHA010000239.1:0-4486 GCA_964552325.1 uncultured Bacteroidales bacterium
CCGTTTTTTTGAAATTCCTGAGAATTAGATCGTTGTTTCGACATTGAACCAGGTTGAAATTGGTGAAAGAAGTGGCAAAAATAGGCAATTATTGTTTTGGGGCAACAACGCATTCGTATCCAAAAACGATTTGCATCAGAATTGCGATTCGGTTAAAACTGCCCGCAAAACCTAACAAGGGCTTTAACAACCGTTTGGCTTAATCCTCCGAAAAATCCTTAAGCATACGGCGGTACTTTGAAAACACGTTTGCCCTTGACACGAAACCAACATATTTGCCTTGACTGATCACAGGCAGATTATAATGCTGAGTACGCTGGAAAACACCTGCAACTTCCTCCATCGTATCATCCGGCGACACCATCACATCGGGCATAAACATAATTTCGCGCACATAAATCTTCTGGTAAAGCGTATGATCAAAAATCAAATGCCGTACGTCGTTTAAAAACACAACTCCCAGATACTTACCATCAATATCAAGCACCGGGAAGACATTACGTTCCGATTGAGCCACCACTTTTACGAACTCGCCTAAGGTTTGATCGGGGCTAACTGTTTTAAAGTTACGCTCTATCAGGTCATGAATATTCATCAACGAAAGCACAGCTTTATCCTTATGATGGGTCATCAACTCGCCACGTTCGGCAAGCCGTTTGGTGTAAATAGAATGAGGTTCAAAATATTGAATCGTAAGGTAAGATATGGTGGCAGTAATCATTAAGGGCGTAAGCAATTGATAACCACCTGTAAGTTCAGCTATCAAAAAAATTGCTGTTAATGGGGCATGCATCACGGCAGCCATCATACCCGCCATACCTACCAAGGCAAAGTTGCTTTCGGGCAGCCGAAACGATGAAACCGTATTAATAAAACGAGCCACAAAAAAACCAGCCACACCACCCATAAACAAAGTTGGTGCAAACACCCCTCCCACCCCACCTCCTGAATTGGTAACGGCCATGGCTATCACTTTAAAGAACATAATGGCCAACAACACACCTAAAAAATGCCAGGGTTTATCGTGCAAATTACTAAAAACAGACTGGTTTACAATCATATCGCCATTGCCATTCAACATCTGCAGCAAGGCATCATACCCCTCGCCAAACAGTGATGGAAACAAGAAAATAAGTACGCCTAAAACAGCCCCTGCTAATGCCATGCGCAGCCATAAGTTTTTGATACGCTTCACCAAACCTTCTGTACGGCTCGAAAAGCGCGTAAAATACAATGACACAAAACCAGTAAAAACTCCTAAAATGATGTAAAAGGGAATACGGTCAAGTGTAAACGGTGAATCCAGGCTAAAGGCAAAAAGCACATTGCGTCCAATTAAAAAGAAGGACACCACCGAAGCTGTAACAGCCGAAATCAACAAGGGGAGTAGGGTTGCCATGGTTAAATCCAACATCAAAACCTCCAGGGCAAAGACCATTCCGGCAATTGGCGCCTTAAATATTCCGGCAATGGCTCCGGCGGCCCCACAACCTATCAACAAAACGATGGTCTTGTAGTTTACACGGGCCAGCCGTGCCAGGTTAGAGCCAATGGCCGAGCCTGTTAGCACGATGGGAGCTTCGGCACCTACCGATCCTCCAAAAGCAATGGTTAAAGTGCTTGCTACCATCGACGAGAACATATTGTGCATCTTAAGAAACCCGCCTTTTTTGGATATACAGTATAAAATGCGGCTCACACCATGCGAAATATCATCCTTTATGATGTAACGGACAAACAGAATGGTTAAAAAAATGCCAATAGTGGGGGTAATGAAATACAAATAGTTATTCCCAAAAAGGGCTGACACCTCCAAAATAAGTGTGTGGGTGTAATGTACAGTGTTTTTTAGCAATACAGCAGCCAATCCGCTAAGCACACCAACCACAAAGCTTAACAGATAAACATATTGGCGTTCAGTTATATTGCGAGTACGCCAGCGTAACAATCGAACAGCAATTGAACTTTCGGGCATAAGGCAAAGATATAGATTTTGTTTTTGGGTGAACAAATGGATTATTTTTGCCCATATTTTTATAGTATGTCAAAAGAACTCTGGAACGAAAGGTATCAACATACCAGCGAATACATCTATGGGAAATCGCCCAACCTTTACTTTGAACAAGTTATTCGCAAATTAAGGCCGTCATTGGTTCTATTGCCTGCCGATGGCGAAGGCCGTAATGCCGTGTTTGCAGCAAAATTTGGCTGTGATGTTTATGCCTTTGACCAAAGCGAGGCTGCCATGCAAAAGGCACTTCTACTTGCTAAAGAACAACAAGTTAAAATTGATTATCGCATTGCTGACCTTGAAAACGTGCAGTACCAGGATGAAAACTTTGACTTAATTGGGTTGGTTTACATTCATTTGCCCGAAACCATCCGAAGAAAAATTTTCAGGGATTTGATACGCTTTTTGCGACCAGGTGGCTATGTGATGTTGGAAGCCTTTACAAAAAAACACTTTGGCAATACAAGCTCAGGCCCTAAGACTGTTGATTTGCTTTACGAAGCAAGCGATGTTAGGGAAGACTTTGCCCACCTCGAAATCGTTGAGTTTTACGAGACGAATATCGAAATTGATGAAGGTCCGCTGCATCAAGGCCCAGCAGAAATAGTTCGGCTTTTGGCACGAAAACCCGTCTAGGAGCAATTATCTGTTAATAATTAGTTTATGTACAGACTGTTTTCCAGCATTGCTTAATCGCAACATATAGCAACCATTTTTCAAGCTCGAAAAACCAACTTGGCCAGGAAGACTTGCCTCCCACTGCGTTAGTGTTCTGCCATCCATACTCATCAATTCAACCAAATACCTGCCTTTGGCTATGTTTTGCACCCAGACCCAATCTTTACAAGGCACCGGACTAACCACCAAGTCAACTTTTGGCACTTGATCGGCACTTAAAACCGGCATTGCAAACAAATCGGAAAGGCTAAACACCACCGGGTCATTCATATAGGCAGGCCTTCCATCCCTAAAAACACTCATCTGCAACAAGTCGGACTCAGGGCCGTATTGCATGAACTGCATATTGGTACTTTGATGGGAAAAATCGCGTAGCAACTCCCAGTTCCGGATAGTGCTGATGAGGGTGCCATCGCCAATATTATTCCGAATCCCATTGTAACGGCTGCAAAAATTCATGGCATTATTCCGTTTGATGCGATTATTGGCAGCATACAGGTTATCGCCCGGGATGCTATCCGGAAAGTCGTTGTAGCGATAGGTATGGGTTGGCGTGGTTGGTGCAATTTCGGCCACCATAGCCACCAGGCTATCAACCTGATTATTTTTGCTCATGGTAGTTACAATATACGCATCGGCAAAACCTGTTGATCTCTCAGCCAAAGCCGAACGCACATCTTGAACATTATTGGCTCCATCATTATTATAATCAAGTACTTCCAGGGCTTTGCGTAAGGTCATCCAAATAGGTTCATACAATTGATTGTGCTGCCCAGGGATATTAACGTCCGACATCATTTGTTGAAAAACAGCAAAATCTGGATTTGCCCCCGATAATGCGCTCAGCATGCCCGAATAGCCTATCAGAAGCCATGGACGCTCGTTGGCCTCCGATGGGAAATGAACTATTATCGTATTGTTATTATAAAGTATTGGGCTCACAGTCCAGTCCATATGGCGCGAGCAAATGGCTTTACCATCAAGGTCGGTCCCAAGGGTGGCATCGCCCCAACTCATTAAAGTAGAACATCCATTACCCTGAAGCTTTTTGGCCAAGAGGTTCGACACATCCAAAAAACTATTGGCAAGCAAAATATCGGTTTGGTCAAAATTTTCAGGATTTGAGCCCGCAGCATTCATGCCATCAACAACCGATTGGGATTCAACAGCATAATCAGCTGGCATTTGAATATCAACGCCTGCTGTAATAATGCTTTTGGCAATGTTGTAATAGGGACCAAACGAGGGTTTGATATAATTTTTAATCAGATCTGTTATTCGGCTACCGGTTAAGTAACCTTGGGCATAACCCCGTTGGGCGTGGGTACCCCAAACTTTTAGCACTTGAATGCCCGAAGTATCCACAACAATATAACCTTGAACGGGTTGGGCACGTAAGCCCAACACAAACCACGATAGAAGCAGTGTAAAAAGCACTTTTTTCATATACAACCTTATTTACGAGTAGCTAGTGAAACTGCCGTAAAGATAGTTAAAAAAAGAGGATCTTCGCTGTTTTTAGGTGCTAAATTTGGTTGTGTTTAGCTTGTTATGCTATAATTGCCCTTTTGTCGTGAAACAAAAGGACCAAAAGCTCAAGGCTTCCTAAAAATGATGGAAAACCGGATGCCTTTTAGTAGCGAAGAAACCAGGGCTATTAAAAGCATGGTTTTGACTATCAGACACCAGCCACAAAGGGATTGGTATTAGCAACCTGTCACCAATTGGGTTTCTTTGTCTTATTAATTAATTGCTTACGGTTTTCCTTTTCACCTTTTTTAGAAGGCCACGCCACTC
>CAZKHA010000240.1:0-4435 GCA_964552325.1 uncultured Bacteroidales bacterium
GCGGGCAATAGGTTGGAGTGAGGTGCAGCGCACCGAAACCTTTATAGAAAGGGAAATAATTGAGTTTTTTACCAAGGTGCAGCGCACCGTAACAAAAGATATGGAAATGTGCTAGTGTGCTAGTGTGAAGATGTGCTAATGGCCTGCCCTGAGCTTGTCGAAGGGTGAAGATGTGCTGATGTGATAATGAGCTATTGTGCTAGTGGGATAATGTGGAAATAGCCTGCCCTGAGCCTGCCGAAGTGTGCCAAAGGAAGACAAAAGGACAACGAACGAACAGATTTTAATTAATGTGATTGTACAACCAACAAATTATTATTCAACCTTTTGGGTAGGAAGTCGTGAAGTTTATGCCTTATACCCAACAAGCCATCCATGTTAAAGATGTTTAGCTTTATTGTTCGTAATGACCTTTAACCGAAAGAATAAAAATGATGTTGTCAGCAACTTCATAAACGATGCGGTGTTCGCGGTTGATCCTGCGCGACCAACAACCCGTCAGGGAATGCCTGAGTGGTTCGGGCTTGCCTGTACCGGTAAACGGATGTTTTGCCAATTCTTCTAAAAGCAGAATGATTTTCCTTAAAACAGATTTGTTGCCTGTTTTTTTATGTATCCGAATATCCTCTTTGGCTTGTTCGGAAAACCGCAAAGTATAGGCGCTCATAAGCCTTCAATAAAAGCCTTAAGGTCTTCTTGCTTTACATCGGTAAATTTACCTTGTGCCATTTGCTTTTTGCTTTCCAATATCTTTTCCACAAACGCTGCATTGTACCCTGTTTCATGGGATACCTCGAATTTGATTTTAAGGGCTTGCAAAATGGCCTTTAAAGCCAAAAGCTGCTCATTGGTCTGTGGGTGTGCGATCAGTATCTCCTGTGTTTTCATGCCTCGTGAACATTTCGTAATGAAATCCTTTTTTATCAACTTGCCCACAAAAATAACAAAAAAAACAGAAAGGTAATAGGCCCCAACCGACGGTAGGGGGCTTAAAGCCCGGCAACTTGCCGATTTGCAGCATTATGCCAAGCTTTGCGGGCACACCGAAGTGAAGTTTGCCCCCGTAAACACCGCCACGGGAGTTGTAAAAGAAGACCTGGATGGCACAAAACCCAAGATTTTTATCTACTTTTACCACCCAGATCATCTTGGAACAAACACCTATTTAACCGATATGGAAGGCCAACCCTACCAGATGTTTATCAACTTACCTTTTGGCGAGCCAATGGCCGAACAGACCGGCACGGGCTACCAAAGCCTGTATTTTGACAGGCCTCCACCTTACATCAAAGATTTGTTAGAAACTCCGTAAGTTTTTAATCCTTATAGAGTCTTTTTGCTGAGCGGAAAGTTTGTTGTTGTAATTAAAAAGCGCGTTTTCCCAATCGCCGTACATGGCATTCGGCAACACGATAAAACGTTTTCCAAATTCATTCCGCAGGCTGTCAGTCAATTGATTCCGTTTTTCAGTATCTTGTTTTTCGAACAGCTCGGTAAAATCGTTGAGGTTATCGCCTGCTAAAAGCACAATACGATAGTCTTCTGCGATTTTATTTCTGCGTTCGGTTTTAACCGATGTAGAGGTCCTTAAAAGCAAATGCTGCTCATCAACCATAGGAAATCCTTTGTCGTGAAGGTTTTTTAGGCTTGCTTCGAGTTCGTTGGTTTTGCGGTTGCTTACATAAAACACTTCAACGCCTTTGCTGGCCGCATAGTTTAAGAAATCGGCTGCTCCCGGAAGTGCCTCGGCCTGGGCCAGTTGCACCCATTCGTTCCAATAGGTGGGGTACGAAGTGCCTTCGAGTATGCATTTGGCCTCAAACGGACTGTTGTCCAGCACAGTTTCGTCAATATCAACCACCACGGCACGTTTGCGGGGATCGGGGTTGTTTTGCAAATCGTTGTCGAGACTGATGCGGGCGAAGTTGTAGGCCTGATAATACAGGGCTTTGTTTTCGGCAGCGCGCTGAAAATACAGGGTTGCCATACTAAGGTGTTGGTTGGGCGAAGTCGTGGGGTTTTGCGCGAAGCTTATCAGGCAGTTGGAGCTAATAAGGGCGACAATCAGGTAGTTTAAATGCTTTTTCATGTATGGGTTTTTTAGTCAAATTCAACTTTTCCTATGTTGTTCATATTCCGGAGTATGAGGTTTTTTCTTGCGCTGAGGTAGGCTGAAGGTTTTCCGGGGTTCCTTTTGCGGGGGTTCGGTAGGGCTGCCGTAATGAGTGCAGCTTCGGCCCTTGATAATTTGGCGGCCGATTTGTTAAAATAAATGCGTGCGGCGGCATCTGTGCCATATATCCCATCCCCTGTTTCTATCACGTTTAAATACACTTCCATAATCCGTTCCTTGCTCCAAAACACTTCGATAAGCACTGTAAAATAAACTTCCAGGCCTTTTCTCACCCATGTTCTGCCGGGCCACAGGAATACATTTTTGGCCGTTTGTTGGCTAATGGTGCTGGCACCGCGCTTACGTTTATGGGTTTCGTTGTGTTTGCGGGCTTTCTTTATCGCCTCCAAATCAAATCCCGAATGGCTTAAAAAGTTGTTGTCTTCGGCAGCAACCACCGCTAAGATCATGTTTTGAGGCAGTTGCTCAATGGGCTTCCAGTTTTTTTTGATATGGGCAGGTTTCCCGCTTGCAAGGTTTTCCGTGTACCGAATGAGCATTAAGGGTGTAAATGGGATGGGTACGAACCTATATAAAATAGTGAAAAACAAGGTGCTTGCAAAAAAAATCAATGCCAGGTTGCGTGCCCAACGTAAAATCTTGCCAAGGAGTTTCTTCATTTCTTGCTAACTTTGTAGAGGCCAAAAGCCAGTTGTCAAAATTACGAAACATAACCCAATTGCCATGAATAATTTTATTTTTCATAATCCCGTAAAAGTGTTTTTTGGGAAAGGCCAAATTGCACAAATTGCCAAAGAAATACCACAAGATAAGACTGTTATGCTTACCTACGGGGGTGGCAGCATCTTTAAAAACGGGGTATATGCCCAGGTTAGCGAGGCCTTAAAAAACCATAAAGTGGTTGAGTTTGGCGGTATAGAACCCAATCCGCGTTATCATACCTTGATGAAAGCCGTAGAGATGGTTAAGTCAGAAAAAATTGACTTTCTATTGGCCGTTGGTGGCGGATCAGTGGCCGATGGAACCAAGTTTATCGCCGCCGCCGCTTTGTACCAAGGTGATCCTTGGGACTTCTGTTCAAAAAATGTTCGCGTACAGCAAGCCCTACCGCTGGGCGTTGTGCTTACCTTGCCAGCCACAGGCAGCGAAATGAACGGCAACAGTGTAATAACCCATGAAGCATTACACGACAAGCGGGCATTCTCTAGTCCAATGGTTTATCCAGTATTCTCGGTAATGGATCCACAAACAACCTATAGCTTGCCCATTCATCAGGTTGCCAATGGCATTGTAGATACTTTTGTGCATACCACTGAGCAATACCTTACCTATCCAGCCCAAGCACCCTTGCAGGATCGGTTTGCAGAATCTATCTTGCGAACCTTGCTCGAAGAAGGGCCGAAAGTTTTCCGCCAACCCAATGATTATGATACACGTGCCAATTTAATGTGGTGTTCAACCATGGCATTGAACGGCATTATTGGCGTGGGTGTGCCCAGCGATTGGTCCACACACGGCATTGGGCATATGCTAACCGCCTTGCACGGGTTAGATCATGCAGTAACCTTGGCCATCGTGTTGCCAGGTGTTTTGCAGGTGATGCGCGCCGAAAAAAAGGAGAAGTTGCTACAATTTGCCGCAAGGGTGTGGAATATTACAGAAGGTACCGAAGATCATCGCATTGACAAGGCCATTGAATTGACAGAGGAGTTTTTTAATAACCTCGGCATCCAAACACGCTTAAAGCAATATAATATTGGACTTGATACAGTGGATGTTATTGTGAAGCGATTCTCAGAACCATCGCCTGTGCGCATGGGCGAACGGGGAACCATAACGCCTGAGAAGATTCGAGAAATATTGTTGTTGAGGCTGTAAAAGCCACCTTTAAGCAATGTAAAATTCGTTTGGCTCTATGCCAAATTATGTGCGTAATTGTATGATTATGTGTCAGTTTTAAAAAACCTAGGTAATGGAAGCCATCAAGCTTTTTTAGCAATAGTCATTCGCTCCTAATGCTTGTTGTTCATGAAATTAGAATAACATATTTGTACAATCCTTACTTTTCTTTTCCAAGCGGCCAAAAGAAAAGTAACCAAAGAAAGGGCCTTTTTAGCCCCGCTATAATCCCATTGCCTGAATTGCTACGGAAGCCCGCAGCATGCGCAACCCTAGCCATTTGGGGTAACAAACATTGGGATATTTAAGCTAAGTTTTGCCGCCCCCAAACGGTGGGTTGCTTGGTTTTAAACTAAACTTTTGAATGCATGGTGGCTGCCGGCTTCCTTGAATTCTAAGGCA
>CAZKHA010000241.1:0-4353 GCA_964552325.1 uncultured Bacteroidales bacterium
ATTGCTTCGCATTATCACTAAGAAGCAGTAAATATGCTACTTGAGACCAACAGCCTGACTGGCTTTGCTTTAAGTGTAATCCCAGGCCTCACAATATCAATCCCCCATCAGATTTACGAGGACGATCCTGCATCCTCACGAGAATTAGCCCAATTAACGATCTGCTTCCATGGTATTTGGCCATCGCTGAATTGCCTTTAAGGGTATATCGAAAATTGTTGATTTGTTGCTGATTAGGAGCCCTTCACCCTTTCTCCTCTTCACCCTTTCACTCCTTCTTCCATTCACTCTTTTCCTGTACCTTTCACTTTTCAATACTCAAACAGATCTTCATTGCATCCCAATTAGTTACCCGCTCAATAAAGCGAAGAACCAGCATGTTTGGCTCCTCAATATCGTCTCGTTACGGCTTTGTTTTTGGCAGAAATGGTTTTGTAACGGTTTTTATCTTTATTTTCGCTGATGGAAATTGAGCCTCTTCGACTGTTTTACTGTTTAATAAGAAAACTATGGTAATTAACTTTTTATCAGGAGATGCTGATTCTATGCAACTATCTCATAAAGAAATGGATACTAGCAAGAGGCTTGGACATTTAAGGGCTTTTGAGCGCCCTTACCTTCCATTATTTACGCATACAAAGCTGGCTGTACTAGTTCTGACCTGCTTGGTCCTTCTCGTTGGGAATGTCGTAATTGCCCAAAAACCTGAAGTTTACGCTAAAGATGTAATTACAGCGGATTTGCTTAAAAGCCATATTGGTTTTTTGGCAAGCGATGCGTTGGCCGGACGTGCTACCCCGAGTGCTGGGCTTGACACGGGTGCAGCCTATATCGCACGGAAATTTAAGCAATTAGGCCTGGAACCTTTTGGTGGGACTTATTTTCATTCGATAGGGCTTTGCAAGGCCAAACTCGCTGAAAACAACTCATTTGCATTAAGTACCCCGCAAGGCGTATTGAGTTATGAGCTGAAATCTGGGTTTATTCCTTTCGAGATGACGGGTGACACCCTTGTGGACGCTTCCCTGGTTTTTGTGGGCTATGGAATTTCTGCGCCACAGTTTGGTTACGATGATTATCAAAATGTGGATGTTAAAGGAAAGGTTGTGGTTCTGCTTACCCATAGCCCGCTGGAGAGTAAAACCGCTAAGAATTTTTTAAAACTCCCGGTTGATTCATTGGCCGATATGCACGTTAAGGTTGCTGCAGCCCGTAAACACGGGGCGGTTGGTGTAATTGTTTTAACGGATCCCTTAAACCATAAGCTTCTGGTGCCAAAAGGCTATACATGGCCAGGTCTTTCGAAGTTTATACCAGCACATATTGTTGCCAATCAAACTTTTACAATGAGCGATCGGCATATTCCTGTTATTCATGGCAGTGAAAATGTGATGATGGCATTGTTTGGCTCTGTGGATGCCTTGAAAGAGAATCAAAAAGGCATTGATGCTGCCTTAAAGCCAAATTCTTTTGACTTGGCGAATATGCGGGCCAACATGAGTACGCATGTATTGGTTGAGCCCATCAAAGCAGATAATGTGTTGGCAGTGTTGCCCGGCACCGATTTGGCCACGGAGTATGTAGTGATAGGTGCACACTATGACCATATTGGCCAGAAGACGAGGAAAAAGGATTCGGAAGAAGACGATGTTATCTACAATGGTGCCGATGACAATGCTTCTGGATCGGCTGGTGTTTTGGCCGTGGCCGAAGCGTTTGTAAAATCTGGCGTAAAACCCCGGCGTTCAGTGGTGTTTGCCTTGTTTGCGGGAGAAGAGCTAGGGCTTGTTGGCTCGTCCTATTTGCTTAAGAAGCCGGTATTCCCCATTTACAGCACCATAGCTATGCTTAATATGGATATGATAAGCCGCGGTGGCCCCGATTCGCTTTCAGTAGAAGGTTCTGGCCGCACTCCCGAACTGCGTAGTTTGATAGAGGATTGCAACAAACCGCTTGGCTTAAAGCTGGCAAATAACACTGACGATGGGTTTGGCGGGAGCGACCACCAGCCCTTTTTAGACAAAGGAATTCCTGCAGTTCATTTTTTTACTGGCCTGCATAAAGATTACCATCAAGTGTCAGACAATCCTGATCTAGCAGATGCTGCAAAAGCCGCCAAAGTAGCACAGTTGGTATTTCAAACCGCCGTGGCCTTGTCAGGCACAACCCAAAAATTAACTTTAAACCCTGAATCTGATTAAATAACCTAAATAACTTAAACTATGAAATTTAAAGCATTCGTATTGTTTGGCCTCCTTATGCCGGCCATGTTGGTTGTTGGCCAAAAAGCCATAAACCCCGAGATGAAACTGTCTAAAGATGATGTGCTTAAATATGAAGTAACATTTGATGGCAAGATTGTGCAGTCGATGGGTGGGCAAGATATGGAAATAAAACTAAGCGGTTCGAGCAAAAATGCGCTTACCGTTGATCAAGTACTGCCAAACGGCAGCTATCAGCTTAAAATGAAAATGAGCGACATCGTGTTAAGCATGACCATGCCCATGATGGATACCACCATGTCGATTCCAGAAGTGCCAGGTAGCCCAATTATAGTGATAGATAAGCTGGGGAAAATGCTACGCAAAATTGATACGACCGCTAAAAATCAAGCGGGTATCGGCATTGATCCTGCGAGTATGGGCGGGGCTTCACCCTTTCATCAGTTTGCCGGCAAGAAATTAAAAAATGGCGAAAAATGGAATGTTGAACGCAACGACACCATGCCTTTTATGGGTGGGAGCATCGTTAATCTGAACAAATTGGAATACACGCTCGTTGGCACTGAAAAACTTGATGCCGTTACCTATTTAAAAGCCACGTACAAAGGCACCATCGATTCAAAGGGTTCTACATCCATGCAGGGCATGGAGTTTTACA
The DNA here is from genome assembly GCA_964552325.1 of uncultured Bacteroidales bacterium. GTDB lineage: Bacteria > Bacteroidota > Bacteroidia > Bacteroidales > TTA-H9 > CAZKCK01. The sequence goes on from CAZKHA010000241.1 coordinate 2,881, forward strand.
TCGAAGGCACCGGCGTAGTGGAGGGAACCGTATATTTTGACCTTAAAAAGTTTATACCTGTACTCGAAGACAATGTTTCGGAGAATGAGATGACCCTGGCATTGACAGGTCAGCAGAACATGACCATTCCGATGAGTCAGAAAATGACGCTAAAGCGTAAATTGGTTCAATAATCCTTTTTTATGCAAAGGACTGTTTTGTTTCTGGCCGGTTTGTTGACGTTTTACCAACTATCCGGCCAGGATGTTTTTTTGGAGCATCGTAAGGCGTTCATCCAAAAGCTTAAGCCCGCCGAAGCCGCCGTGCTGCGGGCCGCCGATGTGTCGTCTCAGGAGGGCTGTTCTTATGTTCAAGATCCTGACTTTTATTATTTAACCGGCTGTAACCAACCAGCTACCTATTTGATTGTGGCTGAAAAGGCTTTGTTGGTCGGGACCAAAGCATGCAGAACCATCTTATTTTCCCAGCTTGGCAATGATCAAGGTTGCGCAAACGCTGCCGACACCCTGCTCGACCTTAAAGACTTTCAGGCCTACCTGAAACTTGTTGCCTCACAAGCCAGCTTGCTGTATGTTTCACAACCAGGCTTCGACTTTGTGGCAGATTGGCTCAATGCAAGGCCGTTGTTCATTGGCAAAGACTCAAGAAAACAATTCGCTGCTGCAAATAATGGCTTGGTGGTTAAACCATTAGGCAATCTATTGTCGGGTCAGCGACAGCTTAAGTCAAACCAAGAACTGGAATGGATTCAGCAAGCAATTAAGGCTACCGAGGCAGGTTTGAGGTTGGCAATGCAGGAATGTAAACCGGGTGCTTGGGAATATCAATTGCAAGCTGCCGTGGAGTACGGTATAACATACAATGGCTGCAGGCACCTTGCTTTTTCATCCATCATCGGCTCAGGCGTGAATGGATTGGAGCTGCATTATGACCGAAACGATTGCATGTTGAAGTCCGGTGATTTGGTGGTAATGGATGTGGGCGGCAATTATCGGGGTTATTGTGCAGATATCACACGTACAATCCCTGTTTCGGGAACGTTTACACCTGATCAGGCAAGGTATTACAACATTGTGCTGCAAGTTCAAAAAGAGTTGATTGCAAGTCTTAAACCTGGTTTTATGGTTTCCGATATTGATAGATTGGCCGCAGCGTTATTTGAAAAACATGGCTTACGTAAGTATTTGATTCACGGCGTTACGCATAGCTTGGGTATTGATGTGCACGATGCCATGCAAGCTGAAGTATTGGCAGCGGGAATGGTAATAACCATAGAACCTGGGCTTTATATCCCAAGCGATGACAGCACCCAAGCTGCCAGCATGCGCGGTAATGGCATACGCATTGAAGATGATGTGCTGATTACCGAAACCGGCTCACAGGTTTTAAGCACGTCAGTTCCAAAGGAAGTTGCCGAGATTGAAGCGCTTATGAAGGAGTAAATGGTTGCTATTAGGAATTGGTGTTGTGTCA
>CAZKHA010000242.1:0-4286 GCA_964552325.1 uncultured Bacteroidales bacterium
CAAAAGAAAAAAATTGGCCTAACCAAGAGAAGACTTTATTACATAGGAGCACATCAGCACATCAGCACATCAGCACATCTTCACATCAGCACATCAACACATTAGCACATCAGCACATCAGCACATTAACTCCTCACATCACCTTCCCTTCCATCAAATAATCCGTAACATATTCATAAACGCCTGCTTCTAGGCTTCTGAAATCATGTTCGATTCCTGCCTTAGCAAGTTTCTCCATCGCAGCTTCGGTAAAGTATTGGTATTTATCGCGAATATCAATGGGGGTGTCAACAAACTCAATATTCTCAGGCTTACCCATGGCCTTAAACGTGGCTTGGGCTAGGTGTAAGAAGGCCCTTGCCTTTCCGGTTCCAAGGTTGTAAATGCCGCTTTGGCTTTGCGCCTCAAACATTTTGTAAAGCACCGAAACCACATCCTTTACATAAATAAAGTCGCGCAACTGCATCCCATCTTCAAAATCGGGCCTATGCGATTTAAAGAGCTTAACCTTGCCGGTAGCCTTGATTTGGTTGAAGGAGTGGAAGATAACCGACGCCATCCTGCCTTTGTGGTATTCGTTGGGGCCATACACATTAAAAAACTTAAAGCCTGCCCAAAACGGAGGTTGCATGGCTTGTGCAAGCACCCATTTGTCGAACTCGTTCTTCGACTCACCATAGGGGTTCAAGGGCTTAAGCTGCCCTATCAGGCTTTCATCGTCGGTATAGCCCAATTCGCCTGCTCCATAGGTGGCTGCGCTCGAGGCATACAGCAGGGGGATGCCATGTTGTGTGCAAAGCTCCCAAACTTGTTTCGAGTAGTTGAGGTTGAGCAGGTCAAATATGGCCGTGTTAAATTCGGTGGTATCGGTGCGGGCACCCAAATGGAAAACTACTTTTACCTGCCGATGGTTTTGGTCGAGCCATTTGGCAAAATCCATTCTGTCAACCTTTTCAAGTATCGCCTTGTTCTTTAGGTTGATATCTTTTTTGGGGTTGGTAAAATCATCCACGGCAACAATGTTGGTTATTCCCTTGTGGTTGAGTTTGCCTACCATGCAGCTTCCTATAAAGCCAGCGGCACCGGTTACTATATACATTATTAAAATGGGTTTGTTAACAAGATGGCAAATTTACTGCTAATGCCTTACCAAAGCTATCGAATTTCGAAATACTGCGGCAAGTAATTGCTTCCATTGATGCTTTTAAGCATATATTCAACCGCTTGGCTTCCTTCAGCGCCCAGCGACAAGCTAAACTGGTTTACGTAAAGGTTGATATGCTTCAAAACTACGTCTGGCTCTAGTTCAACGGCATTGCATCGGATAAAGTCGGCCGAAGAGCTAGGGTTATTAAAGGCAAACTGCAAACTTGCACGGATAAGGGCCGAAACCTGGCTCACCAAGTCTTTTCCAAGCCTTCTGTGGCCAATAATACCCCCAAGCGGTATGGGCAGGCTATGTTTTTGTTCCCACAAACTTCCAAGGTCGGCTATTAGTTGAAGCCCTTTGTGGGCATAGGTAAAGCGGCTTTCGTGTATGATAACGCCGGCATCAAACTTGCCCTGTAACACGGCATCCTCTATTTGCGAAAAGAGCACTTCGTGGCTTGTGCCTTTGTTTCCAAAAGCTGATTGATATAAGAAAGCCGCTGTGGTGTATTTGCCTGGTATGGCGATACTAGGGGAGGGGTTATCGGTAAAGCGTTTGCTGTCTTTTGCAATCAACAAAGGCCCTACGCCGGTGCCCAAGGCTGAACCTGCATCTAGCAAGTAATACTGTTGGTAAAGATGGGCATAGGCATGGTAGCTGCATTTGGTTACATCAAGCATTCCATTAAATGCCATGGTGTTTAGCTGTTCTACGTCGGCTATGTGGCATTCAAATTCAAGCCCATTGCTAGGTATTTTGCCATTAACAAGGGCGTCGAATATAAAGGTATCGTTAGGGCAAGGCGAAAATCCGAGGCGAATCTTTTGCATGGATTATTTGGGCATTGCCACCATGGCTTCGTACACCGTACGTTTCAGGTTTTCGATGGCCAGTTCGATGGCCCATTCGCTTTTGTCTTCGATGCCCACATAGTTCGAGACGGCCCTAATTTGGATAAATGGTATTCCGCGGGCCATGCAAGGGTAGAAAAATCCGATGCCTTCCATGGTTTCAACTTGTGGGTTTAGCTTGGCCATGAGTGAAGTATGGCTCTTGCCCGTCAAATCCATGTGGTTAACAGTAGCGCCACGTGCATAGGGTAGGTGTTTAAAACCAATAATTTGGTTGTGATGCGGGTTGCTAACAACAGTTTCTTTAAAGTGGTCAGGAAGGCTTGTGTCAAAACCTACGTCCAAAATGGGTGTAAAGCCAGTTGAATCCGTAATCCCGAACTCTGGCTGGCATTCTTCGTGAACGTTTACAACCGAGCCCGGCTCAAATTCAGCTGAAAATGAACCACAAATACCGACATTTATAACCAGTGCATATTTGGTTTTGTCGAGGGCTTTGGTAACGCCATAAGTGGTGGCAAGCATCCCAACACCAGTAACCAGCACATCTACACGGTGTTCGGTGTATCTGAAAGAATAAAGGTTCCCCGAAAACTTCCTTAGGAACCATAAATCGGACATGAGGGGCTTAGCCTCAAGCCATGTTGCTGCAACTATTAATATTCTCATTGCATTGGTTTTTTTGAAACAGATTATTTTTCTCTTTTGATGCTTAAAAGGGTTGACAAATCTACGTAAAAAAAGATTTCCTACATTTGTGCCTTCCAAAAATTTTTTAGTGTTCGGTTTTATGCAAAATTAAGTTTCAACCCTAAAATAATCTTAACTAAATTTTATGACACAACAAGTAAAAACACTCTTAAGTGAGTCAAAGACAGCCCGGTGGATTGCCCTTGCACTTATTTCAACAACCATGTTCTTCGCCTATTTCTTTGTTGATGTGGTTGCTCCCTTCCAAACTGAAATGGAGAAAATCTACAAATGGTCGCCCGAAGTCTTTGGAATGCTGGGTGGTTCAGAGTTTTTCCTGAATGTTTTCGCCTTCTTCCTAATATTTTCGGGTATCATTCTCGATAAAATGGGGATCAGGTTTACTTTAATTACGGCTGGTATTACCATGGTTGGCGGTGCCTTTATTAAATTTTATGCACTAACCGAAGGTTTTGCTGCCACTGGTTTAGCTACTTGGCTCAATTCATTCTTTGTTGAAGTTCCTGCTTCTGCAAAATTGGCCTTTTTTGGCTTTGCTATTTTTGGTGTAGGTGTAGAAATGGCTGGAATCACGGTGTCAAAAACTATTGTTAAGTGGTTTAAAGGCAAAGAAATGGCATTGGCAATGGGCCTCGAAATGGCAGTTGCTCGCTTAGGCGTTTTTGCTGTATTCCGCTTATCGCCCATTTTTGGCGAAAACGGAGGTCCTTCAAATTCAGTGTTTATGGGGCTGGCCTTCCTGTGTATCGGCTTCATCACCTTCTTTGTCTATACATTTATGGATCGCGCCCTCGATAAACAAACGGGTGATTCAGGCATTGCTCCTGAAGATGAGTTCAAAATCAGTGATATTGGCAAGATTTTTACCAACCCTGGTTTCTTGGCCATCTCAGGTTTGTGCGTGCTTTTCTATTCAGCCATCTTCCCTTTCCAGAAATTCGCCACCGATATGTTGGCATCTAAATTAGATGTATCCGTTAAAGACGCAGCAGCCTATTTTTCGTACTTCCCAATTGGTGCTATGATTCTTACTCCTTTTATTGGTTACTTTTTAGATGTTAAGGGCAAAGGTGCTACCATGATGTTTTATGGAGCTATCCTCTTAACGGTATCGCATTTGATTTTTGCTCTTGTGCCAGCCGAAAGCTTCAATGTTGTGATTGCCATTGGAACCATCATTATCCTCGGAACCGCTTTCTCACTCGTGCCGGCTTCTATGTGGCCCTCGCTTCCAAAAATTGTTGAAGAACGCTATTTGGGCTCTGCCTATGGCGCCATTTTCTGGATTCAAAATATTGGCCTGTTGGCTGTTCCTATTCTCATCGGATGGTCTATATCAGCATCTAACCCAGGCGTTTCTGAACAAATTTCTGCAGGTGTTGCCGGAGCTAAGTACAATTACACTGTTCCGGAGCTAATATTTGCTGGTTTTGGTGTTCTGGCTATGATTTTAGCCCTCATCCTTAAAGTAGTTGACCGTAAACACGGCTATGGCCTCGACCTACCCAATAAAAAGAAATAACCTACTTACCACAAAAAATAAAGGCTGCCCTTGAGGGTGGCCTTTTTTTATG
>CAZKHA010000243.1:0-4268 GCA_964552325.1 uncultured Bacteroidales bacterium
GACCAAACCCGAACCTCTTTAAGCGGTTGATTTTCTTTGGCTAACATCAAATTAGGAAAGATGCTGTGCTCCAGAAAAGCAAACGTTAAACTATTTCGAAAGAACTGACTATAACTGTTAATCAACTTTTTATAAATGGCCTCCTCTTCTGCCTTAACGCCTACGGCATAATCGAAGTAAGCACGAAGATTGACCAAACCCAATTCACTCATCCTAGCGGCAATAACATTCTCTATCAGACTATTAGAGAAGCACTGATAGACTGACTGCTTCAGAAAAGGCAAATTATTCATTGCAGAATCGATAATTTTACTCATAAGGGATTGGCCAGACAGAATGACTAAAATCAAACATCGAAGATACAACCTTTTAAACCTTTTTACAAACAAATGGTTTTGATTATAGGCCAGAGGATAACAATGGCGGAGCATTGCTTACAATAAATTTGCACTGAACCACCCATATAGCTGGCTTACAATTACTTGACCTATTTTACAAACAAACCTCCCACCTTAGCATGAAAACCAGTTTTTTACACATCAGTACGTCAGTCTTCTTACTTCTTTTGGTAGTAAGTTGTGGTTTTGGGTTTAGCCAAGCTCCAAAAAAGTCAAATATTTTGTCAGCAACACCAAAACAGGCAATTGCCAAAAACCATCAAGCCGTGTCTGCGGCTGAAGTAAGCATACTGGTTGAAGCCTATACGTATCCAACATCCATGACCTTAAACGGCGAATATGTTGTTGGAAGCGCATTTGGCGGGAGTTCATCGTACCTCTGGACCGCTTCCACAGGTTCTATCACAACCTTATCAGGAACGCCCTATGGCGTGGCGTCAGACGGCACAGTGGGTGGCAGTTTTTCGAACAACCAATTTCTTTACAATGGCAGCAATGTTGAAACTGCTGGTAAGCTAAATCCAAGCACCGGCGTGTGGACGTTTTTGGGCATTAACCCAGCAGTTCCGCAGGCCTTTGCTACCGACTACAATACAGGTTGGGATATAACGGCAGATGGCACAACCCTGGTGGGCTTGCAATGGTATCCGGGATATGACTACCGTGCGTTTAAATGGACACAGTCAAATGGTTATCAAGATATTGGAGCTGGAGTAGGACTCGGTTCACGCGCATCGGGCATAAGCGCCAATGGGGCTGTGGTGTTTGGATGGGCCCAAACAACAGCTGCATCACGCACGCCCGTAATTTGGTATAACGGACAAGCAATTTTTGTAAACAGCAACCAATTTGGTGAAGCTTATGGTTCCAGTCCGGATGGCAATTATGTAACTGGCGAACTTACGGGCATCGGTTTTTTATGGACACCTACATCAACAATTACATTTACCAACACGCTCAACAACAACAACATTGTGCCAACTGCCGCAGCCAACGACGGCACAGTGCTGGGCTATACCGTTCCTGCATGGCCGCCCGCACCAACCTTGCGCCGGGCTTTTGTTAGAGACCCACAAGGCATTATCACCACTTTTAATGATTATGCCCAAGCCCGTGGGATGACGGATGCCCAAGAATGGACCTTTTATTCGGTAAACGACGTTTCAGAAGATGGAAATAAATTTATAGGAGCTGGCATAAACCCACAAGGACAAGATGTTACCTTCTTAATTACCTTCAACACCAATTTACCTGTATTCAGCATAAACCCATCAAACATCAATTTTGGAATGCAGCCTGTTGGCTCACAATCAAACTACCAGCAACTTACGATTACCAACCAAGGAACCGCTGACTTGGTAATAACCAACGTGGCATTAGGAGGTACCTCACCACAACATTTTATCCTAAACGACAACCATAGCTACCCATTTACCCTTGCACCCAGCGAAGATATGGCCTTTGAAGCAGCTTTTGCCCCACAGCAAATTGGATTGTTAGAAGCTGAAATAAACATAGGCAGCAATGCTGGCTATTTTACAGTTCCTTTGAGCGGAACCGGAGTTGATAATGTTGGGTTAACAGACGTTGAGAACACAAGCATACTCCATCCAAACCCAGCCCAAGCATTTACAGAATTAAAAAATACTACAGGCATAAACGAATTAAAAATCTTTAACATTAATGGGCAATTGCAACAATACAACAACTACAAAAATGCAGCGGTTGCAAGCATTGATGTTAGCAAGCTTGAAAATGGCCTATACAACTTGATGTTTTCTGACAACAATGGGCAGTGGAAATACGTTAAATTAGTGGTACGGCACTAAAGCTGTATCGTGAGCAAATCGAAGGAAGCCCATCTTATTTACATGAATTTTTTAGCCCATCTATTCCTTTCACCTGTTGATGAAGACATCACCTTTGGAAACTTTATTGCTGATTCAGTTAAAGGGAAGGCATTTTATGCATATAACGAAGCGGTTCAAAAAGGGATATTATACCACCGGTTTATTGACCAATACACTGATACGCATGAACAGGTAAGGCTATCAAAGGAACGTCTATCCGCCAAATTCGGAAAATTTTCAGGGGTTATTGTGGATATTTATTACGATCATTTTTTAGCTGCCAATTGGCACGTTTACAGCAATTCATCGTTGAATGAATTTGCGCAAAGACACTACCAGACTATTGAAAGCAGATTTGAACAGCTGCCTCAAAAGTCGAAGCGGATATTCCCTTACATGCGTTCCCAGGATTGGCTCTCAAACTATTCGGATCTCGCGTTTTTGCAAAAGGTTTTCGAAGGAATGGCAAAAAGGACCAGCTTTGAATCGCAAATGGAACAGGCAACCCCTTACCTTTTAATGCATTACAAGGCCTTTGCTTACGATTTCAGGCAATTTTTCCCACAGCTTACCCTGGCCTCATCGCAGTATATATCAGATACTGCCAAGGTTTTGCTGCGCACAGACATGCTGGCAGCCATAGATTTACAATAGGACAAATTTTTAGCGCACTTAAATACTTGAGCCACACAGTATCATATGCAGCTTAACGTGTGCCGATGTGTCCCATTATGCACTGCATCAGCTTCCGCTTGCTGAAGGGTTTAGAAAGGTAATCATTGCTACCAGCTTCGAAGGCCTTTTCTCGGTCACCGGCCAAGGCATAGGCTGTTTGGGCAATTACAATCACTTTGGGATCAATTTTCCTGATTTCGCGAATGGCATCATACCCGTTCATTCCTGGCAACTGAATATCCATTAAAACCAAATCGATATCGGGATTTTGCTTGAAAAGTTCAACGGATTCAAGGCCATTTGCAGTTCTGATAAGTTCCCTGCAATACGTTGAGGTGATTTCTCTTAGTAGCAGTTCGCTGGTAGGGTCATCTTCAACAAGGAGTATTTTCAACTTTTTTGCCGAGCTAAAGTTTAACATATTTTCCATAGGTGCAGATTCGACTTCTTTAGGCATGGCATTCTTATTTGCAGTTGGAACCGTAAAATAAAACACCGATCCTTTGCCCGTTGCGCTTTCCACCCATATTTTGCCGCCCAGCATTTCAACATAAGCTTTTGAAATGGCCAAGCCCAAACCAGCGCCTTGGTAGGCGTGCCTGTCTTCGATATCGGCTTGCACAAACCGTTCAAAAATTGCTTCTTTTCGATCGTCGGGCACACCAATTCCGGTATCCTTTACATAAAACTCAAAAAACGAATCCTTTAGCGCATAACCAATTTCTATTGAACCGACCGGCGTATATTTAATGGCATTTTTTACCAAGTTCGTTAAAATGGCGTACAGTTTTTCTCGGTCAGTAATTACATTCGCTTCAATTGACGGCAGAGGCGTTTTAAAGGTAAAATGCAGTTTCTTTGCATGCACCTCAGGTTTAAAGAAAGTGTAAACATATTCAACTTGTTCATTTACGTTTGAATCCGAAATATTCAATTTCATCAAACCAGACTCCACTTTCGAAATATCAATAATATCATTGATGATATTAAGCATCCGATGCCCACTGCGCTCAATAATCTGAATATATTTTAATTGGTCATTGCCGGTTAAACTTGGCAGTTTCAACAATTCGGCAAACCCCAGAATCCCGTTCATCGGGGTACGGATTTCGTGGCTCATATTAGCCAAAAATGCCGACTTTAATCGGTCGCTTTTCTCTGCAAGTTCTTTGGCCTTAATAAGTTCGAGCTCACCCAATTTTATCCCAGTAATATCTCGCACATTAACAACTATTGCATTAATGAGCGGATTGTGCAGGAAATTCTGTGCAACCGCTTCGTACCATATAAACCCATTTGTTTTATGTTTGTGGCGATATTGAACCCGAACAATGTTTTCTTTCTG
>CAZKHA010000244.1:0-4267 GCA_964552325.1 uncultured Bacteroidales bacterium
AGGCCATGCCCGAAGAAATAAACCGTATCATGTGCGACCATTCGAGCACTTTGCTATTTAGCCCAACCACTACAGGTTACAACAACCTTGTGCGCGAAGGTTTTAATCCAACAAACCAGAGCCCTTTTACTGCCGACAACCCAGGCATATTCCATTGTGGGGATATCATGTACGACAACAGCCTACATTTTGGCGAACTTGCCGAAAGAACATCCACCATCTTGCAGGACAACGATCTAACAGGCAAGCCATTTATTCTCTGTACTATCCACCGCAACAACAATACTGACCAAGCTGAACGACTGACCGCCATTTTTGAGGCCCTACTCGAAATTACACGATTAAGCCAACAAACAGTACTTATCCCCTTACACCCTCGCACATCAAAACTACTAAAGACAAACTTACCATCAACTGTATATCAAAAACTTACAACAGAACCGTTGTTAAAAATAATTGAACCCGTTTCGTTTCTTGATATGATTCTATTGGAAAAAAACACAAGCCTCGTTATAACTGATAGCGGTGGTGTACAGAAAGAGGCCTTCTATTTTGGCAAACACTGCCTTATTTTGCGTCCCGAAACCGAATGGAAAGAATTGGTGGAATGCGGGGCTGCTGCTATATGCGATGCAGATTATCCTAGAATTATTGAAAACTTCGGAAAGCTATCAACCATTACGAGTTGGAATTACCCTGAAATTTTTGGCGATGGACAAGCTGCTGTTTTCATGTGCACCCAAATGCTCCGCAACAAAAACATTTGATTCATTCCGAACACGATTAAACAAATCACCCCGAAAACAAAGCCCATAAGGATGCTATCAACAACCTATTCCATCCACGAAATCATTAAAAACGAACATCTTGCGGGGTTTTTGGCACAGTCATCCATACCTTTTTTCCAAAACTGCTCTATCCTACATTTTTACGAACAGCTCCCCGACCTCGAAACCAACGTAATTATCTGCACCCAACATCAAGAAATTATTGGTTCGTGCATTTTTTCGTATAGTCGCAAAAAATGGCCATTGAAGTATTTGGCAACCAAAACCCAGGTAATCTATGGCCCAGTATTTTACAAAACATCTACCGAACACGACTGCCTTCTTTCAATTATAGCTGAACTGGAAAAGCAGATCCCATGGTACAACTTGTTTATCCAATTCAGAAACCAACGCGACACAAGCCATCTTTTTAGTGGGTTCGAAAGCCTTGGTTATAAGTTCTCGAACCGGCTCAATTTGATTACCGACATTGCAAATCAGCAACATATGTGGGAAAACATGAGCCAGAACAGGCGGCGGCAAATCAAGAAAAGCATGGCGAATGGCTTAGTGGTTGAACATAGACCCAACAGCTCACAACTTCTTGATTTTTATAAACTTTTACACAGCCTCTATAACCACAAAGTACTAAAGCCTTTACCCGGATTAGCATTTTTTGAACGCATAAACCAACTGGCTACTAAAGGCTTGATACAAGGAGGCATATTTGTTTGTATTTACCAACAACAGGTTGTAGGTGGGATAGTTGCACCCATGGTTAAAGGCAATACCATCTATGAGTGGTACATTTGTGGCCTCGATCACAAGCTGAAAACGGAAGGAATTTACCCCAGCGTTATGGCAACTTGGGCTGCTATGGAATACGGGCACAAAGCTGGTTGCCACCATTTTGATTTTATGGGCATGGGAAAACCCGATGAGCCTTATGGAGTTAGGGATTTTAAGGCACGATTTGGAGGCACATGGCTAAACCATGGGCGTTGGAACAAAATTACCAACTTGCCTCTATATGCCTTAGCTGAAACACTTTACAACATCGTATACTTAGCTAAAAAGTTAAAAACAGCTGTTAAACCCACTTAATATGCTCAAGTTTGGACACTGTACACCAATTGTTCTTAAATTTGCCGCTCCTTATGCCCTGGCCTAAACATTAATACCCTTAACTATTCTATTCTTGCACCAACACATCTAAATGAGAAATAAAATCCCAGTCATAACCATTGATTACTTAGCTCTTAGCTCCGTTTTTATTGGCATTGCATGGTGGATGCCCCAAACCATGAACAAGGTTCTGCCAACCCACCTACAGCCTTTTTTTCTGTTTTCGTTTTTATGGGTAGCTGTTTCATTGATTTTCGACAAATACAACTTTAAAGGCAAATACAAGAAGCTTAACGCAATAACGCCTGTCATCATTAGCAATTTCACCATTTTAGGAATCATTACGATTGCGTTATCCTATTTCAAAATTTACACTTACTCAAGAGGTGTGTTATTTGGCACAGTATTTTTTACAAGCATAATCGAAGTTTTTTTTGCGCTGGGCAAAGCATATTACGATTCAATTAAAAACAAAGGCTATTTATACGAAAGCGAAGAAAAAGCCGCAGTTAAGGAACTTCAACCATCTCAAGACGACATTCAAACCATTAGCGACCCAATTCGATTAGCCTCCATTAAAAAACCCATCGTTGAGGAAGCTGGCGAAGACGTGTACAAATTCATTCGCTCATCGGTACAATTAGAGGCTCACCAAACCTTGGTGCTTGCCACTACCACACGCTTCAACATCTCAAACCAACCAGATGATTTCTATCACAACATCATCAACCTGAAGCGTATAAACGACATACAATACATCAACAAGTTTTTTGAGGCGGTTAACGCCAAAATTCCCGTGGGTGGAGTCTTTGTTGGATCTGCAGAAACCTATGTACTGCGCAAAAAAAGGATACTGAAGAAGTTTCCGCCTGTAATAAACCACCTTTATTACGCTTTGGACTTCATCTTTAAACGTGTATTCCCTAAGCTAAATATTACCAAGCATCTCTATTTCTTTATCACCAAAGGCAATAACCGTGTGCTGTCGCGGGCTGAAACCTTGGGCCGTTTGTATTCATGTGGTTTTGAAATTATTCGGGAAGAATTTGTGGGCAATTTGCTTTATTTTGTTGCGCGAAAAAAACGTGAACCGTATTACGATTACGAGCCAACCTATGGCCCATTGATACGCCTGAAACGATTTGGCAAGAACAAAAAAATAATCGGGGTATTTAAAATGCGCACCATGCATGCCTATTCAGAATACCTGCAGCAATATGTTTTTGAGACCAGTAGCCTGCAAGAAGGAGGTAAATTTAAGGATGATTTCAGGGTAACCACAGCGGGTAAATTTATGCGAAAGACCTGGCTTGATGAACTACCCATGTTAATTAACCTACTGAAGGGCGATTTAAAACTTGTGGGTGTTCGGCCGCTGAGCAAACACTATTTTAGCCTGTACACACCCGAAATGCAAGAATTCAGAAGCAAGTTTAAACCAGGGCTGATACCCCCATTTTATGTTGACATGCCAAAAACCCTTGAAGAAATTCAAGCATCGGAATATAAGTACCTTCTTGCGTGCGAAAAACATCCCTTTTTAACCGATTTCAAATACTTTTGGTTGGCCTTATACAACATCATCATAAAAAAAGCTCGCTCAAACTAAGCTCTTAATTATGTGCATAAGCCCTACTTACACTGATTTTAAGACTGTGTGACCACCCCATTAACCAAAACAAATAGTAGAAGCCGTTGTTAACATAACGTACACTAATAAAGATAGAAACACAAAGCCACCACACGTATGAAAAAAGCAAGTGCTATCCTTACCATATTTTTGTTTTTTGTAATAGGAGTTAAGGCTCAAACAACCTATGAACACATTTCAAATACAGGCATTTATGAATTTTTAGATGAATTGGCCAACCAAGGTTATATTACACTTAATTCGACTGTAAAGCCCTATTCGCGACAGCATATAGCTCAAAAGCTTGAGGAAGCTTCTAAGGCAAAACAGCCTATGGACAGAATGCTGAAGCAAGACCTCGATTTTTACCTAAAAGCGTACTTTTTGGAACTAGGCACCGATGCAAGCCATGCCTACACCCTATCGAATAAACAAGACAAAGCAAACCTGGGACTTAGTTTTGCTTCGTTTTCAGGGTTTTATAAAGATTCTTTGCTTCGTTTTTCGGCTCGACCAGTTGCAGGCTTCAATCATTATAATAATGCTGATACAAGTCTTTCACACAGATGGGTAGGAGCTGAAGCGTTTGCATATATCGGTAAAAACCTGGGCTTGTATGCCAATTTACGCGACAACCACGAAAGCAGTTTGCTAACTGGGCCTAATTATTTCAGCTTACGGCCTGGTGCTCCCGTTAAAAACTTCGGCACGGCTGGGGTTGATTACAGCGAAATGCGCGGTGGTG
>CAZKHA010000245.1:0-4242 GCA_964552325.1 uncultured Bacteroidales bacterium
GTTTTTTTTAGATCCTTACCTTAAAAAATAGTTTGATAAGCATATAAATACCTATTATCCCAGAAGTTGTGTAGCCAATTTGAACGAGGGTAGTATCATGCTTTCCCCAAACAATCAAAATAATGGAGCCTAAAAGCATAGCTGTAAGTAAGATAACCAGCGAAATCCGCTGACTGAACTGTTTTAAGGCCTGATTCATTCGCGCATCATCCATAAGCGAAACGTCGTGTTTTATTTTGCCCTCCTTAAGTTTATAAAGTATCTCGCTTAGTTCGGATGGAAATACTCTTAACAGCTTTGCATAATCGCTGAGGCCATCAAAAACCTCTGCTGCTAAATGACGTGGATCGTATTTGCTGAGAACCATTTTTTTGGCGTATGGCAATATAATGGGTCCAAGTGATAGACCAGGATAAATATCGCCCGCAAATTTCTGGATAGTGGCTAAAGCCTTTAACAACATATAGATACTTGATGGGATGGTAAGTTCATATTTGATGATAAGGTTCACACATTTTTGCATAATACCCGAAAAGTCAATCTTATCGAATGGCAAATGGCTGTTGCTTTTGATGATTTCCTCAATTTCGAATTCCAAATCCTCCATTCGGTTAAAGAAACGTACATCGGCCAGTTTTACGAGCGCTTTAGCAATTGATTTGGCATTTCCGCTTGCAAACCCCATGGCAAAGTCGGCTAAAAAATTGCGATCGCGTTGCCTTAATACACCGGCCATTCCATAATCCACAAAGGCTATTACATTACCGGGCATAATAAAGATATTCCCGGGATGAGGATCGGCATGAAAAAAGCCATGGTCAAATATCATCTGCAGCACCGCTTCGGCTCCATTCCGGGCTATGGTTTCGGGATCGTATTCCTTGCTAGCCATCAAATCGGTTCGGTCGGGGGTTATTCCTTGTATTTGCTCCATCACCAAAAGCCGCTTAGTGGTATATTCAACGTAAACCTTTGGAATATAGACGCTCGGGTTATTCTTAAACTGTTCGTTAAACCGCGCAATATTGGATGCTTCGTTATAATAATCTAACTCTTTTAGAATGCTTTGTCCAAATTCATCTACCAAACCAACGATGTTTATGGCAGCAAGTTCTGGGTATTTTTCAACCGTTTTGCGGGCCAAATACCGCATCAAGTATAAGTCGAGCTTTATTTTGTTCTCAATATGTGGACGTTGTATTTTAACAATTACCCGCTCACCGCTATGCAATATTCCTTTATATACTTGGCCAATGGATGCCGATGCCAGGCAGTTATAATCAAACTCTGCAAAAATATCCATAATCGGGCAACCTAATTCCTTCTCAATCAGCCCTAATGCCGTTTCATCAGAAAGTGGGATAGCTTTTGATTGCAGCTTTTTAAGTTCCTTGCGAAAACGTTCAGATACCACATCGGGACGGTCGGCCAGTATTTGCCCGAACTTAATATAGGTAGGCCCAAGTTCCTCGATGGTAATCCTTAGCCGCTCCTGGGTGGTATGTACTTGCCTTCGCGATTCCTTGGCAACATTGTTACGGCGTGTTCGTCTTCTAAATATACTTCTGTTAAACCATTCGCTAAAGGCATGTTTAAAGATAACTGCCAGAATTTGCCTCGCCCTCAAGATTTGCAGGATAATGATACGGATTCGTAAAATCTTCATGGCTTTTGCTGGTTTTTTAGGGTTTGATTCAACTCATTTACAGCTTCGGTTAATTTGTTGATGCTTTTGGTAAGGTCCTTATTTCCTTCACTCGCAGCATTCGAAAAAATCTGCTCAAGCGTAAGTTGGTTTTTAACGTTTTCCATGCCCTCAAGCAAGCTTTCACCAAGTTTTTCAAGGTCCTCGGGGTTGTTTACCCTATCCTTTAAAAGTTGGCTGAATTTGTCGATAAAGGCTTCACGGTCATGCAGGCCAATCGTAATGCCCGCACGCAATAAATGATTTATGAAAGCATTCATGAGGTTTTGGTTTACAACGGTCGAAAGTACAAACTTTTTAAGGATTAAGGCACAAAAAAAGCCGCCAGAGATCAACTGACGGCCCAAATTTTTAAATTGCTAATCGAGCTTAAGCACAGCAAGGAAGGCTGATTGTGGAACTTCTACATTGCCAATTTGCCGCATACGCTTTTTACCCTTTTTCTGTTTCTCGAGCAGTTTACGTTTACGCGAAATGTCGCCCCCATAACATTTGGCTGTTACATCCTTACGTACAGCTTTGATGGTTTCACGGGCTATGATTTTTGCACCTATGGCAGCTTGTATAGCAATATCAAACTGTTGCCGTGGAATCAATTCCTTAAGTTTTTCACACATCCTTCGGCCAAACGAGTAGGCATTATCACGGTGAATGAGGGTTGAAAGCGCATCCACAGGGTCGCCGTTCAACAGCACATCGAGTTTGACCAAGGTGGCCTCTTTATACCCCGTAATATGGTAGTCAAAAGAAGCATAACCCTTTGATATTGACTTAAGCTTATCATAAAAATCAAATACGATTTCTCCTAATGGCAAATCCACTATCAACTCTAAGCGATCGGTTGTAAGATACGTTTGGTTTTTAACCACCCCGCGTTTATCAATACAAAGTTTCATGATGGCCCCAACATACTCAACCTTGGTAATGATGTTGGCCGAGATATAGGGTTCTTCGATGTAATCAATCAGGGTAATATCAGGAAGGCCGGATGGGTTGTGAACTTCAAAATTCTCGCCCCGGGTAGTGGCCACTTTGTACGAAACGTTCGGAACAGTGGTAATAACGTCCATATCAAATTCACGGTCAAGGCGTTCTTGTATGATTTCCATGTGCAATAAGCCCAAGAAACCACAACGGAACCCAAAACCAAGCGCGGCAGATGATTCAGGCTCAAACACCAACGATGCATCATTTAGTTGAAGCTTTTCGATAGAAGCCCGCAATTCTTCATAATCATCGGCATCGATGGGGTAAACACCCGCAAAAACCATGGGTTTAACATTGCTAAATCCAGAAATGGCTTCCGTACATGGATTATCAACCTGTGTAATGGTATCACCAACTTTTACTTCCTTGCTTGTTTTAATTCCAGAAATAATGTACCCTACATTACCGGCTGCAAGCATTTTAGAGGGCTCACGTTCAAGCTTTAAGATACCAATTTCATCGGCATGATACTCCTTGCCGGTGGCAACAAATTTTACGAAGTCATTTGATCGAATCGTACCATTAAAAATCCTAAAGTAAGCAATGATGCCGCGGAAGGAATTAAAAACGGAATCAAAAATCAAGGCTTGTAAGGGCGCATCCGGATCGCCTTTGGGGCATGAAATACGATCAACAATGGCTTCCAGGATAACATCTACACCGTACCCGGTTTTTGCACTTGCTGCAATTATCTCGGAGCGATCGCAACCTATCAAATCAACAATCTGGTCCTTAACCTCTTCGGGCATGGCATTGTCCATGTCAATCTTGTTTAGGACAGGTATGATTTCTAAATCATGCTCTAAGGCCAAATAGAGGTTCGAAATGGTTTGGGCTTGAATACCCTGTGTGGCATCAATAACCAACAGTGCGCCTTCGCAGGCAGCTATCGAGCGCGAAACCTCATACGAAAAGTCAACATGGCCCGGAGTATCGATTAAATTCAAGACATAAACCTCGCCATTATGTTTGTAATTCATCTGAATGGCATGGCTCTTTATGGTTATACCCCGCTCGCGCTCCAAGTCCATATCATCCAGAATCTGATTCTGGGCTTGGCGTTCGGTAATTGTATCGGTAAATTGCAATAAACGATCGGCCAGGGTGCTTTTACCGTGGTCGATATGTGCTATAATACAGAAGTTTCGAATATTTTTCATCGGGGCAAAGATAGCAAAAACTTCAATGCCACAGCCTTTTGAATCTATTCTTGGGCTCGATTAGGCATTAAATTATTGATAATAAATTGTTTGCTTTTCACCTCTTGATGCCTAAAAACAAATGGCGGAAAACCGGCTGCTGCTTTGGTAGAGAAGAAACGAGGGATATTTACAGTTCGGCAGTGCTTTTGGTGGTAACAACCTACAGTTTGTCAGGGTTATAATAGGCAATAGTCCAATCCGTTTCTTCCTCTATTGTTTAAATGCTGCCAGTTTTCTATTCGCCATTTTTAGAAGGCCAGCGCACAGTGATAAGAATCGGTTTCCATAGATTAAATTAAACGGTTATTGCAAGTTTTAATGTTTTAGAAGCGCCATTGCAGCTTTTTT
>CAZKHA010000246.1:0-4194 GCA_964552325.1 uncultured Bacteroidales bacterium
CTTTAACCTTGAACCATTTACCCATTACCATGCACCCCCACCCTCATGCTTCGGTTGGGCAAGCTTTACCATGCACCTTTCACCCTGAGCCTTCTACCCAACTACCTGCCTTCGGCTCGCGGGTCGGGTTTTAGGGGCATTTTTGCCATTTTATGGACAGTGAGGGATGGATGCCCAAATTCTTGGGTTAGTTCGCCTAGTAGCAAATACATTCCACGGCCTTTAAAGGGGTAGAGCTTTAAAGAATCCGGAAAATGCACCGAATCGAAGATTTCGCCCTCAGCGTCGAGAAAGGTTCCAAAGTGCATGAGTTCGTTCTTGCTGGTTTTTACATATTTAAGCGTTACCATATGTCCTAGCATGCGTACTATTTTACCTGTATGGTTCATCATTTCACGGGCCATTACTTGCCCACGGAAAGTGGTTTGCAGCAAATCGAAATAGCTCATGGTGACCGGAAACCCAAGGATATTTATTTCATCATAGGCATCCTCAATGGGCGAATGTACGAACTGGGGCAGGCTGTATTCACGCACTTTTTTTCCAAACAATATGGGCTGATTGGTGTTGGGGGCTTGCTTGTTGGCCAGCATATGCACTTCCCAAAGCAACACGGCTTTTGGTTTGCCGGTAAACCTGAGCGCCCCCACTTTAATAAGAATCATCATTTGTTCCAAGCCTAAAGGCACGCGGTTTACAAAATCTTCAGGCGATGTGTACGGCCCTGAGTTATGCCGTTCGGCCACAATGGCATTGGCAGCTTTCGACTCAAACCCATCCAGATGAACGAAACCCGCATAAATGGCGTCGCCTTCGATGGTTGTAAGGTATTCGCTTTTGTTTACGCAGGGCAGTTGAATTTGTGCGCCACACCGCCTTGCTTCGTTAAAGTAAACCCAAGTATGGTAAAATCCCCCGAAATTATTGATAACGGCCACCATAAATTCTAAGGGGTAATAGGCTTTTAAATAGAGGCTTTGGTAGCTTTCAACTGCATAAGAGGCTGAGTGTGCCTTTGAAAATGAATATCCGGCAAACGAGGCTATCTGCCGCCAAACTTCTTGGGTGATTTCGGGAGGGTAAGCTTTTTCAGCGCAATTGCTAAAGAATTTACCTACAATACGTTCCATTTCTTTTTTTCCCCTGAATTTGCCGCTCATAGCCCGCCTCAGCACATCGGCATCGGCCAGATCGAGGCCAGCAAAATGATGGCAAACCTTTAGCACGTCTTCTTGATAGACCATTACGCCAAAGGTTTCCTTAAGTTGTTCTTCCATAACAGGATGGATGTACTTGAAGCCGGTTGGGTTGTGGAAACGGAGGATATATTCCCGCATCATGCCCGATTTGGCCACTCCTGGCCTGATAATCGAACTGGCGGCCACCAGGGTTAGATAGTTGTCGCAGCGGAGCTTTTTAAGCAAGCCCCGCATGGCTGGGCTTTCGATGTAAAAACAGCCCAAGGTTTCGCCCTGTTTAATTCGGTCGCGTACACGGGCATCGGCCTTAAATTGCTCTACCTGATGCACATCGAGTTTAATTCCCCTGTTGCGGCCCACTATTTCGGCACATTCCTTAATATGTCCAATGCCGCGTTGGCTTAATATGTCGAGCTTCTCAAAGCCAATAGCTTCGGCTACATACATATCCCATTGTGTGGTTTGAAAACCCTTGGGAGGCATATCCAATGCGGTGTAGGCTGTTATGGGTTCTTCCGAGATAAGTATTCCTCCGGCATGAATGCTGCGGATATTGGGAAAGTCGGCCAGTTTTTGGGCCAAGGAATGGATTTTACGAGCAATATCATCTTTGGTGCAACGCACTTCGGGGTTCAGGGCCAATTCGTCGAGGTCGGCTTTGGGCAATCCATACACTTTTCCGAGCTCACGATAAATCGACTTATCGCGAAATGTTGACATGGCGCCCAATAAGGCTGTGTAGCGTGTGGTGTAGCGTTTAAAAATGTAATCTGTAACCTCGTCGCGTTCCTTCCACGAGTAATCAATGTCAAAATCGGGCGGGCTACTGCGTTTTGGGTTTATAAATCGTTCAAAATAAAGGTCAAGGTCAATGGGATCTACATCGGTTATCTTGAGGCAATAAGCCACCACGCTATTGGCGCCACTACCTCGGCCCACATGGTAAAAACCGCGTGCCATCGAATAACGTATTATATCCCAGGTGATAAGGAAATAGGCCGAAAACCCAAGTTTGTCAATTATATGAAGCTCATTGCTTACACGTTGGGCAGCAAGTTTGTTGTTGCTTCCATAACGATAATGCATGCCATCGATAGCCAATTTTTCGAGCAATACTTTGTCATCGTAACGGTTACCCGTAAACGATCGCTTGTTCTTGACCGATTTGTAATCAAAGTTGATGGTAGATCGCTTGTGGATAAAAGCTGCATGAGCCGTAAAATGGGCATGATTGGTAAAAACGTGTTGCGAATTGGCCAAGCTAAAGAAGCCTTCATTAGCAGGGGCTGTGGAGTCGGGACTTAAACGGCTCAACAATAAATTATTGTGAACGGCCCTCAGGTGAACATGCAACTCATGCCCTTCGGGTGAATCAAAGCTGATATAATGTACAGCAAGCATTTTAACATACCTAAGGGCCACGGGCAATGCCATTACTTTTGTGGTGTCTTGGGCTCGGATGGCCACAAACTCATTTGGAAGCATTTCGAACGTTATTGGGCTATCAATAGGGTAAAGCACGTTTACCCGTTCAAAAGCTGGCGCACGCGAAGGGTAAGCTGTTTGGGTGGTGTGCAGTTGGCTTAAAAATGTGTTCATTTCTGTAAAACCCAGATTGTCAGATGCTATTAGCGTATAGAGCCGTTTATTGGCTCGAAACACATCAATGCCTGCAATGGGCTTGATGCCTTTTTCGGTACAAGCCTTTACAAAATCATGTATCCCCGAAGTGTTGTTGATATCGGCCAGCACCAGATAATCGAGGCCCGCAGCCACAGCTTTGTCAACCAAATCTTCAACGGATAAGGTGCCGTACCTGAGGCTGTAATAGGAATGTGCTATAACCAACATTATATGTAGAATGATTAATAATTAGTCAAATTGAATCGCTCTAATATACAGTAAAAGTCTTTAAAGTAAACTTTTATAAACTATTATTTTTTGAATGTGAATATGAAATGATTGGTTTTTAGTCGAAATCTGCTGAAAAGCTGGACGCTAAAAAAATCCGCAAAGGTTGTTGGAATGTGGGAAAACGTAAAATAGGATAACTTTGCTGCTATGGAACTATACATTATATTAATGGAGCCGGCGGTGCCCGAAAACGTGGGTGCTGCAGCCAGAGCCATGAAAACCATGGGATTTGGCAAGCTTCGGTTAGTCAGGCCTTGTAATCACCTAGCCGATGGTGCGCTGAAATTAGCCCATGCATCCACCGAAATTCTATTGAATGCCACTGTTTTTAATAGCTTGCCGGAAGCTTTGGCCGACCTCGACTTTAGCATTGCCACCAGCGCCAAGCGTCGCAATGTGAAGCAGAACTACATTCCGGCGAATGAGCTTGCTGGTTTTATTCAAGATAAAGGCTCCACAATCCGTAAGATAGGGCTTGTTTTTGGCCGCGAGGAATCGGGTTTGTCCAATGACGAGTTGAAACTTTGCCAAGTAGTTACCTACATACCCATGGTGCAAAAATATCCATCGCTTAACCTTGGTCAGGCAGTTATGCTGATGGCTTATGAACTGTCAAAACTACATATAAGCCTTAAAAAGAAAAAGCGGAAGACGGCAAGTGAAGCATCGTTTAAGGTTATGAATGAGCATATTAATTGTGTTTTGGAGGCTGCGGGTACGGCTCAAAGCGAACCTACTATGCTGCATCTTCAGGAGCGTATTAGCCATTTAGCCGAGGAGGATTTGTTTATGGTACATTCGGTGGCAAAGGCACTCCTAAAGAAGCTTGGGTTGGATCAGGGTGGTGGCTGATGCGGTAAGTCCTGTTATAAATCGGGTTTTGAAGCGCTGATAAGGTTTTTTCCACTCATTCGCAAATTCGCTTTTCTATATATGAGTGCGCTATAAAAACCAACTATTTCACACAAAGATGCAAAATATTGATCTCTATGGGCAAATTCCCCGCCGCTTTCGGCGAAAACCATGTCTTTGTGCATGGCACAAAGCAAATACATTCATAAATCACACAATGTTTCACTGT
>CAZKHA010000247.1:0-4142 GCA_964552325.1 uncultured Bacteroidales bacterium
GGCGGTGTAAATAGCCATTCATCCATCGAATTTGTTGCATTGTTGCCCATAAACATGGCATTGGGTGCCGAATGCGCGTTGCCGGGCGCGCCTGCAGAGTTTTCGATAACAGTCCACGAAGTTGCTTGGTTAGCTGTGCTTTGAACTGACCAGCCCAAGGGGTAAACATAGCCCATCATAAAGGGAGGATAATAGAAAGCCGAACCTGGGATCAATGCATCAAAGCTTTGATTGAAGGGATATTGCGCAATAGTTGGGTCAGCCATGGTTGTAAACGACCAAATAGGGCAGTTTAAGGCCGATCCATTGTTATTATAAGGTGTTATTTGCCAATAATATGTTGTGCTATAACTAAGTGTATTGCCAATTTGAAACACTACGGTGTCGCCTAGGTTTACATTGTTTAGGATATTAGTGGGTGGATTGTTGGTACCAAGACTCAAACGGTATCCATCGGGGTTGCCGCCACCATCGGCCCAGATTAGGTAATGGTTAGGCATCATAATGTCAAGCTGTGGAGCTGCTACAGCTGGGTACAAGGCTAAAGCTGGCAGCGGTGGGTTGTTGGGAATTGGATTATCCCATACCACATCGTCAATCCATATGGTTGTGTTTGGGTTTCCATTACCATGTTTAAAAGCAAGGTAGGGCTTGGTGTTGCTTGCGTTAAAAGTTATTGAATATTCGGTATAGGTTTGCGTCAGTTGAACGGTTTGGGAGGCTACAAAACTTGTTGGGTCATAAGGGTCGTCCATTAAGCCGACATGGAGGTTTTGTGAAGCAACACCCGTGGTTTTAGCCCAAAATATCAACGTGTTTGAATTGAAGCTTGTTGCTCCTGGTGTGAGGAGGATTAAGCTTGAGGTTAGGTCGGTGGCATTGTACATTTTAGCAGCATTGGGTGCCGAATGTGCATCGGCTGGCGAATTGGCAATTGTAACGTCAAATCCGGCTACACTGCTTGCATTCAACTTATTCCAATGTGCTGGGAGTTGTAAACTAGCATCAAAGTCCTCGCTGAAATTGATTAAATCGCTAAGAACAATTCCTGTTACAGGTATAACATTGTTGCCTGAGAAGCTACCCGAAATATTGAGCGTTAGGTTGCTTGAATAATTTCCGGCGGTGCTTCCATTAAATGTAACGGTTAAGGTATCGGATTGGCCTGGATTTAAGGTTCCGCTATAGGCACATGAAAATGGAGTGCTGATGCTAACTGAGTTAATGGTTAAATTTGCTGATCCGCTGTTGGTTACAATCAGCTTTTCGGTGGTGTGGCCATTAACATATAGCTCTCTGAAAGCAATTTGATTGGAGCTAAGCTGGATAGCGGGTGTTGGGGCAGTTGACTCTATTAGAATATCATCAAGGTACACCGCGTTGGCACTTCCTGAGTTGTCAGTTGTGTAACGAAATCTAAAAAAGAAATTATTCCCAGTATAAGCATTCAGATTATGTGTACGTTGCACATATGAAGTACTTGGGCTGGCGGGCGATAGGATGTCCAATGTAGTCCATGTTTGGCCTCCGTTGGTGGTAATTTCAAAAAAAGTGGAGTCGTGTCCGGCAACTTTGGAGATGGAGTTTTTCCAAAAATAGCTGATTTGATGGTTGGCCGGCAGCAATACTTTTGGCGATTGCAAAATTGCATACATATAACTGTTGTAGAACAATGATTTTGCGCTCAGCGTGCCGGTGTGGGGCGCCATAGTACTTTCGTACCACATCACATCCGGAACAATAGTCCAAGCGCTTTCAACGGGGTAGGTGTTAAAAACGGTAGAGTCTTCAAAACCTTGATTATAGGGGAATTCGTCAATAACAACCTCGGTTTTGAATTTCCAGATAGGTGAGCTCTCTTGCTGTGAGCCGTTTTTGGCCACCACTTTCCAGTAATGTTTGAGCGAGTCTTGCAAAAGAGCAGGTGGTGTGTAGGTATTACTGCCGGCAGTTGCAGTAGCATTACTTACAACTAAGGCCATATTTGTTTGTGAGGTGCCAAAATATAAATCATAGCTAGTGGTATTGGCTCCAAGTGTCCATGTTAGCGTTGTTCCAACCGAAACACGGGTTGCATTA
The DNA here is from genome assembly GCA_964552325.1 of uncultured Bacteroidales bacterium. Classification (GTDB taxonomy): domain Bacteria; phylum Bacteroidota; class Bacteroidia; order Bacteroidales; family TTA-H9; genus CAZKCK01. The sequence goes on from CAZKHA010000247.1 coordinate 2,080, forward strand.
TCGGCCGGTATAGGATTGGTGGGGGTTGCAGGACCTGTGCCCGTATAGAAAAACCGCATGTTGGTGAGCGAACTTGGATAAGGGTTCAAATAGCCCGTATTCCCAACACCTGGGAAAGTTACATCATTACCACAGTTTTTATTGTTGTTTATGCTGGACGAGGTTGACAAGAAAATTGGACCATAACTAGTGCCCCACCTGTTTTCCCAATGTATAATTAGGTTACTGGTGCCATCGTAAACAATTGGGGTTGAAAGAACTATTTCATTCCATCCGGTTTGAAAGCTGAGGCTGCCATCAAATACGAGCGTATAGCCATTGTTAGTAGGATCTTCGTAAGCCGCATTCGGAAAAACATTGATTGGGGACAATTTTACATACATTTTTTGATTGGTGACCGTTTTGGGGCCATTGATGCAGTTTAAACCAATTTTTGTAATGGTTTTTGCCGATCCAAGATCAACATGGTTATAAATTAGCGAACTCCATGAATAGTTCCAATAGGAATAAATGGGCATGGAGTTTTGAACCGTACCGGTGCCAATTTCAACATAGTTCTGGCTTTGAGCTATATAGCCCGTAAGCCCGAAGAAGATAATGAACAGAAAATGTTTTAATAATCTCATAGACAAATAGATGGATTTAGAATTGTAACAATTGATCGAAGCACAAAATAAGCAAGCATTTGGTTATATTGGGGGCATAAAGAAGTACGATTGCCGGAATCTGTACACTTTTTAGGGCGTCCCATTTTAGCGAAATGTAAAGCCAAGCCTTTGGTGGTGGCCTTTTGCGGGGTTTTTATGCTATCTTTGTGCAGGCCTCTACACTGCTAACATTACACAGAATGGATCTTTTGGTAAAAGTATTTTTTGCGTTGCCTGTATATCAATCGTTGGTATTAGCCATCGTGCTTTTTGTATTGGGGTGGAACAAACCGGGCATTTCGCGCATCATCATGGGGTTGTTTCAAGTAGTAATGGCAGCCTACTTTTCGTTTAATTTTATGTATGTGGCCAAGGCTTATTATTTGATTGAGATCGGTTATCCGTTAATCATCCCAATTATCCTCTTGTTTGCGCCCTTGTTTCACCTTTTTGTATTATCGGTAAGCACCCCCGATTTCTTTATTAAACGTAAACATGCCCTTCATTTTTTGCCTGCACTTATTATTCTTGTGTTGCAATTACCCTATTTGTTTTTTGAACATACCACCCGTATTGACTATGTATCAAATGGTGTTAGGCTTAGTGATAGCAACAGTGAGTTGTTGTATTTGTACGTTTTATATACCATAGGGGTGTATGTAATTTTCAACATTCAAATCTTGTATTATGCTTACCAGGCCATTAAAAGGTATAAACAACACAAGAGGTATATCGGAAACCATTTTTCATATACCGAAAACATTAGCTTACGCTGGATTTTGGCCCTGATTATTAGTGTTATCCTGTTGTTTGCGATTAATGAAGTCTTGTATTTGATCGGTTTTAAGCAGCATTATGTTTCGCAGATTTTCTATAATGTAAGTATGCTGGTTATAACCTTGTTTGCAGCCTATCGAGGGATGCTTCAAAAGGAACTCATTCTTCGAACGGCCTATCCCTTGCTACAAATAGAGCATGCGGCCCCTGCGAATGTAATTACGGGACAACCTGAACAGGTGGATGATGAATTATCAAATGAAGAACCCGATGAAGTAGCTATGCTAGATGTGGCTACGGCTAATGAAACCCAAAAGTATGCTGGTTCAGGCTTGAGCGCTGAACAGAAACAAGTGCTGATAAATAAGCTTGAGCATTTAATTAGTAGCGAGAAACTGTTTGTAAATTGTAATCTTACTGTTGAAGATGTAGCAAGTAGGCTCGAGGCGCGGCCAAAGCATGTGTCGCAAGTGATAAACGAACATTACCAACGAAATTTTTACAATTTTATAAACTATTATCGTATTGTAGAAGCCCAGCAGCTCTTGCTCTCGGCAGAGTTTGAAAAATATTCGATTCAGGGCATCGCCCAAATGGTTGGTTTTGTGTCAAAATCAACTTTTAACGCGGCATTTAAGA
>CAZKHA010000248.1:0-4129 GCA_964552325.1 uncultured Bacteroidales bacterium
CCCTGTGGTATTATCAAAAACCGAGACTTTTAAGTCATCAAAGTAATAACCATCTAAGTTTACACCACCATCGGCAACCAACGTAAACCTAAGCCTAAGCTTTTTTCCTAAATACTGCTCAAGGTCAATCTCTTCATATACCCAAACATCTTGTTCACCATCATATAGTGGTTTCCCGAGCAATTGATTAGAGCCTCCTGAATGGGTGTATTTACCTTTCAACGCAACCCACGTATTTCCATTAGTTGAAGCTTTAACCTGCACATAATCATAGCCTTTCTCGATGGCCCAACGGGCGTAAAATGAAAGAACAGCTGCTGAGTAATTGCCTGTTAAATCAATATCCTGAACCAACGTTGCCGAGGTATTGGCATTGGTGCTGTAATTACCTGTTTTTGAATCGGTAATGGAGCCCGTTGGACTATGATAGTAAAAAGATGAAACATCCCATTTATCACTGGTCCAATTCGTTTTGGTATTGCAGTCATCTGCAAAAACATCCGAGGGCTGGCCATAAATCTTTGTAATGGTATCGCGTCGGGTAAAAACACCATCAAACACTTCTATAACATATCTTACCTTAAATCCTTGCGATAAGTCTTCTTTAAGCGAATATGAAATAGAATCGTGGATAGCTTGCACTAAACCAGGATTAAAATAGGATTTTGGTTCCCCAAAACTAATGAACGAATCATCTACCGGTTTAAGGCTTACGGTATAGGTTGCGCCTTCTTTGAGTCCAAACCGCTTTAGGCTGTATGTAAAATACCCATTGTTTTGCTCTACCACAAGGTTTGATTCATCTTTAACATTCGCATACCATCCAGCATAATAACACGTTAAAAAGTTTGCCAACACATTTTCTTGACACAACGGAATAATACGGGCTGCCGACGGCCAAAAACCGTCGCTGCCATTTCCCACTTCAGGCACAAATGAATAAATCATGGGTTTTGTGGTTTGGTCGCCATACATCCAGTCGTTGGCATCGCCATTGGTATTGTACAGCATAACACTTGCTGGGCCATCGGCATAATTGTTCTCAGCCGTCATGGTCTCCCCATAATTGTAAAACACCTGATTATCAGGAGTTGTATCAGTAATGTATCCCCAGGGATATAAGAACCAATTTCCGTATGAATGGTAGTTTAATGTGATTTTTATATCATGTCCAGCACAAAAATCCCGAAGCATTTGGGTTTCGGGCTCCGAAAATGCCGAAGGTCCGCGATAGGTAAGATCACTTGGAAAGGGCGATGATCCCGTATCATCATATCCCCACATATAGCCAAAATTGCGGTTTAAATCAACACCATACGAGCCATCAAGGTTGTCGCGCATGTTCTTTCGCCACATACCTCCACCATTCGGGTCGGTGCTGCGGTTTTGCTCGTACCCATCGGGGTTTACACATGGCACAATATATATTTCGGTCGTATCCAATAATTTATGTATCATAGAATCCGTTTCATAATTCTCCAACAGATGGTACATGAAAAATAACAACTGTTGCATCCCTATAGGTTCCCGAGCATGGGTTAGACCAGTAAAAAGGACTTCGGGTTCGTCTTCGTCTTGGGACGGATTATCAGAAATTTTTACCCAATACACTTCACGTCCTTCATGGGTTTGATAGGAAGCTATGGAAGCCCTGTTTGTGATTAAATTCGGGAAACGGGCAGCCATCGTATCCAGATGAACATACAATTCATCGAGGGTGCAATATCCTCCCATCGACCCCAAACTAAACCCATTTGGAACTGGAATATTAGTGGTTGCTAATTGATTATCATAGCCGTCAGAAGCTTTCGATTCTAAATTGCGTTTTGAATACCAATCACTTAAATCATCAATTAGGACTTTATACGGAATATTAAAGGCAGAGATAGTCCGCACTTCGGATTCAGAAACTTCAAGCACAAATCCAAGGTTTTTATCATAGTGGGCTTCTTCAACAGCTATTCCTGCTTTACCAAGCACATCTGATTTAAAGTTTTGATCATCAATTGCTATTCGGACAAATCGTTCCTGAGCAAAACCGCATATGCCTACAAAAAAGGCGATTATTAGGATGGCAAACTGTTTCATGATTTAATTGATTATTTCCAGGTGAGTGTTTGTGCAAGGTGCTTAATATCTTCCTTAATAAATTCGATGACAGGTGCTAACGAATCGTTGTTAGGTGTTGTGTTAAAGTAAAGCGCTCCTCGCAAAAAATGCTTTGTGCTATCAGTAAGGTAAAACTGGCAAGGCGATGCGGCTTCAGAGCCATTAATCTCATACATTAATCCGTACACTTTATGCTCGGGTGCCGAAAATTCAAGGGCATCAATAGCCGTAGCCTTGGGTATGTGTTTCATCACATAGGTCCGGGTGTCTTCTAGATAAGTATTAAGGTTTTTATTAACAGCCTTATAGCTCAAATAAACGGTTGCTTTAAATCGGGGTATTTCAATATTGAGCCAATAAGGTTGGTTTGGGTTGTTAACCGCCACCAGCTTTGCATAAGCAGGGTATTCAAAGGTATAAGGATAAATGGAATCGAAAGGTTGATAGGCTTTTGGCGGTAGGTCGATACGAAGGAAGCCATCGGGTTTTGGCATATAATCATTGCCACATCCCCAAAAAAGCATGGCCAGCAGTAAACCGAAAAGTATTTTTTTCACCATAGATTTAGGTTAAATAATCGAAACACAAAACGATGGCTTAGTTGCCTTTGAGAGTGGCTTTTACACTTTTAATTCGCTTTTTGTCGGCATTTTCAATCTTAAAATCGAATTTTCCATAGCTAACAAGCTCATTTTTACTGGGTAATCGTCCTTCTAATTCTAGAATGAGCCCAGCAAGGGTTTCAGCTTCTCCTCGCACGTTTTCAAAAACCTCGGCATCAACACCTGTAATTCTGCAAAAGTCGTTTAAGAGCGTTTTGCCCTCAAATAAATACGTGTTATCGTCTAACTTCTGAAACGGAATTTGATCTGATTCAGTATCAAACTCATCATCAATTTCGCCAACAATTTCTTCTAGTATATCTTCAAGGGTTACGATACCTGATGTACCTCCATATTCATCAACAACTATTGCCAAATGAATCTTCTTTTCTTGGAATTCAAGCAGCAAGTCATCAATCTTTTTGTTTTCGGGTACAAAATAGGCTTGCCTCAGTTTGCCCTGCCAATTAAAATCGGTAGTTTGGTTTATATGTGGCAATAAGTCCTTTATGTACAAAATCCCCGTAATTGCGTCAGGTGTAATCGAATAAACTGGAATTCGGCTATATCCAGATTCAACAACAAGTTTTAAAAGTTGGTCATAAGCCAAGCGAGTATCCGCAAATACAACATCAACACGGGGCTTCATGATTTCACTTACTTCAATATTGCCAAACTTCACTATTCCTTTAAGCATTCGGGTTTCTTCGGTTTGGTTGATGTTATTGGATGTTATATCGATGGCATCGGAAATATCGCCCAATGAAATTCCCGAATATTTGCGTGCCAACCTACTGTCAATAAGATTTGTAGATCCAACCATGAGGTTGCTTAAGGGTTTAAATAAACGCAAAAGTACCCATATAATACCAGCCACATTAGAAGCTAGGGCCACTCCTTTGTGTGATGCATACACTTTTGGTATTATCTCGCCAAACAGTAATATCAAAGAAGTGATGATAACTACCTGAAAAACAAATCCAAAAACGAGATACTCAGAAAAATTGAAGATAACTCCGGTAACAAACGTCGAAATAATTACGATCCCTACATTAACTAAATTGTTTCCAATAAGCAAGGTAGCCAAAAGGTGCTTGGGAACGGTTAGAAGTTTTAAAACTTGCCGCGCTTTTTCTGAATTAGCATTTCTAAGCTTCTCAAGCTGAGTGGGCGACATCGAAAAAAAAGCTACTTCCGATGCCGACATTAATGCCGAACCCAAAAGTAGCAGAAAAATTACCAAAATACCAACTAATGCACTGATATCAAATGTATTAAGTATTGAAATGGGAATCAATTCAAGCGGAAAAGAAGCTAGGCTTTGTATATCAGGTTCCAATGTTAATGGTTTTAATAGCCAACAGTTGTTGGGCCACAAAAATAATAAAAACTTGATTACAATAACATTACAAAAAAAA
>CAZKHA010000249.1:0-4126 GCA_964552325.1 uncultured Bacteroidales bacterium
ACCAGCCAAATACCAAAACGCAGCCAATTGATGTAACCCAGTTCTGACATTAAATAGAGGTTAGTGAGCAAGCCCAGCACGGGGATTAGCGACCAGTTTTTATGGATAGCAAAAATGGTGATTAACAAGGCACTTACCAAAAAAAACAAAGTGGGGATCGCATGTTTAAGCTGGCTCCAGCCTCCGGTAAATTTGTTCGAGATAGCAGTTATTGAAAAACTATCAGCCATTGACCAATAAAGAATTCCAATCACCACCATCCAAATGGGCAGTAACCAGTACCGGCTGGCATAAAAAGGCACCCTAAAACCAGGCTTTTCACCAGGAACAAGCTGCCGCTTATGGCTGTTCATCACCAGCACACCGCCCGACACCAAAACAAAGGCAAACAAGGTTCCGATACTCGTTAAATCAGTTACTTCGGTCAAATTCAAAAATAAGGAAGGCACGGCAACCACAATCCCGGTTATGATGGTGGCAAAAGCAGGCGTTTTATACTTAGGATGGAGCCGTGCAAAGCGTGGTGGCAACAAGCCATCGCGGCTCATACTCATCCAAATGCGGGGCTGCCCAACCTGAAACACCAACAAAACCCCAGCCATTGCAATAATTGCGCTTAATCCAATAAACCCTGAGAGTTTGGTGAGGTGAAGCTTTTCAAAGGCATAAGCCAACGGATCGCTAACTGCCAGTTCAGAGTAGGAAACCATGCCGGTTAGCACCAAACTTATCAAAATATATAAAACGGTGGTTATGGCAAGCGCATAAATCATCGAACGAGGCAAATCGCGTTTTGGGTTTCGGCATTCTTCGGCTGTGGTCGAAATTGCATCAAACCCAATGTAAGCAAAGAAGACGCCCGCAGTGCCTTTCAAAACACCGGCAATTCCGTTAGGGGCGAAAGGACTCCAATTCTCAGGATCTACATAAAAAGCACCCACCCCAATCACCACAAACAAGATAACAATCTTTAATAAAACCATTGCGTTACCAGCCACTTTGGTTTCATAAATCCCAACATATACCAAATAGGTTATAAGTACAACTATAAAAAATGCTGGGAAATCAGCTATTAATTTAATCCCGCCAAGATTAGGTGCTTGTGTCCATGCTTGATAGGCTTCCTGCAAATTTAATTCGGCGGTAGAAAAGGGAATTCCCGAAGCTATAAGTTGTTGATAGCCTTTGTAAGCACTTAGGTAATCGATGCACAACCAAGCCGGAATGTGGACATCAAGCCCAGCCATTAGTCCCGTGAAATACCCTGACCATGAGATAGCTACAGCTATATTGCCCACGGCATACTCCATGATGAGGTCCCAGCCAATAATCCAAGCAATTAGTTCACCAAAACTGGCATAAGCATAGGTATAAGCACTGCCACTGATGGGGATGGATGATGCGAACTCGGCATAGCATAAAGCTGAGAGGCCACAAGCAATAGCCGTAAAAACAAACAGTAACGAAACTGCAGGTCCTCCACTTGCAGCCGCATTGCCAATGGTACTAAAAATCCCGGCACCAATAATAGCTGCTATTCCCATGGCAGTTAGGTCGGTAACTCCAAGGCTGCGTTTCATCCCAGAACCTGTCCGCTCGGTTTCACCGGCGTGATCCATAATCATTTGGATGGATTTCCTTCTAAAAAGTGCGTTTCGTTCCAAGGGTTTGTTTCATTTGGTGTAAAAGTATAAAAAAAGGTTTCACCCCTTGTTTTTGTTAAGTACCAAAAAAGCTCTTCAGAGACTTTGCACTGGCTGTGATGTTAATCGTACTTACTCGCTGTTTGGCACGAACATTCTGTATCCAGTTGATTTTTACAGAAATCCTGCAGATTTATATTAATTTGCTTTATACCAATATGTTACACGGTAGTTATAATTATACCTAAAACAATGGGCTACAGGAACATCTGCTTAAATCTCAAAACATTTAGCCACAAATAGCCGCCTATTGCCATTAACGTACTGATAATAGGATAATCAACTAATTGATCCTGGCTTGGATCTCAGAAATTACATCTTTGTAAGTACTCAAAAGCCTATCCCACTCCTTAAAATTCTCGTCATCTTTTACACTAGCACCTGGTATAGAACTAATTTCGCTTACCATTTTAACAACATATTTTAGTGGGTCGGTACTTCCAAGTTTAACAATACACCGAGTGCGTATTGTTTTTCCGTTTTGAAAAGTTTTTACATTCCATGCCGTACGCATATACCCCGTTACAGGATCTGTAACCTCAATTACATCAAATTTCTGCATAATTACCTGGCTGATGGTTTTCCAAGCCTTATCGTTGGTGTATTTCGTATTAACGCTTATTGCGTAATTAATATTGGTTTGCTCATCTTTAAACGATGCTGCGTAGGCCTCATCCTCTATAAGTTTAATACTAGCTGTGGCGGGGGGAGCCTCGGCACTCGGCTGGTTGCAAAAAGTTTTAATTTGAGCATCAAAGCCTTCCCTTGAAACTTCAACGGTTGCACACTGCCCTACTTTTAGCGAAACGGTATAGGTTCCGTTCCCAACAGTTCGTCCATCAATCTTTATAGAAGCGTCATCGGGTGCAGTAACTACCTGTACGAGCCTATCTTTAAGTGAAAATGATTTGGCATAAGGAGGGTTTTCTTCATCACGTTTATTACAAAATGACTCTTCTGTTGGCGCAAAGCCCTCTTTGGTAACACTTATCGTAACACATGAATTGTTGGGTACGATAACATCAGCATTGGTTTCGCCCATTTTTATACCATCAGCTAAAATGCTGGCACCCTGGGGATCGGCTGTAACCTTAATGACTCTGTCAACAAGTTGAATATTGTCTTTTATGGGTGGTACTTCAACACTCTCAATGTTATAATACGTCTTTTTGATGCTTTTAAAGCCTTCACACTGCACGGTTATTTGTGTTGATTCACCAGCTTTTACAGGAATATCCAGTTCTTTTCCGCCCTTACCTAAAAAAGTCAATTCTCTATAAACTTCAGCTGTAGTAGGTAAAACGGTCAGCTTCACAACACGGGTATCCAAGGTCACATTTTCAATTAAGGGGTCGCCTTTGGCTCTGAGATAGGTCTTTTCAAAAGGCAAATAACCCTCTTTCCAAATTCGTACAGTATAAAGATCGTCTCCCGAAAGCTTGAGCTCATACGAACCTTGTCCCAATTTTATATAAGTATTCCCTTGTTTCAATTCAATAACGGCGTCGCTTGGAGTTACGTTAAATGTAACTTTCTTTTGCCCCTGGCTATTATAAGCTACTAATAATGTGAAGATTAATAAAAAACCAAAAGATTTCATAATTTGAGTTATGGTTATGGACTAACAATTTTTAGTACTCACAAAGCTAAAACTTTTTTCAATTGGTTATAAAGGTATGTATAAACTATTGTGTTTTTTTCTTCCTTTGCCAATACAAATGCCAACTTTGCAATGAAAAAACTTATAAAACTGGCCTCCTTCATTCTTGCCTTAACTTGTGGCTCATTATTAAAAGCAAACTCAACTGATACTTTAAAAGTCCTATTTGTTGGCAACAGCTACACGTATGTGAATGATATGCCGGTGATTCTTTCTCAAATGGCTTTGAGCACCAATGATGTTATTCAAACCGCCTCGAGCACACCTGGCGGTTATACCTTACAACTTCATTCAACCAATTCTACTACTCTAAATGCCATTGCTGCTGGGGTTTGGGATTATACGGTACTTCAAGAGCAAAGCCAACTGCCAGCTTTACACGACTCAATCGTGGAAACGGATGTCTATCCGTATGCTTACCTGCTTGATAGCTTAATAAGAGATGCCAATCCATGTAGCGAAACCGTTTTCTACCGCACCTGGGGACGAAAGAATGGCGATTCGCAAAACTGCCCAACCTGGCCACCCGTTTGTACCTATCAGTGCATGGATAGCCTGCTCCATTTGCGTTATCGCATTATGACGGATAGTTTTTCGGCCATTATGTCGCCGGTGGGAATGGTTTTTAGGTATATACGCTTTTACAACCCATCTTTGGAGCTTTACGATGCGGATGAAAGCCATCCGTCGCCAGCAGGCTCATATGCTGCTGCCTGTAGCTTCTATACCACTTTTTTGCGCAAAAACCCAGAACTAATAACAT
>CAZKHA010000250.1:0-4103 GCA_964552325.1 uncultured Bacteroidales bacterium
AGCACATCAGCACATCAGCACATCAGCACATCAGCACATCAGCACATTTTCACATCTCCACATCTCCACATCTCCACATTTTCACATCTTCACATTTGCACATCTCCACATTTGCACATCTCCACATTTCCACATTTACCCTACCTTTACACCCCTAATCTCGCTTTGTTTAACATGGATCGAATTACGTTGTTTGCAGATGTTTTACTGCCACTGCCCCTTGAAGGCTATTTTACTTATCGTGTGCCTTTTGATTTGAACGATAGTATAAAAGTGGGCCAACGCGTAGTTGTGCAATTTGGCAAGCAACGATTCTATACCGGGCTGGTACGTCGCTTGCACCAAGTAGTGCCTACCGGGTACGAAATCAAGTATGTGCTTGCTATACTCGACCCCTATCCTATGATTGACGAATTGCAGTTTAGCTTTTGGGAGTGGATGGCTTCGTATTACATGTGTACCTACGGCGAGGTGATGAATGCCGCCTTGCCATCGGCACTGAAGCTGGCTAGCGAATCACGTATTGTGAAGCATCCTGATTTTATGGGGGATTATTCCGGATTGAACGAACGCGAACAACTTATTGCCGAAGCTGTTGAAATACAAAAAGTAATTACCTTAACCGATGCGGCTCGTATAATTGATCAGGTTAAGGTTATACCACTTATTAAAACCCTTATCGACAAAAAAGTGGTGTTACTCGAAGAAGAGCTCGAGGAACGGTACCGTCCAAAAATAGAAACAATTGTTGAGTTAGGCCCTGATTATCAAAATGAAGCCAACTTACATACCCTGTTTGAATTGCTTGAGAAAAAAGCTCCAAGGCAATCGGATGTGCTCATGGCCTATCTCTCGTTACTGGGCCGCAAAAAATTAATCACCAAAACCCTTTTGCTCAAAGAGGCTAAAGCTGCCTCCGCCGTACTAGATGCTATGATTAAGAAGGCATATTTTTTGGCAAGCGAAAAGGTGGTGAGCCGTTTTGGTGAACTGGACGATGTGCCAATGCCTGAAATAACCCTGAGCGATGAGCAGGACCTTGCGTTATCTAGTATCCGCCAACAGTTTTTACTGAAACAGGTAATCCTTTTGCATGGCGTTACTTCCAGCGGCAAGACCGAGGTGTATATCCGCCTCATACAGGAGGTGGTGGCCAGGGGAGGCCAGGTTTTGTATTTGTTGCCCGAAATTGCCCTTACCACTCAAATTGTGAGCAGGTTACGCAAGTATTTCGGGAATGCCTGCGCGGTGTTCCATTCAAAATTCAACGAACAAGAGCGTACCGAAATATGGAAAAGGGTTGCCCTTTCAAGTTCTGATGAACTCTCGGGGTTTAACCTAGTGCTGGGGGCAAGATCTTCAGTGTTTTTGCCTTTTACCAACCTACAGCTTATTATTGTTGATGAAGAACATGATGCTTCGTTTAAGCAGTATGACCCTGCCCCACGCTACAATGCCCGTGACTCTGCGGTGTATCTTGCCCACCTATGCAACGCAAAGGTTTTGCTGGGCTCTGCCACACCCTCCGTTGAGTCGATGTACAATGCCAGGGCTGGTAAGTATGGACTTGCTCATTTAAAGATAAGGCACGGGGGCATGCTGATGCCACGCATCGTGGTGGCCGATGTGCGCGAAGAACAACGTAACCGCACCATGAAGTCGCATTTTACAAGTGTATTGTTCCAGCATATCCAAACGGCGCTTGCAAATCGCGAACAAGTCATCCTTTTCCAAAACCGCCGCGGTTACGCCCCACGCCTCGAGTGCAGCAAATGCAATTGGATACCCGAATGCAAAAACTGCGATGTTACGCTGGTCTATCACAAGAATATCAACCAGCTCAAATGCCATTATTGTGGGTATGGAATGCCAATCCCACATCAGTGCCCGGTGTGTGCCAACCCCTTGCTCGAGATGAAGGGCTTTGGCACCGAAAAGGTAGAAGATGAACTGGCTGTGTTATTCCCCGATGCTGCCATTGCACGCATGGATTTGGATTCAACCCGTTCAAAAACGGGCCACCAACAGCTAATTACGGATTTTGAGGAACAAAAAACCCAGATTTTAGTTGGCACCCAAATGGTTACCAAAGGCCTCGATTTCGATAATGTTAGCGTTGTCGGAATATTGAATGCCGATAACATGATTTCGTTCCCCGACTTCCGTGCCTTTGAGCGCAGCTACCAAATGATGGCGCAGGTAAGCGGCAGGGCAGGGCGTAAAAACAAGCAAGGCATCGTGATTGTGCAAACCAGCCGCATTGACCATCCGGTTATTCGGTATGTGGTTTACAACGACTACGATGCCATGTTTACTGACCAGTTAAACGAACGCAACAACTACCGCTACCCGCCTTTTGTGCGCTTAACCCTATTTAATGTAAAACACCGCGATTATCAATTAACCAATCAAGCCGCCGATACCCTGGCCAACGAGTTGAAGATCCTTTTCCCAAAAGGGGTGTTAGGTCCCGAGTTTCCATTGGTGTCGCGTATTAAGGGCTTGTTTATTAAGCAGGTAGTGTTAAAGCTGGAGCGTGCTTATAACCTCCCTCAAGCCAAGGAACAAATAAAACAAGTAATCCAAGCCATCCATAAAACCGAAATTTTTAAGCAAGTTCGAATTGTGGTGGATGTTGATCCTAGTTAGAGCCGGATAAACTTATGTATGCTTTGGGCGTGCCCCTTTGGGTCGGGCTATCGCTTCAAGTCCTCGCTGCGCTGTGGGCTTTCCGCTACTATCCCTCACGCGGGTTCTTCCACCTTATATTGTTTCTGCAAACCATATAGTTTGGTCTTTTTTTTAAACCACGGCTTATTGTTTGAGGCGATTGGCAAAGGCAACTATTTGGCTCGTAGTAGCTTCGATTGCTTACTGCCAATTTCGGAGCTTTAATATGTATTTTGCTGTCTGTAACACGCACTTTGTCCTCTCCTGAAATAGCTTGACACAAAAATCAAGTTAAAATGGAAGAAAAGCGAAGTCCGATGATTACGGACAATCTCGAAGGATTTGAGATTGAAGGAGTCGATTACGGTCGTTATGAGACCAGTTTTCGGCGATGGCTTGTTCAGGAGATTGAATCAGGCCGGATGAGTTTATTAGAAGCTCGTGAGCGGTTTAAACTGCCCTGTCATTTTCATACGCTGTATAAACAATGGCAGAAGAAGTACTCAGATCAAATCTGTTTAACTTTGCCACTTATGACAGAGAAAGAACGATTGGACTTTAAAGCCAAAGAAGATCGCATCAGGCAGTTGGAATGTCAGCTTGATCAAGAACAGCTGAGGGTAAAAGCCCTGAATATCATGATAGATATTGTAGAAAAGGACTACAAAATTGAAGTCAGAAAAAAAGCTGGTCCCAGGCAGTAAGCATCCTGGCACAACAGGAGCCCATCGTAACCAAAATTAAGGTATGCAACCCCTTTTGGTGAACATGCAAAAAAAATGTGGGAAGTATGGCAGTAAAAAACTTTTGTAATGCTAAACCAATCAGCATGAAGATGGCCAAGCCCACACCTAAGGTGGGAATATACGCAAGATTGCGTTTGCAGTTCGTTACCGCCAATTGTAAAAAAAAGTCACCACAGACGATTTGCGACATAAAAACAGAATAAGTAAAACGAAATAATGAATAACCAACGCAGAAAACAGTACATTTGGAAACCCCGACACACAAGCCGATGCTTCAGGTCGCAAAAGAGCTGTTTTTTCCTAAAGCACCTTTTGATAATGATACATTTGCAAGTAAAATGAATAGCAACCATCAAGAACTTCAGTGACAAAAAACCATTATTAGGAGACAGATTCTTGCCATTGAGTGATTATATTTTCTTAGGGATTTTATAATCCATACTTTTGGTTTTTAATTATTAAAAATGAAGCTAAAAGTTAATTGCTCTGGCAAGCTGTCGATTCTGATCGGTGGCTTATTCCTTATAAATATTGCTCTGACAGGATGCAATAAAGATGAAAATCCGACAACTTCCGGAGATTTACAAGTTGTTCCTCGTGAAGCGGCTTATGCTGGTTGTTATCAGGTAGTTGGTACGAGTCAAACCAAATGCTGGGACAGTGCCGGCAACATTATCACCCCTGTTA
>CAZKHA010000251.1:0-4061 GCA_964552325.1 uncultured Bacteroidales bacterium
GAAATGTGACTTTAAGTGAATGGCAAATGGTCCCTCAAAGGTAATGTTTTCACCAAAATCAAGTTGCACCTTTTGATTAAGGACTTCGGTGTAAAACTTGCGGGCCCGATCTATATCATCTACAACTATTAAGGGGCATTTAAACTTCATAAGCATTCTTATTTAAATTCAAAAAACTGGAATGCTGGAAGGGCTTCGTTGTTTTTGGCTGCATCAAAAAATGTGGCATTGTCCCAATGTGATCCTTTCCCCCACAGGGTTCGGCAGTTGGTAGAAATCCATGCGGGTTCCCAGTATATAACCCCCTCGCAATCGGCTTTTTTGCAGATTGTTGCTAAATCGGTCAAATAGTTGAGTTGGCCTTCGGGTGTAGCTGGATACGCTGGTAAAAGCGCGTCTTTTCCTAAAATGTTATTGGCGCTATCGGCTTCGGTAAGGGTGTAAGGATAGGCTGTTTCAACAATCATTAGTTGTTTTTTGTAGGTCTTTTTCAAGCTATCAAGTGCTTTAGGTAAATCTTCCATCTTGGTGGTTGACCATTTCGGATAATAGGAAAGCCCTATCCAGTCGAAACCAATAACACCATGAACATGAGCAAGTTTAAACCACCATAGTGCGTTTTCGGGTTGTGCAATGTGCAACATGATTCCGGTATTTAATTTCGATAGTTCCTCGGCTTTGTGAACTGCATAAATGGCTTGATTCAATAAATATGCATTCCTGCGCCAGTTGATGCTTTTGTGCGAAATGGAATCGGGTTGAAGTATTTCGATGTTGGTTTCATTGCCAACTTGAACCATTTCGGGGAATAGATCTTCGGCATGCAGTTTCATTAAGGTACTCAGGGTGTAATTATATATTGAGTCGCCTAAGGTTTTTATATCCTTTATGCCTTTCCATGCCGCTGGTATTTGTTGTTTCTGTGGGTCAGCCCATGTGTCAGAATAATGAAAATCGAGCAGTACGCTCATTTTGTTTAGTTTGGCTTGTGTAATGGCGCGTTTTACATCTTCAAAGCCTGAATAGGCGTTTTGTTTTGGGGTGTGCCAAAGCCTAATTCTTACGAGGTTACAGCCTTTTTGGGCAAAGAATTCGTAAGGGTTTGCAAGTTGTCCTTCAGCGCGGTAAGTTCCACCACAATCTATCATTTCGTTCACGTAGGATAAGTCGGCACCGCAATAGAAGGTGTCTTTTTTTGTGTTGCAAGCTGCCAGCGTGCATAGCAAAAAGGCTAGAAATAAAAAAGTTAGTGTTTTCATAAGTTGATCTGTTAAATGCGAAAACAATACGCATAAAGTTGATTGATTGCCTGATAGCTTGCCTGCGATTGATGGTTGTTATAAAAGGAGTTTAATTGTTTGGCTTGCATGTTTGTTAGAAACCAACCGCAGAAAATAAACTCCCTGTGCCAGTTGAGCAATTGGCATGCGGAATTGGCAGCTATTTATAGTTGGCAGGTGTTGTAGTTGTTTTCCATTTACGTCGAAAATCTCTGCGGAGCGAACAGCTACATTAGAGGAAACCTCAAGCTGTGATTCTGTAATTCTCCAATTGACTTTTATTGTTGGATTGTTTTGTAAATCATTGATTCCTATATAACTACAGCTTGACCATAGGCAGCTAATGGCTACATCAGACTGGTTGATAATGTATTCTCTGTGGGTATCCCAAAATAATGCGCAGGATATTGGGACAGTTTCTCTGGAGCTTGTACTCCAATCAGCTTTGTTTTGAAAAATAAAGGCACCTGTACTCATGCCTGGGATCTGGGTATTTAACTCAAAGATTTTATTGCCAAGATGTTTCATCCTTTTGAATGTCCAATTCGCTCCAGTAAGATCACCTGTAACATACACCCCATTGGTAGTGTCGGTAGTTCCCATGGCAACTTTTAGGCTAAGGTTTACTGGTTCCAGTTCTGGAGGCTTGATGTTATAATTATAAGCTAAAAAACCAATGCCTTCATGTAGGTTGTTGTTAAAGTCGAAGAAGGTAGAGTTTTCCCACGAAGAGCCGGTTCCCCAAGGAGTTTGGCAGCTTGATGATACCCAGCCTGGTTCCCAATAAATTACACCTAAACCTCCTGCATCCTTTACCAACCAGGTTAAGTTGGTAAGGTATTGCAATTGTTTCTCGGGTGATGGCGTTGATCCATAACATTTTAAAAGATTTTCCTTGTATTGAATGTTTGAGAAATTATCATCGCCCGCAATGGTCCATGGGCAGGCTGTTTCAACTAGCATAACTTGTTTGCCGAAAGTTTGCTTTAATTGTTTAATAATACTGGCAACTTTATGTATATCTGCACCATACCAATTTGGGTAATAGGATAGTGCAATTATGTCATAATCATTGAATCCATTTGTTTTCATGCTGTTGAACCACCAGTTTGCATTTTCGGACCCTGCAATATGTACCGCAATTTGGATGTTTGTTCCATTGCTTGTGTTGAAATCGCGGACGGCTTGAGTGGCTCTTTTAAAAAGCGTTACGTTTCGGGTCCAGTCAACGGGGTACAAATCTTCGCCCGCCTTGCACAGTATGTTGCCATTGGTTTCGTTTCCTGTTTGTACCATGTCGGGCAATAGGTTGTTAGCCTGTAAATTGCTTAGTGTATTGTAGGTGTAATTGTAGAGCGAATCGCCTAAGGTGGTTAGGTCAGGATAGTTTTGCCAAGCTGCTGGGATTTTTTGGTTTCCGGGGTCGGCCCATGTATCTGAGTAATGAAAGTCGAGTAATATCTTCATTCCCTTTGCTTTTGCCCTACTTATTGATTTTTTAACATCAGCCAAGGTGCTGTAATTTGTCCAAGTTGGTGAGTGCCAAAGCCTGAACCGAGCTATGTTGCAGTTGTGGTCAGCAAAAATCTGAAAAAGATCTTTGGGTTGATCGTTCTCAAAATAAGTGGTTCCGCAGTCTTCTAATTCATTGGTATATGACAAGTCAGCACCTGTATAAAAAC
Source organism: uncultured Bacteroidales bacterium (assembly GCA_964552325.1). Classification (GTDB taxonomy): domain Bacteria; phylum Bacteroidota; class Bacteroidia; order Bacteroidales; family TTA-H9; genus CAZKCK01. The sequence continues at coordinate 2,963 of CAZKHA010000251.1, forward strand.
TTTGAGATGAAGCGGCTATGGCTAAGAGCAAAAAAAACGGCAGGAATCGCATAATGTTTGTTTTAAGAAGCGTCAAAGGTAAACATAATGGTGGTTGAGGTAAAAAGCTGTAGGGGGTAAAAAGTTTGTTAAATTTTTGCTGTTTTCTGACAAATGACTTGATTTTTTAGACAAATTTCGTATCTTTGTGGTTTAAAAAATGAGCAGTATGGATGAGTCGGTTATAATGGAGCCCAATGTGGCTTATAACACCCTTGATGATAAGGGTGTGTACAATCTTATTGCTTTGGTTCGTTCTGGTATTCGCTTTCCGGTTTTTGAAAGTTTTGTAGTGCAAAGTCCTTTCAGTTTGCCTGAGTGGTCTTCGTTTTTACATCTTTCAGAACGTACCATCCAGCGATACAAAAAAGAAAACAAAACTTTTGATGCGCTTCAATCTGAACGTATTGTAGAAATAAAGCTACTTTACAATTATGGAAGCATGGTTTTTGGTGGTTCAACAGGGTTTAATACTTGGCTCGATACCGAAAACCTTGCCTTGGGTAGGGTTAAGCCCAAAACACTGCTAGATAGTTCGTTTGGCATAGGTTTGCTAAAGGATGAGCTTGGTCGTATTGAGTATGGTGTATTAGCATGATAGTCTTTCGTTTGGCTAAAAGTGATTACGCTACCGACTTATCGGGTAAGGGCGCACAGCTTTATGGTGGGAGGTGGAATAACAAAGGGGTTCCCTTGCTTTACACCTGCCAGTCGAGGGCGTTGTGCTTGGTAGAGGTTGCTGTACACCTTCCTTTGGGATTATTGCCGAAAGATTATTTCCTCATAACAATTGAAATACCTGATGATGAGCCGGTTGAAACTGTGTTAATTGGTGATTTGCCTGCCAATTGGAAGAGTTTTCCACCTATTCATGCCACGCAAAATTTAGGCGATACATTCGTAAAGGAGGGACGGGGACTTGTGTTAAAAGTTCCATCAGCAGTTGTACAGGGCGAGTTTAATTTTTTAATTAACCCTATGCATCCTCGTTTCGAACGTATTAGAATTATTGAAAGTGAGCCGTTTGCGTTTGATGAGCGGATGTTTTAGGAATGGAATG
>CAZKHA010000252.1:0-4033 GCA_964552325.1 uncultured Bacteroidales bacterium
ATCAAAAAACGGAACGAGGACGAAAACTTCCTGGCATGGAAAACCAAAAAACTTGTATTTAAAGATAGGACGCTTACCGAGGCCATCACCCTCATTAATAAAGTTTACAACAGTAATCTAATGCTTGGTAATGAGAAAGTTGGCAGATGCCGCATAAGCGCCGAGTTTGATAATCAATCGCTTTCAGCCATTTTAAATGTGCTTGAAGTTACCTTGGGCGTAAAAGTCGTACAAAATGGAAATCAGCTAATTATTAAGGGAACCGGATGCGAATAATGGAAGGTAAACTGAATAGGTTAAAAATTAGAATGCCGGCATTGCGTCCGGCATTTTGCGTTGTGTTTTTGTGCTTGTTTTCGTATGGCTTCTCGCAAAATCTCGATACCAAGATTAGCCTGAAAGTTGATAACAAACCTTTAGGCGAGGTGCTTGACATGGTAGCGCAAAAAGGAAAGGTTAAGCTTTCGTATAGTTCGCAAAGTATCCCTGTAAAACAATTGGTTAGCCTAAATGCTGCATCAAAATCGGTGCACGATGTATTAACCGAACTACTCTCCCCTTATCAAATTGTAATCTTACAGGTTGAAGACCAGGTCGTTCTTAAAAAGAAAAGCGGGGAAATCAGTTCAAATGAAAGGCAAAGAGATGCAAGCAGTACCATAAGTGGATTTATTCGTGACCTACAAACAGGTGAGTATTTAATTGGTGCCAGCATTTATGCCAAAGGAACTGCTTATGGTGCGGTAAGCAACACTTATGGTTTTTTTTCGCTGACATTGCCTCAGGGTGATTACACATTTACTGCTTCATATGTTGGGTATGAGCCTATAGTACAGCAAATTAACCTTTCGGGAAATATTGTCCTAAAAATTGATTTGGATCCAGTAAAGCTTACTATGGATGAGGTTGTAATAACCGACGATAATCATCAGGCCACGGCACCCAGTGATCAACTTAGCGGCATGAGGTTTACACCCAATACATTGGATCGGATGCCGGGATTTGTAGGCGATGTAGATATTGTAAAATCGTTGGATATAGTGCCCGGTATCAATTCATTTGGTGATGGCTCTTCGCAGTATTATGTTCGGGGAGGCTCGGCTGATCAAAATTACTTGATAATAGATGAGGCTCCTGTTTATAACCCAAGCCATTTGTTCGGTTTTTTCACTTCGTTTGCTCCTGATGCAATCAAAGAAGTTGAGGCTTTTAAGGGCGATTTTCCAGCAAGATATGGAGGTCGGCTCTCATCGGTTATCGATGTTAAGTCAAAAGATGGAAATATGAAACGCTTTGGGTTTTCGGGCAATTTGGGGCCTTATGTTTCAAGCCTAACCATCGAAGGGCCTATTATGCAGGATATTAGTTCATTTTTCATCTCGGCTCGCAAATCAAACTTAAATTGGCTCAGCGATAAAAACAATGCTACCAAGTCGTTCTCCCTCGATTTTTTCGACCTGAACGCGAAGTTTAACCTCCGGATCAACCCCAATAATCGCTTATTCCTATCATTATATGGTGGTTCTGATGAGTTCACGCGAACATCGGCATCGGCTTACCGAACTTTTGGCATCAGTTGGAACAATGCATTGGGCTCGTTGCGGTGGAACCATATTTTTGGGCCAAAATTGTTTTCAAATACCACCTTATATGCTAGCCGGTATAACTACTTTTTATATATCGACAAATCCTTGAACGATTATTGGACCTCGGCGATAAGCACTGTTGCACTAAAATCGGATTTTACCTGGTTCATTAATAGTAAGAATACCTTGCGTTCGGGTTTTGAAGTGGCTCGGTTTTATTCAAACCCGGGTAATATTTATTTTGAGGATACGCTCGCGGTTCAAAATGTTCCGGAAGTCCCTGATTATTACTCAAAAAGCTTCGCATTCTACCTTAGCAACCAGCAGCAACTGGGTACAAAGTTGGTAGTTCGCTATGGTTTCCGACTAAACCTCTGGAAAAACACCGGGCCAGGCAAAGTCTATTATTATGACACGAATCACAAAGTAATTGGAATTGAAGAATTTGCGAAAGGCGAGGATTATTTCACCCATTTTAGCCCCGAACCAAGGGCAACGCTATTGTATTCAATTAATGCTTTGAATGAACTGAAGTTATCCTATTCACGGACCACTCAATATTTGCAAATCCTGTCGAACTCGGTTAGCCCTTTTACATCCATGGAAGTATGGGCGCCTGCAGGGCCAAATATCAAACCACAATATGCTGATCAAGTTGCAGTAGGCTATTCGAAACAGTTGAAATGGATGGATCTGGCTTTTTCTGCGGAAGCTTTTTACAAGAAATTCAATAACCAGATTGATTTTGAGGACCATCCAGATATGCTTTACAACCCTTACCTTGAAGGTGAATTGCGATTTGGAAAAGCCTGGTCGTACGGGGCCGAGTTTTTGGTACGAAAATCAACTGGCAAACTAAATGGCTGGATAGGTTATACATACACCCGTGCCAAACGAAAAATTGAGGGTGTTAACAACAATCAAACCTATTCCGCTTATTATGACCGTCCACACGACTTTTGTTTTAACATATCCTATAAAACTACCAAGCATTGGGTTTTAGCTGCTACCTGGATTTATGTTACTGGAGGTGCAATAACAACGCCTACGGGTTTTTACACCTATAATGGATACACGGTGCCTGTGTATGGTTCAAAAAACAACTCGCGTTTGCCCGATTATCATCGACTGGATTTGGCACTTACATATCATTTTAATCCCGATAAATGGAAATACAAACACAGTGTAATGCTCTCGGTTTACAATGCTTATGGTCGAAAAAACCCATTTAGTTTAAACTATAATAAGATAATGAATGATAATGGTGATTTTGTGGTTCCAACCGATATGGAAGGCGGCTACGAAATTATACCAACTACAGTTTCAGTGGCAGGCGTTATCCCTTCTATAAACTATATATTCCGTTTCTGATGCGTAACTTACTTATTATAATAGCTTTGGCTTTTGTGCTACTAAGTTGTGAAGAGCAAACAGATATAGTGCCAGCGCCAAACCAAAACACGAGTATTGCTGTTGATGGATTGATAACCAATAAAATGGGTCGGCATCAAGTTAAGCTGTCTTATATCAGCCAATTACCCAACGAGCAAGCCGTGCCAGTTGTGGGTGCTACGGTTATAATTTCGAGCAATGATACAACCAGCAAACTCACCGAAAGTACTGAAGAACCTGGCACATATGAAACCAATCTTCTATTTAGGGCGTCCTTGCTTAAAACCTATACATTATTTATAACCTATAAGGGCGAAGTTTATACGGCAAAGGCAAAAATGGTGGTTGGTTTGCCTATTCTTAAAACACCAACTATTAAGATTAAAAACAATGGATTGTATCATATTACATGGGTAGCTAGAGCTTACAACGCCAATCATCCAGCCATGTACGAGATTAAGTTAAATTGGGGACATTTGCCAGCATATAAAAACTTGCCCAAAAACCAAACTTCTGCTGTATTGTACTATTATTCCCTGCCCAGTATTGATGTAACCGAGATTTTGATGCCCGAAATTGAATCGGTTGAGTTTCCGGCAGGAACCATATTAATAGAGAAGCGGTACTCACTGGCGCCCGAACATGCTGAGTTTGTAAGATGCTTGTTGCTTGAGACTGCCTGGAAAGGCGGATTATTTGATACTGCCCCAGCTAATTTGCCCACAAATCTGAGTCAAGGTGCCATTGGATACTTTGGAGCCTGTTACATTACTACCGCTAGCTTGGTAGTTTTGCCCAAATAATTTCCTTTGTAAAGAATTGAAGATTAAACATTTAAAAAAAAGTGCAAAAAAAATTGTAAAAAAATGCAGCTTGGCGTAAGGGTAAAAGAAACTTGCCGTGTAATACATTCAGAAGGCCCGATACAAGGAACCTTAAAAACGAAAAAAAAATTTTAAACCCAAAAAATCTCATACTATGAAAACAAATCTTTTTAAACAAGTAGCTTTCGCTGCCATGCTGTTTGGAGCATTAACCTTTACTGGTTGTAACAA
>CAZKHA010000253.1:0-4003 GCA_964552325.1 uncultured Bacteroidales bacterium
CGTGAAAGTAAGCCCTTTATCGGTTGTTTTCAGCAAAAAGGTATCCGCCATTATCAGCGCGGTGTTTTGGTCAAGCACTTCAATCTTTTTCAAGGCCAGTGGTGTGCCGGTTTCAACAGCCTCCCAGCTTGTACCCCCATCGGATGTGATAGCTGCTTTGCCATTGGAACCAACCATCAAGGCATGGGTTTCAGAGAAGAACTCGATATCATACATATCAAATCCATAAGGCTTTGGGTTGAGCCACAGGGGCTCTTGGGCAAACAGTAAGCTGCTGTAAAGCAAACAAATCAGAACGATACTTTTTTTCATTTTAAATTATATTGAAATTAACTGGATTAATGCTTTAAGCTGTGGTTCAAAAATAGGCTAAATTGGTCTTTTAAACTAGCAAGCGTTTCATTTTTTGTTCCGCCAAACCTAATCGCTTTGAGTTTAAGGGTAAAAGATGCATATCTTTCAAGAAAAAGATACGCATCTTTTGGGCAAAAGATATGCATCTTTTGTTGATAAGCAACCCGTGCTTGGAAATTGTAGCCAAACAAACAGTAAGACAATTTATTACGCATTGCATGGTTTAATAATGCTTTATTTGCAAAGGTTGGGGTTGCGGCAGCGCTTGCACGTTTACCGTATCAGTAGCCTGACAACCATATGCATCGGTTACCAATACACTGCTTTTGACCGAGCAGCTCGCTTGAATAGCGTGTGCTACTGCATCTGCTTATTGGCTAACTTTGAGCTATTACTTAAAGCAATTTCACATTTAAGAAACAAGCGTTTAGTTTTTGGTCAATTTGATGCAAAAACACTATTTTTGTGATTAATTATTTTACCTCAGGACTTTATAAATACAGGTTGCCATGAAATTTTACACAAACACGCATTGCCTTGCCCTTGGTCATTGTTGTAAAATCGCACTTATTATCGGGTCCTTAATAATCAATACAGGTTTGTTGTCAACGGCTCAAAACATCAAACTCAAAACAACGCTAACAGTTCAGGTCAATCTAGTTCCGCATCTCAGCCGAGAGGTTAAAATTGTTTTAGCACCTGCTTCCCCAAATCTTGATACTGTTTTTGCTACAACCGATAGCTCAGGCTATCTCCAGTTAAACAACATAGAAGCAGGCAATTATCGAATTTGGGTTACCTGTAGCGGATATCGTTTTTTAAAGACTGAGATTTCTATATCGCCAAGCAACAACCAGTTTGCGTTTACCCTTAATAATAGAAGTATCCCAACAACTGGGGTTTACGCTGATCCTAATTCATTGCGCGTGGTTTGGGAACCCTTCTCAAACGATACGATACTTTTATTTGACGACTTCTCAAATGGCAGCTTTGCAAACTATTGGACTATAATAGGCGGTAACTGGCACATTAACCTAGAGGGTGGCTGGCCTTTGCCCTGTGGCTACTTCGGTTGGCCACCAATAGTTAACGACTATGACATGACGCTAACTTCACCAATAATTGCTAACCCAGGCCTTGACTCGCTAAAATTTGAATATAACTGGGGCTTGCATAACTATGGCTGCATTGGTGATGGTTTCTTTGATGTGGATATTAATGCAGGAAATGGTTGGATTACTTTGAGGCACTTGAATAGGGCTTATTGTGGGTCAGTGGCATGGCAGCACGTAACTATTGACCTTTCGACATACCAATACAATGATTTTCAAATACGCTTCCATATGTATGGCCCATGCAACGATTGCTTTGACCGTTGGGAGTTTGATAATCTTAAGCTTTCTGCATCATTTGGTTTTCACACACCCCCAATGCATGATATATACCTAAACCAAGAGCTAATAGCCACAATTTCAGATACTACTTATGTGATTCCCGACAGTCTAGTTGACTTTGGAGACACGATAAATGTATGTGTTGGAAATGTATATGGAACATCAAACGGTAGCCCCGTTTTAACATGCCACTCCATAGTTTCAAAGCATTTGCCTTCGCCCACAGCTTTAGCTTGCCAACAAAACCATAATATTGTGACCTTATCGTGGGCGCAGCCAAACCCTGTTCAGGCATCGCTTGTTGGCTACAAAATTTTTCGTGGAGGAATTTGCCAGGCACAGGTTTTGGCCAATACTTTAATTTATTTTGACACCTTGCAAGACCCTGCATACCATTGCTATAGTGTTCAAGCTGTATATAATTTAACCACATTAGGCCTCGCTGATTCAATAGTTTTTTCAGAAGAATCGTCTCCAATTTGCAAGAAGTTTGTTTACGGATATCCACCTCCCTTTGTTGAAACCTGGGAACAAAACAGTTCGCAAATTGACGATTGGAGTATAACACCTCCAAATTCTCCTTGGCATCTCAATCTGGCCCAAGGCATTAATGCGCCATGTATTGCTTTTGAACCAACCACAATCATCCCATATTACAGTTTCGCACTACAAAGCCCAGTTATTGACCTATCAAAACAAGAATGTTCAAATTATACCATAAGTTTTTGGGCAAAATGGCATAGTACCACTATCAGTTTTATTGGCAATTATTTGAATTGTGAGGTCTGGGATGGTACCTCGTGGTTTAAACTAACTGAACTAGGCGGAGATGATATGGTAGATTGGCAGAAGTTTTCATTTAATTTACCCGCAACCTTCCAAAACTCGATGCGAATAAAATTTACCGCAATAGGTACGGAATCGCAAGGTATAACAATGTATTATTTAGACAGCTTGTGTGTTAAAGGTATGGTAAAAACTCCAATTAACCTTTCCGTAAACCAAAGCGGGCTGTACAACTTATCTTTAGATTGGGATCCAATACAATGCGGAACTATTGGATGGCCCGAACCTATTGTTGGATACTTAACTCCAGCTGTTCAAACCAATTCTGTGATCCAACAGACGAAAGCTTATGCCTATGGACAGGTTTTTACCATACCATGGTCAGGTCAGGTTTCATTTAAAAGTGTCTCATTTACTCACCATGCTAACGGGCTGAAGGGCAAATGGCCATATAGGATTCATCTGTTTAATTTTACCACAAAACAACCACTTACGATTATTGGACCTGTATATACCTCCATTAATGACGGGAAAGAAATAGACATACCTTTAGACGATGAAAACACCATATATCAATCATCACAATGGGATCCAATTGGTGTATTTATCGAACCACTTAGCAGTCAGGACTCAAACACATATCCATTATTAGCTTCCGTTGCAAGTTGGGCACCTACCACAAATTCGTTTATGGTTTCTTTGCCAAATTACGACACTATTACATCTTATCCGAACGACATTTTTCAAATCACCTTGAAGATTAAGGTACCTTCTAAAAACAGCTCAACCACAGACACTTTATGTTTGGATACACTGGCTGGTTATCATGTTTATCGCAATGGTGATTGGATTGCTTCAACAGACTGGTGCACTACTAGTTTTACCGATTCCCTATTAAACAATGGCGATTATTGCTATTATGTGCGTGCTGCAATCAATTCTCCGAACGGCCTGCTTTTTTCAGAACCTACGGATACGCAATGTTTCACCTTAACTGGTCAAGAAAACATAAACCATTCACAATTTAGCATTTACCCAAATCCAAGTCATGGTCAATTTACATTAGTAGCACCTAACCAACAGTTTGGCATTGTCGATATCTATGAATTAACCGGAAAACCCGTTTTATCTTTTACATTCCATTCATCTATATCATCCTTTGATGTTTCTAAAATCAAAAAGGGTTTATATATAGTGCAAATAACCAGTGCACAACAACACTACCGCACAAAACTTTTAGTTCAATAACACTAACCACGGCAACCTAAAGTACCCTTGTAAAAGAATTTATTCTTGGGCAAAGAAGGCTTAAGCTTATCATCTTACGGAATTCAATAAATTGGTTTACTCAAGATTTTTAGTGACAGAATGTGTTTTCCGAATCCAATTGGATAGGAAGCAGCTTGCTTATTGCAAAAAAGCCCCCCAGAAACTGGAAGGCTTTTTATTTATGGTAGTTCTAAGCGTTT
>CAZKHA010000254.1:0-2926 GCA_964552325.1 uncultured Bacteroidales bacterium
CATCAAATGCCTGGGCGATTTTCGCAATCGGTGGGTGCAGGAATAAAGGCTCTTCTCCCAACAGGGAAGCGCACTTATTATATAATTGAATACAAGAATGCATCCGAAAAGTTTAAAGAAGGTCAATTTCAGGAAATTATCATTGATTACGCCGAGATAGGCCGTGATCCCAAATGTAAGATTAATTTTGGTGAAAAGTATCCAACCATAAGCCGACGCCATGCCGCTATCGTTCGAGAAGGAAACCAATGGGCTATACGTCATTTCGGCTCCAATCCCACCCTTATAAATGGCCGACCAGTAGCCAATAAATGGTATTTGCAAAACGGAGACGAAATAAGACTTTCGATGGAAGGCCCTCGTTTAGGATTTCTAATTCCGGCAGATCCACATGTAGGATCCATTGGTTTTACGCGCCGCATGAGCCTGTTTCGCAGTCAAGCCTTGCGTCCATACCGGCAGGCCATTACCGCAATTAGCATACTCTTTGTGTTGGCTGTATGTGTGTTAGGCTTTTCCCTTTACAAAAGCAGCACCGCTATCGAAGACCTTCGCAAAGCAAATGCTCAACTTGCAAAAGATGCTGCAAAGTTCACGGGAAATATTGATTCGTTAAACAGGATGGTGGCTTCTAACCAAACAACAAATCGCCAACTTAAAGCAGAATTGAAACATGTGAAAGAACTGGTTAACACCCGCCCTGTAACTCCAGAAGGCGATCAGGGAACTATAGCTCCGCCCCCTTTTGGACCGCTGTTTCCATCGATATACCATGTGGTTGTGGAGAAAATTGTGCTAAAATATCAGCAACAACAAGAAACTGTAACCGATATTGTGTGGACAGGCACAGGCTTCCTACTCTCCGATGGACGGTTTGTTACAGCCCGGCATATTATCGAAAACTGGTTTTATTATCGTTCTGATGATGAAATTGGAATTGCCTTAAATAAGATTGCAAATAATGGGGGCAGTATTTCGGTATATTTTAAGGCTTCTGCGCCAGGAGGGGAAACTTTTACGTTTACCAACTCCGATTTCAAATGCAACCGCTCTACAGATGAAACCCTTACAGCCAACGACAATGATGGCAACACATTTGTGCTCCGAAAAGCCCGATTGGAAGGCGGGGGCGATTGGGCTGTAATGCAAACCAATCGAACCGGAGGACTTGTTTTCGATACGCAAATAGCACAGACTTTACCCCAACAGCAGAAGCTGCATTTGCTGGGTTATCCCTTGGGCCTTGGTGCTAATTCGGGTAACTTATCGCCCATTTATGGCAATTGCATGGTATCATCTACCGGGGTTTCAGATGGGTATATTTTGGTTACTGATCGCAACTTTGAACATGGCAATAGCGGTGGCCCTGTATTTTATCTCGACCCAAACCGTCAGAGTTACGTAGTTGTGGGCTTGGTGAGTGCCGGTGCAGGCAGCAGCACTGGGTTTATTATCCCCATTTCAAACCTTTAACCCAGCAGTATGAAACAGTTTGCATTTTTTCTGATTTTGTTCAACGTTTTAATAAACGCGAACGGTCAAATCTTAAACAAGATGCGCTCTTCTGAGCAAGAATTCCTAAGGTTTACTACCGATAGTGCGCTGCTGATTGTTCGCCAGGACTATATTTTAATAACAACCGACTCGGTAAGTCCGAAAGAGTTTGGCAGCGATGGGCGTACATGGTTTGGCAGGGGCTATGCCTTGGGTGTGGTGGTTGATGGAGCCATCATTATCCCATCAATCCTGTTGAAACCATGGGTTTTTGACGCGCCTTATATCCCATTCCAACAGGTTGACACATTGAAGCCTAAAGCTACAGACTTATCGGTAAGGCATTTTGATCAAGCTGTTTTTACAACCATCACGCAGCGTGCCGACACACTTTGTTGGCCTGATTCCAGCGCATCGGCAGCAATTGTACACAATGCCATGCCTGTTCTCCCAGTTGATTTTCAAACTACCGACACCTCAGGCTGGCTAGTACTAGCCTATGCCGACAGTCTGACAGGAACGGTTACACTTAAACGGTTTCAAGTGGGATGGATGGATGCCAAAAACAACACCATCAGGCCCCCGGAAGACCCAGCACGACTTTTGGGCGGCGTTTATCTCACACTTAAATTTACTACTGGAAACATGCAGGTGCAGGCCGCCGGATTTGTGGTTAAAAAATTATTCAATTGGATGATAGAAAAAATTGAACCGACCAAAGTGCCCGTTAGTAAAGAGGTCGAGCCGCTTAAAACTACAGGGCCGGTAAACTTAACGCCTGTTGAAACGAAAGAAGAATAGAAAAACATGAAACCAACAACCCTATCTATAGCAGCTTTTACTGACAAAGGTCTTGAACGCGATCACAATGAAGATTTTCATTTGTTTAGTTCCAATACGGCTTTGCGGTCATGGAGTTTTTTCACCACCTTGCCAACAACAAAGCTCAGCAAACATGGGTGTTTGCTTGTTGTGGCTGATGGTATGGGTGGGCTTAATGCTGGTGAGGTAGCCAGCGAAACAGCCGTTAACAGCATCCGGCAGTCCTTCGATACCCTTGCCCTTCAACCCGACCTTATGCTAAAACGTGATAAGGAGGCGGTTCTTAAAGAAGTTACCCTCGTAGCACATAACAAAGTGGTTGAACACCAGGCTGCGCATCCCGAAACTAAAGGAATGGGTACAACCCTCGTAATGGCATGGATAACTGAAAACAAAGTTTATGTGTGTTGGGTGGGCGATAGCCGTTGTTCTCTTTATCGGCCTTCCAAAGGCTTGGTTCAGTTGAGCAAAGATCATTCGTATGTTCAGGAGTTGGTTGATTCTGGTAAAATTACCCGCGAAATGGCCTTTTTTCATCCCGACAGCAATATTATTACGCGAAACTTAGGTGATAATCAGCGTTCTGCTGTTCCTGATACGATGGTGTGCG
>CAZKHA010000254.1:2936-4002 GCA_964552325.1 uncultured Bacteroidales bacterium
GGCGATAGGCTTTTGCTTTATTCTGATGGATTAAACAGCATGATACCCGATGGTGACATTGAGAAGATTGCCGCTACAGAGCCAAATGCAGAAGATTGTGCACGAAGATGTATAGCGGAGGCCAATAAAGCTGGAGGCCATGATAACACCACGGTTATTGTATGCGATGTAATTGAATGTGAACCTCCTAAAACAATCAAGCCCTCATGGGCGAAAAGAAATCGCGGGTTGTTGAGTGCACTTCTCTTCATCTTTTTGTTAGTCATTGGTTTGGGGGTTTTCAGGATGGTTAATAATAGCACGAAACCAACCACAAACCCTGCCGATACGGCTGCACCTATCCAGCAAAGAACGTTGGCCAAGCCACAAAATTCTACCACCAGCCAACCCACTAGCGCTCCAAATGGCATAAAAGACCACAAGGCAAATCCTGTTGAGTCTCCAGATAAAACCACGCAAGTTGTCAACGATACAATCCTGACCTTAAAGCAGATAAAGCAAATGAAAGAAATTGCAAAACAACTTAAAGGCATTCAACCTAAGGGCATGACACCAAAAGGGTTTAAACAAAACATGGCTGATTTACAACAACGATTGGAAAAGTTGGGTGATAAGGAATTGAAAGGCTCAGAGGCCAATCGTTTGTATGAATTTATCCAAGAATTTGCTAAACAACATACTGGCATTTCCGATTCACTGTTCAAGGCACAACTGGCTAGCTTAAAAAAAACCGCTGAACCTAAAATAATTACACGTAAACGTTCCGCAACAACCCCGAAAAAGTAGAAGTCCCTATGTGAGAAAAATTAGAATTATGGCTCATTTAACATCTAACCAATTATATCACAATCGTTATAAACTGCTTGAACTCATTGGTACTGGCGGTTATTCGGAAGTATGGCACGCCTCCGATACCAAAACAGGCGGCATCGAAGTTGCGCTCAAGATTTTTGCCCCCGACAAAGGGATTGACCCCCGAGCCCTGAAAGTTTTCAGCGATGAGTTTGCCATCACCTTCGGCCTTTCACATCCAAACCTCCTTAAGCCCATATACTACGACGAATGC
>CAZKHA010000255.1:0-3980 GCA_964552325.1 uncultured Bacteroidales bacterium
GATACATGCTTTAGGCTGATTTCGGCCGAACGTTGGTGCGTAGCATGGCTTATGGAAGCCGTAAAAATCAGCGAAAGTAAAAAAAGAGATCTTTTGGTAAAGGAAACCATTATGCGCATTTTTGCAACCACCATACATTAAACAAAAGTACGCAATCAATAACGATTTCATAAGGTTTGTTTTGAATAATCGAAGAGCAAGGAATCAGCTAATATTTTTTTTTGACATTTTTTTAGGAGAATGTATAGCCTAGCTGCTTTCTCGTAACTTTGCTAATATGATTACACGAGACACTGCGAATAATCCTGTATTTGATCAGGCCAAGGAGAGGGTTCAGATACTCAATCTGTTCCGGAGGTTATTATCGGTCCATAAGCCCAATCCCGAAAAAGAAAAAGAAGATAAGCAAATGGTTCGCAAGGCTTTTAAACTAGCCTTGGATGCACATAAAAATATGCGGCGCAAAAGCGGGGAGCCCTATATAATTCATCCCATTGGCGTGGCCATTATTTGCGCCGAGGAAATTGGATTAGGAACCACCTCCATCGTTTGCGCCCTGCTTCATGATGTTGTGGAAGACCGTAACGATCTTTACACCTTTGATGACATTAGGAGGATGTTTAATGATAAAGTGGCCTCAATTTGCGAAGGGCTGACCAAAATCAAGGAAATTTTTGACCATACCGATGCCTCCGACCAAGCTGCCCACTATAAAAAGCTGCTGGTTACAATGAGCGATGATGTTCGTGTAATCCTAATAAAACTTGCTGATAGGCTGCATAATATGCGAACCCTTGAATACATGCGGCCCGATAAACAACTTAAAATTGCTGCCGAAACCACCTTTTTATTTGCACCACTTGCACACCGCTTGGGTTTATATGCCATCAAAAGCGAACTCGAAGATCTATCGTTAAAGTTTACTGAACCCATCATTTACAACGAAATTAGCCGCCGACTTACAGAGTCCGATCACATTAGGGAAGGTTTTGCCAATGAATTTTTGTACCCCATTAAACGCGATTTAGCTGATAAGGGCTTTGGATCCAGGATTTTGGTGCGTAATAAGTCGATAAGCTCCATTTGGGCAAAAATGAAAAAAAAGCAAATACCATTCGATGAAGTTTATGATGTGTTTGCCATCCGAATCATACTTGATGTTCCCCAAAAGGATGAGAATGCGGCTTGCTGGGCAACCTATTCCATTGTGGTGGATCATTACAAGCCCAAACCTGACCGTATGCGCGATTGGATTTCGATACCACGCGCCAATGGCTATCAAGCATTACATGCCACAGTTATGAGCCAGATTGGGAAATGGGTTGAGGTTCAGATTCGTACTGAGCGCATGGATGATGTGGCCGAGAAAGGTTATGCAGCGCATTGGAAATATAAGCACCATCAATATGATGATAGGAATGTAGAAAACTGGCTCGACCGCATTCGCGATATGCTGCAACAAACCGACCGCGACGCCCTCGATTTTTTAGATGATGTACAAGGCTATTTGTTTCAACAAGAAGTGTTTATATTTACACCTAAAGGCGAGTTAAGGATATTGCCCGCAGGTAGTACAGTGCTCGATTTTGCCTACGGACTTCATCCCGATATTGGCAATAATTGCATAGGAGCCAATGTAAACCACAAGCTTAAACCAAGGTATTATCAACTAAAAAGTGGCGATCAAATCGAGATTTTAACGAGCAAAAAACAAGAACCCGAAGATGATTGGCTTGAATTGGTAAAGACGAGTAGAGCCAAATCAAAAATAAAAGATTTCCTCAAAGAGAAGAAGATGGCACACTTTGTAGAAGGCCGTTCGAAACTACAAAAATATTTTGAGAGTGCCGAGGTGGAATTTAGTGAAGCAAACATAGAAGAATTCGTTAAAAACTCAGGCTACTCGTTTGATTTTGAGTTATATTACGACTTGGCAGTACACAAACTTACCGATAAGGCAATCAGGCAATTAATGCATAACGAAAGCCGATCTTGGTTTAGTTACATTAATCCATTTAGCAAACCCAAAGCCGTAACAAATACGAGCCTTACTGATGAAGTTATTAAGCAGTTGCGCAAAAAATCGGATTTGGTACTGCTTAACAAGGAATTCGAAAACATTAAATACCACATCGCCCCATGCTGCAACCCAATCCCCGGCGATGATGTTATGGGCTACATCGATAAGTCGAAAGGCATCGTTATACATCGGTCACAATGTGGCGAGGCTATCGAATTGATGTCAACATTTGGGAAAAACACGGTGAAGGTAAAATGGACGGAAAATTCAAAACTAGGCGTTTTAGCGGGTATCCGTATCTCTAGCCTCGATAAAAAAGGTTTGATGCTAGAGATTACCCAAATCATTTCCTCCGAGATGGACATTAACATCAAATCGGTTAATTTTGAAAGCGATGGAGGCGTGTCAGGAGGCATAATCATGTTATACGTTAACAACACCATGCAATTGCAAAACTTGATGAATAAAATCAAGAAACTGGAGGGCGTTAAAAAGGTCATGCGCATCGATAATTATTCTGAAACCGAAGGCTAGAAGGGCATTTTATTACAAACTGAACACTTACATATAGGAAATGAACAAGGATTGATGTGCTCTGATGCACTAAGCAAACAAGTATTTTGGCGCGCCTAGCCTGTGTAAGTTACTGGTTTTAAGCTTATGTAAACTTTTTGTTTTATTTATTCTTAGAATGAATAAAAATTGTAGTAATTTTATAGCGTTAAAAGCAGAACTCGTAACATGATGAAGAACATAAACAAAGAAACTTTTGATAACGTACAGGTTATTTTTACCGAGTACCTACAAAAGAATGGGCATCGCAAAACCCCTGAGCGCTATACAATTCTTAAGGAAATCTATAGCACCGATGGACATTTTGATATAGAGTCGCTTTACATCCGAATGAAACGGAACAAATACAGGGTAAGCCGAGCCACTTTATACAATACGATTGAACTATTGCTTGATTGCCAGTTGGTTATTAAACATCAATTTGGCAGTAGCAGCGCACAATTCGAGCGTTCATATAAGTTTCAACAGCACGATCATGTTATCTGTCTCGAAAATGGTGAAGTTCGTGAAATCCTCGAATTCTGTGATCCACGTATCCAAGAAATCAAAATAGATATTGAGCGTATGTTAAATGTTGAAATCGTAAGCCATTCGCTCACATTCTATGGCAAGTGCCGTAAATAGGCAGCCTCATTTTAACCATAACACTATCACAATAATTCACTTACCAAGAAATTTAGGGGGGAAGCGCTCCGCTATAGTTTTTTTTTGTACTTTTGCTTATTGCTAAATAGCTGCTTATAACATTATGCTTCAGATATTTGGCAATATTTTTTTGCGCCAGCAGCAACCAACTGCAGCGGTTTACTAATTAGATAAGTTATGAAGATAGATGTATTGCTAGGCCTTCAATGGGGCGATGAGGGCAAAGGAAAAATTGTGGACGTTCTTACCCCTCGCTATGATTTAATAGCTAGATTTCAAGGCGGGCCAAACGCTGGTCATACCATTGAGTTTGATGGGAAAAAATTTGTCCTCCATACCATTCCCTCTGGCATTTTCAATAGCAACACAATCAATCTTATTGGTAATGGCGTTATCGTAGATCCGTATATTTTGCAGAAAGAAATAACCAACCTTTTGGCAAATGCTGGTATTGATGTATATACCAACCTCCGTATTGCCCGAAAGAGCCATCTAATTTTGCCAACACACAGGCTGCTCGATGCTGTATTTGAACAAATGAAAGGAAACAACAAAATTGGTTCTACCCTCAAAGGCATCGGCCCAGCATATACCGATAAAACCGGACGTCTTGGCATAAGGACTGGTGACCTTAATTCTGCTGATTTTTCAAGTAAATACACTGCACTAAAGGAACACCATTTACGAATAATAAGTTCCTTTATTCCTGATTTTAAAGATTTTAAGATCGATGGTTTTACGT
>CAZKHA010000256.1:0-3954 GCA_964552325.1 uncultured Bacteroidales bacterium
TAGTGATTGCATGCTTTAACTTACCTTGGGTAAGTCAGCTTTATGCAAATGTAGCAATTGTTCGGGCAATGTTGGATAGTGCATGGATTTTTTTAGGTTTTGGCTTACTTTTGTTCAGTTAAAAAACCAATCTACATAGGATTCCGAGGCCACTGCAACCTATCTAATTGTTTGTTATTTATACAGTGACTAAGAATCTGCAGGTTTTTGTGATATCACGATGTAAATATTTGTACTTTTGGGAAGACTTTAGGAATACATTATCAAACGTGCCATGAGCAGAAAAGAAAATATTTTAAAAAGGATAATAGGTGTCGTTAATAACAATGCTCCTGATTCAGAGTTGTTTTTATTTGGTTCACGTGCACGTGGAACAAGCAGTCGTTGTTCAGACTGGGACCTACTGATACTTCTTAACGCTGAAGATTTTTCGTTTGATTTTGAAACAAGGATCATGGATGATATTTACGAAATTGAGATAGAAACAGGGGCGGTTATTTCACCAATTATTTACACTAAAAAGGATTGGATGAAAAATCATCAATCCTCTGCACTTTATGATAATATCATGAAAGATGGAATGAGATTAAAATGAATGGAATTAAAACAGATTTAATTAATTACAGACTCAAAAGGGCATGGGAAACATTTGATGATGCACTAATCTTAGCTCAGAATCAGAAATGGAACTCAGCCATGAACAGGTTGTATTATGCAGGATATTATGCAGTAATGGCGTTGTTACTAAGCGCCGATATAAAATCAGCCACGCATAATGGAGCTAAGTCAAATTTTACAGAGCACTATATTAAAACATCTTTAATACCTAAAGAATATGGTAAAATGTACTCTCAGTTATTTACTTGGCGACAAAAGGGAGATTATGATGATTTGTATGATTTTGATAGAGATCAGGTTATGCCCTATTTTGAACCTGTTAAAAGGTTGATAACCTTAATAGAAAGTATGCTATGAAAACAAAGTTTGTTATTTTTATCTTGTTGTTTGCGGTTTATCATAACATGCAATCCCAACCTTGCCTTCCTGGTGGAATTGTTTTTACTAGCCAACAAGCCATTGATAACTTCCATACCAATTATCCAGGATGCACTAAAATTGGTGGCCATGTTACCATGAGCGGACAAGATATCACCAACCTTCAAGGTTTAAACGGGATAACCGAAATAGGTAGTTCGTTAATCATTGATAGTACACTGCTATCGAACTTTCAAGGCTTGAACTCCTTAAAGAAAATTGGCGGTGGTTTGTTATTGTCTTATAACTTGAATCTGGATCATTTTACTGGATTGGATTCATTGACAACGATTGGGGGTGAAATATCAGCGATATTTACTGGGGTGCAAAATTTTACGGGTATGCCACAGATTGTTTCTATTAGGGGTTTGTATCTTTATTTTACGGGTACCAAAAACATGAACGGCCTTGAGGGAATAACGTCCCTTAAAGGTAGTATCAATTTCAGAAATTGTTTTGAACTCACCAATTTAACAGGATTGTCAAATGTACGATCAGTTAATAAAGATATTAGCATCGAAATGACCAGTTTAAGCAGTCTGAAAGGCCTCGACAGCATTAACCCAAACTCAATTGACGACCTTTACATTTACAGCAATGATTTGCTTTCAGAATGCGATGTGGCGAGCATTTGCAGTTACTTGGCTGCCCCTGGCGGTACTGTTATGATTGAGTACAATGCCACGGGGTGTAAAACCGAAGCGGAAGTTTTAGAGGCCTGTATCACTTCGGCGGGTGAAGTACCTGCAGCAGAAAATCTGATTCAGGTTTATCCAAATCCTGTGTCTAATGTGTTGAATATTAGTCTGAACCCAAATGAAACGCTAACTGAAATCAGAATCATTAACGTATTTGGAGAAACGCTTGTTTACAAGAAGGGTTCTATTGCGCAAGTGGATGTTTCTGAACTCGCCAGGGGTTATTATACCGTTGTGATTACAACAGTCCAGCGAAGTAGTGCCATGAAGTTTGTTAAACTTTAACCGCGTTTTATCCTGTTTTACGAAATAATCTTCAGCCTCAGGCGATTTATTCGTAGATATGGGCTGTTTTTTGTCCACGCAACACCTCCAGTACGTTCATGGCCAAGGCTTCCATTTCATCGCCGCCCGGGTACACCATTACGGGTGCTATTTTGCCTACACGGTTGATGATGTATTGAATAAAGCGGTGGCTGTTGGCAATGCCTCCTGTTAATATGATGGCATCAACCTGTCCATTAAGCACGGGATACAGCGATCCGATTTCTTTGGCAACCTGATAGGCCATGGCTTCGAACACGAGGCGGGCTTTTTCGCTGCCTTCTTCGTAGCCCATGGTTTCGGCCAACGAGAGGTCGTCGGTGCCTAACCAGGCCATTAATCCGCCTTCGCCCATTACTTTGCGCTGAACCTGTTCCTCGGTAAATTGCCCACTGAAGCACATGCGTACCAAATCGCCGGCAGGAAGGGTGCCGCTTCGTTTGGGCGAGAAGGGGCCTGTGCCATCAAAGCCTTGGTTTACATCTATAACCCTGCCGCCCGAATGTGCACCCACGGTGATGCCTACGCCCAGGTGTGCGATGATTAGATTAAGGTCTTCGTAATTTTTTAGCACCGATTTGGCATACTTGCGGGCCACGGCTTTTTGGTTAAGGGCATGAAAAACGCTTTTGCGCGGGAAATCGGGATGACCACTTACGCGGGCCACCTCGTCCATTTCGTCCACAACTATAGGATCGGAGATATAGGCCTTGGCATTCTCGATGCTGCGTGCAATATCATCGGCCAACAATGCGCCCAGGTTAACGCTGTCTTCGCCGGCTGGGTTATGGATTAGATCGTACTTTAACTTTTCGTTTACTTCATAAACGCCCGATTTAACGGGCTTTAACATACCACCACGGCCAACCACGGCGGTTATGCGCCAGGTATCCCAATCGGCATTGCGCAGTTCTTTTAGCACGGCTTCTTTACGGAAATCGTATTGGTCGATAATGCGGGGGTATTTATGGCAATCGGCAGCCGAATGTTGGATCTTGTTGAGGTAAACCAACTTGTTTTCGTCGTAAATGGCTACTTTGGTAAAGCAAGTGCGTGGGTTAACAACCAAAATGCGTTGTTGCCGGGGTATGTTCGTATTTTCCATAAATTAGGTGTGATAGGTATTTGTTGAAAACAAAAGTAAGGATTATAGGTTTACTAGCATGCAAAAAAAACTATACGTTACGGCGATATTGCCCACCAACGGCAAACAGGGCTTCGGTAATTTGGCCAATACTGCAGTACTTTGTGGCCTGCATCAGGCTTTCGAAGAGGTTATGGCCTTTGATGGCGCTTGCTTTTAAGTTGTTCAAGGCCTGTGCCGATTCGTCAGCCCATAGGCTGTGAAGGTTTGCAAGCATGGCTATCTGGTATTCCTTTTCGGTGGCTGTGGCACGTATTACCTCGCCAGGCAGCACGGTGGGCGAGCCTTTTGACGATAAGAAGGTGTTAACGCCTACCACGGGCAATTCGCCGGTATGCTTCAGGGTTTCGTAATAGAGCGATTCTTCTTGTATCTTGCTGCGTTGGTACATGGTTTCCATGGCGCCAAGCACGCCCCCGCGTTCGGTCAAGCGGTCGAACTCGGCCATTACGGCTTCCTCCACTAAATCGGTAAGCTCTTCAATAATAAAAGCGCCTTGTAAGGGGTTTTGGTTTTTGGCCAAGCCCAGCTCGCGGTTTATAATGAGTTGAATGGCCATGGCACGGCGCACCGATTCTTCGGTGGGTGTGGTGATGGCTTCGTCGTAGGCATTGGTGTGCAACGAATTGCAATTGTCATAAATGGCATAGAGTGCCTGCAGGGTTGTGCGGATGTCGTTGAAATCTATTTCTTGTGCGTGCAGCGAGCGACCCGAGGTTTGTATGTGGTATTTGAGCATCTGGCTGCGGGCAT
>CAZKHA010000257.1:0-3933 GCA_964552325.1 uncultured Bacteroidales bacterium
TACCCATTTCATTTTCAGTACCATAGGTCGAATTGTGCTTTTCGGGGTCAAAAAGAACTTCTACTTTATCATTTTTTATTCCTAATCCTTGATCAATAATTTGAATGGTTTGGTTTTGATCTGTTTCGCTATGTTGAGCAATTACCTGGCTTTGGTTATATGAAAATTTTATGGAGTTCGACAAGACTTGCTTCAACAACACAAGCAGCATATTAGCATCAGCATAAAGCTTTTTGTTTGGCGGTATGGTATTAATAAACTTGATATCTTTTAAGGGGTGATCAGCTTTCGCCATTTCCCAAGCCTTTGTCATAAAGTCGCTGTAAACAAGCCATTCTTTATCGAACGAAATCAGGCCGTTTTGAAGCCGGGTCCAAAATATTAGGTTTTCAAGCATCTTATGGTGTATCTTGGCTAAACCCGATAAATCTTGAATCATCGATTTCATTTCGATAGGTGATATTTCTTCAAAATCATCGATCATAATTTCGCTTAAGGTAATCATACTCGCAACCGGACTGCGTAAGTCGTGTCCAAGTATGCCCATATATTTCTTGCGTGAACTTACTAGGTCGTTAATCCGTTTTTTTTGTACCTCGATTTGTAATTCTTGGTTGCTTATCAGTTGACTTTGTTTCAGATTATGTATTCCTAAACGAATAAAGCCCAATACCAGAGGTACAACGTTAGCACAGTTATGCTTATTATCGCTGGCTTTTGGCGGATAAATACAAGCAATGTGGGCTGATTCAGCGCATACGAAGCTATTGGTGTCAATATTAAACTCTTTGTATTCCTCTTTCCAAAAATATTCGCCTTGTTCAAAGGCAAATTCTGTTGTATTGCTTACACAATGTATTTTGCCTCGTAGCACGATTAAAAAATCAGGTATGCCATCAAGCATTGAAAATACAGGCGAACCTCCCTCAACTTCGATGTGAGTAAATGCATCGCAATAAGCGCTTGGAAAGTCAACTTGTTGATTTTCAATAGAAAATAATTTTGATAGCAACTGCTTTAAGGAATTGGATGAGGTATCCATGGCGTATTTTTTATAACACCGAAATTAAAGCATTTTACGCTAAAAGTCAAATAGTGAGTTTACGGTTTTTAAAAAGTTTCGAAGAGCTTAACAAGTCCATCCCATGAAAAGCGTTTCTTTTCGGTTTTTATATTGCTGATAAAGTCAATCGACTTACTTTCAGCATAAAACTTTAGGATAGCTTCGGCCAAAGCTGTTTTTTCGGGTTCCACTACATATCCTACTACTTCGTTCGGAACGAGTTCTGCCAATCCCCCAACATTGGTTATAATCATGGGTTTATCAAAGAAGTAGGCTATTTGGGTTACACCACTTTGAGTAGCGTCTTTATAGGGTTGCACAACCACATCCGCAACACTAAAATATGCTGGAATGCTAGAGTTTGGAATAAAGTGGTGGTGCATTATAACTTGGTCTTTTATCCCAAGGCTTTCAATTAAATCAAAATAAGGTTTGCTATCGGTATAAAACTCGCCTGCAACCAGTAATTTAAGACGTAATTTAGCCAGACGCTCATCGGCCATGGCTTGAAAAAGCAAATCAAGGCCTTTATAATCGCGGATAAAACCAAAGAAAAGCAAGTATTTTTGGTTTGGGTCAAGCTTTAATAATGAACAAGCCGTTTCTTTATCAAGCGCATCTCCATAATTATCGTACAAGGGATGTGGATAGTATTTGCCTGGTTTTGTGGTGGTAAACTTCCGTAAATCGTGTAGAACAGCCTTCGACATGGTTATAAATCCATCACAACTGCTTGTAAAATATTTGGAGAGAATGGTATCTCCAAATCGTTTTTCGTGCGGTATAATATTATCGGCTATTGCAATCACCTTCGTTCTATTCTTCCGTTTAGCTATTCGGGCAATGGTACCAAGGCAGGGTGCCATAAACGGAAGCCAATACCGCAGAACAATAATATCTGGTTTTATTTTGCGTATCTGTAAGCCTATTTTTATCCAATTAAACGGGTTGATAGAGTTTACAGCAACTTTAATGTTAAGCAATTTGGGCGCTGGATCGCTAGAGAACTGCGTTTTGCCCGGGAATAAGAAACCTGGGTATTGGAGGCTAAATGTATAGATTACAACCTCATAGCCTTTGCTTTGAAATTCAAGGGCTAGTCGTTCGTTAAACGTGGCAAGTCCACCACGAAGAGGATGAGCAGGGCCTATTATAAATGCCTTTTTCATTGGTGTATGGAGCTTGGTGTAGGTTTAGAGCCCAATTTTTTCTTCTATCAGATATTGATCTTTATCATGAGAGCTTCTTGAAATCAGTTCGCCCAAAAAACCTGCCGTAAACAGTTGAACTCCAATTATCATGGCAAGTAAGCCAAAATAGAACAATGGACGCTCGGTCATTTTATACTCAGCTAAAAAGAACTTTGCATATGCAAGGTAAAAGGCTATGGTTGTTCCAGTTGCAAACATTAGCGAACCCCATAGGCCGAAGAACTGCATCGGTTTTTTGCCAAATTTTGATACAAAAAGTATTGAAATAATATCCAACATTCCGCTAGCCCTGCCAATGCCAAACTTTGAGTAACCAAATTTTCGGGCTTGATGTTGTACCACTTTCTCACCAATTTTTTTGAAGCCTGCTTTTTTTGCCAATACTGGTATATAGCGGTGCATATCGCCATAAACTTCTATGCTTTTTACCACCCGACCATTGTAAGCTTTTAACCCACAATTAAAATCATGCAGTTTAATACCGCTAAGCATCCTTATAAGCAAGTTGTAAACTTTACTAGGATAGCGTTTGCCAATAGGATCGTGGCGTTTTTTCTTCCATCCCGAAACCAAATCATGCTTACCACTGCTTATCATTTGGTATAATTCCGGAATTTCTTCGGGACTATCCTGCAAATCAGCATCCATGGTAATTACAACCTTACCAGTGGAAGCATCAAAGCCAACATTTAGGGCTGCAGCTTTGCCATAATTACGCCTAAAACGTATAGCCTTTATGGCTTGATTGCTTTTCATAAGCTCCCGGACTACAGTCCACGAATCATCGTTGCTGCCATCATCAACAAGTATTAACTCATAAGAGAACCGGTTAGATTCCATTACCTTATGTATCCAACCGGTTAACTCAGGAAGCGATTCCGCTTCATTATAAAGTGGTACTACTACCGATATATCCATTTATTCGGATTTTTCATCAAGAACAACATCTTCAATAAATTCATCTTTTTTCGTGCGTGTAAAGGCCGAAATGATGAGTGCAAAAATAACGCTAATTATTAGATTCATCTTTAATCCTTGCAAAGCGTATTTTACAGGTGTCATGGCTTCCATGTCTTTATAAGCTTTTTCGACCGCTTCTTGTGGAATGTTGGGGTTGTTCTCGAGCATTTCCATAACTTTTTCAGATGCTTTGGCCATAAAATCGGGGTCGAAGTACTTAATAAAGATGTAATTGTAGATTAAACCGATTACTGCTGCAACAATGCCAGTTACAAATCCATTCAATACACCATCCCAATAGCTTAGCCGCCCATTGAGGTATTTGTTTTTTAAGGTTTTGTTGCTATATAACAGAAAAGCAATGTACACCCCAATCAATATCAAGAAATTGAGTATACTGAAACCGATGCTGAAGATATTAACTTCAAGAACATAGTATGTTAGGCTTAAAAATACTGTAAGAGCACCCATAATCCCACCAAAACGTAAACTGTTAATTAAGATGGAGTTAAATTTGTTATTCATATCAAAGTGTTTTAGGAGTTGAATCACAAAAATAAGCATATATGCCGTTGCATTGCATAGCGAAGAAAAAAAACTTGCGTACCGAATAGAAATTTTTGTACTTTTGCAGCGGGTAAGTCTTATACGACCAGCTCCTGGTGAACTCCCCCAGATCCGGAAGGAAGCAAGGGTAGC
>CAZKHA010000258.1:0-3907 GCA_964552325.1 uncultured Bacteroidales bacterium
CAAACAAATCTTCATTGAATACTTAAAAATTACCCACAAAAAACAGCGAAGAGCCTGTTAAACCATATCCCATAGCTATAAAACACGAACACATGAAGCCTAAAGTGTTAGGTGAATATACAATAGAAGCAATTTGGTTGTCGCTTCCAGATATGTAAGCAATTTAAGCGCTTATGCAACTCTGTTTCGCTCCATACATTAGTTTTTTTGATTGTGAATAAGCGTCTAATATAATGATATAAAGGTATATATAATGCTTTATGAGGTCAGAAAACAAACAAAAGCTTGGCATATCACCCTGTAGAATCCTCAACAAATGGTGCCTTTAGGATATCCCATAAAAGTTAATGCCTTCAGCAGAACGCTCAGAAAATTATTCTACAAAAAGTTCCAGCAACTTTATGAAACAATAATTTCGTAAATTTGAGGCCTTAGTCACACCAAGTAATACTATTTTCCATGATAAACCGCATTGTAATCGGATTGACTTGCCTGCTTTTAACCAGTAGCATGTTTGGACAAAAGAATCCACTATATGCAGAATTAAAACCCCTTACAGCTTTTGAGCTTCAGCAATTGGCTTCTATCCCCGAATACGTTCCACCGGTAAGCGATGCCGCAACTGTTTTGCCAACCAGTGTTGATAACTCAACCCAGCCGTACTTTAGGACATTGTTCACACAATCAGGTTTAGAATGTGGTCAAGCTTCAAGCGTTGGGCTTACTACTACGTACGAGCTTAATTTGGCACGCAACCTTCCGGCCAATGTACCACAGAACCAACAAGCCACCTACTTCACGTATAACTTCTTAAATGGAGGCTCCGATGCAGGTGTAAGCTACTATGAATCCTGGGAAATTATCAGGCGTTTAGGAAATCCCAGCGTCCAAGATTATGGCGGGCTTTCGTTTGGTGGCTCGGCCAGGTGGATGAGCGGATACGACAAGTACCTGAATGCCATGCATAACCGTATTACAGAATTATATACCATACGCACTACCGATGTAACAGGATTAAACACCTTGCGTGAATGGATCTACAACCACAACAATACTACTTCTATAGGTGGTTGCGCCAACTTTTACATACAGTTTAAATCGCCTGACGGCCAACTTCCTGCAGGAACACCCGAAGCCGGCAAATGGGTGATAGTTACTTGGGGTGGCAGTTCCAACCATGCCGTTACCGTGGTCGGATATAACGACTCTATTCGCTGGGACTATAATAACGATGGGCAATACACCAACAATATCGACATTAATGGCGATGGCGTAGTAAACCTGAAAGATTGGGAAAAAGGAGGTGTAAAAATAGCCAACACCTACGGTTCCGTCACAAACTGGGGCGACCAAGGTTTTAGTTATGTGATGTATAAAACCCTTGCCGATAACCTGGGGCAGGGCGGAATCTGGAACCAATCGGTTAACATTGTAAAGGTTAAGCCCGATATAACACCAAAGCTTACCTATAAATTGACCATTAAACATACTTCTCGCAATAAAATCAAGTTGATGGCGGGCGTCTCGCAAAATCCAACAGCCACAGAACCTGATGAATTGCTCAACCTCCCCGTTTTCGACTTCCAGGGCGGCGACAAGTATATGCAAGGAGGAACTACCGAAGCCGACAAAACCATTGAAATAGGGCTTGATGTTACGCCCTTGCTTAGCCATCTTAATGCAGGGCAAGCAGCCAAGTTCTTTTTTATGTTGCAGGAAAACGACCCCAGCAATGCCGCTACGGGTCAAATTGTCTCTTATTCTTTAATGGATTATAATGCTGCACCCTTGGTGGTGAATTGCAGCAGCAGCAACGTGCCCATTGTTGAGAATGGCCTTACCATGCTAACTATTACCCATACGCCTCAATTCAGCAAACCAATTATCGCTAACACAAGCCTGCCTCCCGCCACTATCTATCAACCTTATAGCTATCAACTTAGTGCTACTGGCGGCACCCCATCCTATCGCTGGAAATTCAAGTATGAGTATGATGAAACGGCCGTGCCCACAAGCTTCCCAGCAAATGCCGGTACGCAAATAAGCCTAACAAATGGCACATCAAGTGGCTTTGCCGAAATCACCCTCCCGTTCGAGTTCCCTTTTTACGGGAAAAAATACACGAAAGTTTACCCACATGTTGATGGATACCTGATGTTTGAGTCGAGCATTATGCCTTGGACCTTCTTGATTTACGAGAAAACCTTGCTTAAAAACTCACGGAATATTTCGCCCTACATGTCAAAGCCGTTAATGGTATTTCCATCAGAAGGCGATGGAATTTGGTACGAAGGCACACCCAATTATGCCTTATTCCGCTGGAAGGAAGGAATGTACGGATCGGGCCCCGCAACCGACCTAAACTTTGCCGTTAAGATTTTCCCCAATGGCACTATCGAATTTTACTATGGCAGCATTGTGTCAAATAGTTGGGTAGGCTGGAATGCAGGCTTTTCGGATGGCGATGGCATTAACTACCATGTGGCCGCCATTACCGATTCGGTGGTACAACCCACAGCTAATAGCATGTTCCGATTTACAACCCTGGCCTTTGCCTCCGAAATGAGCCTAAGCGAAGAAGGACTGTTAACCGGCACACCTAACAGCCAATATGTAAACGCACCCATGAAATTTTATGTTGAAGACAACAACAAGATGTTCCATACCAAAACATTAAACTTTTCAACCAAAGGCATTAACATTGAGTACGCGATACAAGCAGGCGCTGATACTATTCCGGAATATGGCGAAACAGCCCATTTGACGGCAACCTTAACTAATATTGGAACAACCACATACACCAACGTTGTTTTAAAAATGGAAGAATCAGACCCATACGTGCTTATGCTAGATAGTGTTCAGAATTTTGGGCAGCTAAACCCCGGCCAATCCGTAAGCATTACCGATGCAATCTCGTTTTCCATTTCACCTACTATCCCTGACAACCATATTATAAATACGGTTAGTAAAGCAATAGCTACACAAGAAACCTTTATACGAAACATACCCATTACCGCATTTGCCCCAAACCTTCAAACAGGCGAAGTAGCTATAAGTGACGGTAACAACAACATCCTAATGCCTGGCGAAAACGCTTCACTTAATGTAACCATAAATAATATTGGTGGCTCTGCCGCCAGCACCATTAACGGATTGCTTACCACCATTGATCCATTTTTAATTATTAACCAAGGCACTACCAACATTGCTAGCATAAACAAATACAGCAGCCAAGTAGCACAATTTCAGATTACTGCTGCTGCAAACTGCCCCCTAGGGCATGTTACCATGGCATTACTGCATATTACTGCCGGCTACGGGTATTCCAGCATCGATACGGTTTATTTTACCATTGGTACTGATATTGAAGATTTTGAAACAGGAAATATGCTTAAATACCCTTGGCAATTTACTGGCTCGGGCAGTTGGTCAGCCACACCTTTGGGCCCTTATGAGGGAACATATTGCTCACAATCTCCTACCATTGGTGACAATGAATTTGCCATAATGTATTTAAATATGAATGTTTTGAATGATTCTGAGATAAGCTTTTACCGCAAGGTTTCTTCGGAAACCAATTATGACTACTTAACTTTTTATATTGATGGCAATGAGATGGAGAAATGGTCAGGACAACAGTCGTGGGCTAAATTTACCTATCCCGTACTAGCCGGCAACCATAGCTTTAAATGGAAATACAGCAAAGACGTAAACACGGTTGCGGGCAGCGATAAGGCTTGGGTTGATTATATAGCCTTGCCCACCAACGATTTGAATTTATTAATCGCCAATGCGGGTCCCGACACCAGTATTTGTGCCAACACCTTTGTTACGAATGGAACGGCCATTAATGCAACTGATGTTTCGTGGTCAACATCAGGTGATGGCTCTTTCTTGAATTACAGCA
>CAZKHA010000259.1:0-3882 GCA_964552325.1 uncultured Bacteroidales bacterium
TTGAAAGCATGAAAATAGTCACAGGTAAGCGGCTGGGCTTTCGGTTTCAAGCCGACTCAACGGATGTACGGCTTTAGAAACCGATCAGCTTTTTTACGCATTTTTTAACCAACAAGCTTGCAGTGGCTTATCTTTGCATAAGATAAATGTTGCCACCATGAAATACGTCCTTAGTATAGCTTTTGTGTTTTGCTTCCTTGCTAGTAATGCACAATACCAACCAATTGCTAGTTACCACCCCTGTAAGGAGAATAGAGTTAGTAGTAACGATACACTGTTTACCCAACAAAAGGGCGATAGCTTCGATCAGCATTACTTGCGGATGTTTTGGGAAGTAGATCCAGCCACTGACACCATAAGAGGTGTGGTTACAACCTATTTTAAAGCACTGGCTGAGCTAGATACAATTTGCTTCAACCTCCATGATTCATTAAGCGTTGACTCCATCGTTTATCATGCACAGCAAATTAGCTTTGAGCGTTTGCCCAACTTTTTGGTTTCTATTGCCTTGCCAATGAGCTTAACTATGAATACCCTCGATAGTATTGCGATTTATTATCATGGCGATCCTCCTTCGTATTTGGGTGCAACAGCTTACAACCGTAAAACCCATAGCCAAGTGCCTGGTTTGTGGACGCTTTCTGAACCCTATGGCTCATTTACGTGGTGGCCTTGCAAAATGGGCTTAGACGATAAGGCTGATTCGGTGGAGATTACGATAAAAAACCCTGATATGTACAGGGCTGCCTGTATTGGGATGTTGCAAAATGAATATTCCTTGGGCGGTTATACCTACTCAAGGTGGAAGCATCGCTATCCTATCACTGCCTATCTAATTGGTATTGCGGTTACCAATTATGCGGTTTATTCTGACTTTGCAACTACTGCTTATGGCACTACCGAAATCCTGAACTATGTTTTTCCGGAAACCCTTGAGCAAAGTAAGGTTATAACCAATGCTCAGATACCAGTATTCCAACTGTTTAGCGAATTGTTTGGGCCTTACCCATTTATAAATGAACGTTATGGGCAAACCCAAACTGGTATGGGCGGTGGCATGGAACATCAAACCATGACATTTGCGGGCGGGTTTAACCATCATATCCTTTCGCATGAATTGGGACATATGTGGTTTGGGAATAAAATTACTACCGGCAGTTGGACCGATATATGGCTTAACGAAGGCTTCGCAACCTACTGCACTGGACTAACCTATGAGCGTATGTTTAATGGTTTTTATTGGGATAAGTGGAAACGCGAAACCATTGCTGCCATATGCGAAGAACCTGATGGTTCGGTAATTGTAGCTGACACTATCAACATTAACCGCATTTTTAGTGCCCGCCTTTCGTATCACAAGGCCGCCATTGTTTTGCATATGTTACGATGGGTTTTGGGCGATTCCGTTTTTTTTGAAGCCGTACGCAATTACCTTGCCGACCCTAATCTTTCCTATGGCTTTGCTCGTACGCCTGATTTGATTTGGCATTTTGAAAACAAGGCAGGCAAAGACTTGTCAGGCTTTGTTAACGATTGGCTTTATGGAGAAGGTTTCCCATCCTATCAACTGCATTGGAGCCAAGTAACAGAAACCGAAATCAAGATTCAATTGTTTCAAAGTCAAAGCCATCCATCAGTAAGTTTTTTCGAACTGCCCGTGCCTGTTAAGGTTCTGGGTTCTAATCGCGATACCCTCGTTATTCTTGATCATGCCTTCTCGGGGCAGGAGTTTGTGCTGGATGTGGGTTTTCAGGTTGATTCTGTGGCTTTTGACCCCGACCGATGGCTGATTTCATCGGGCAATACATTGAATGGGCTCGATTTACCCCAAAAGCAGAAATATTATGTGTATCCAAATCCTTGCAATCAATACCTTCAACTGCATGGAGTGCTTACATCAAAAGCGATGTATAAAATTTTTAACCTGACCGGTGGTGTTTGTGCTAATGGCTTTACACAAGGCTCCATAGATGTTTCAGTCTTAGCGCCAGGGGTTTATTGTGTTGTGTTGACCGTTAATAAGCAAGAAATTGCTATGCGATTTGTAAAAAACTAACGCGTCAGTTTTCTCGAATCATGTTTAGGGTAAAGTCATAAAAAAACCCGGCTGTTAAGGCCGGGCTTTAATTGAATAACGTTGATTATCTTTCGTTAAACTCGAGATTAAGCGCTGAGCGCCACCATGGATAATATACCTTTTGTAAATCATCGATGTGTGGAAAGGGGTAATAGATAAACTCTTTGCTGTCGCCAACAAAGAAGCCGTTCTTAACCGTACGATACAATAAGTCGCCGCTATAGAAGCGTTCAACTGTTTTGTTAGGCTTTTCGTAGCCTGAATGTAATCCTATCAAGCAATCACGTAAATGATCTTTGTTGCTATAAGGCAAGTTGTTTGAAGGCCCTGTGGTTGGGTTTTCGGCTAATCCATTAAGTATCAGCTCGGCAAAAACAACTTTTGGAAATGAAACCGGATTAGTTGGGTCCGTAACATATTTCATGAAATTGTTGGGGCAAAGTTTGCTGGCCACACGCGGTGGAACTGGGCAAAGCTCTTGATACAAGTGTAGGGTCGGGTTGGGGCATTCTTGAAATTCTCCCTTGCGAAGTTCCAAAACTTTACCATCATAAGTGGTAAGGTATAAATTACGGAAAGCTGATAAAGGAAGGTTTTCTAACACCCGATAAGTTGAGAGGTAAACCGAACGCTTGGGCTTGCCGTCAATATGCGGCACACAGCGTTTTTCGATGCTTGCTAGATCGAAATATTCGCTCTTGAAATTGGGGTCAATCTCAAAAAATAAAGCCTGACCGCGGGTGCGTTTGTTGGTACCAACTGCTAAATAATGCCCGAAATCTTCAGGTGCAAGCATAGATGCAATAAGCGACTCCGGAGTCATTGAGAAATAAAGATATCGTTTGATTTCCATTAAAAAACGTATTTGGATGAATCAGCAAATTTAATGGTTTTATCAAACCCAAAACAGCTGTGTGCGAAATTTAGAGCCAATCTAACCAGTCTGTGCTTCAATATACTTTTAGGTTGGGAAAGCCCTGTGCTGGCTAGGTTTTTCGTTATCCCAACTTATGCTAATTTTTGCAGGTTCCCATTGTGTGTACATGCGGCTAAACTCTATGCCTCGGCCAGGTTCTTGCAGCAAATGCATGGCTTTGTCACCATCTAAATATACACTTGAGAGCAGTTCTTGATCTAACAAAATCTCTTGATTATACCTGATTGTTAGCCAATTGAGTTTGTTTTTGATGCGAAAATCAATCGGAAGGGTGGTCAAGCCAACAGCAATATACCTTACACTGTTCAGGTGAAAGTTGAAATCAATGTCTGAGGAACGGACTTTGCCTTGGTCTTCAAATAGTTGACCCGATAAAAGTTCTGGTTTTGAAAATCGAAAGCCTTCTACAGCTTGTTTAGGGGTTAAACCAAGTTTATGGAAGGTGGCTTTATCGTCAATTGGAAGACGGCTGGTTTCATCTAAAATGAGCCAACAACTTGTGCCCGAAGCACAGCAATTGCCAAGTTCATCAAAGGCTTTAAAATCAGCATATATTCGAAAACTTTGCAGCTTTCGTGCCCAAACCTCGAACTTGATTTTTTGGTGCCATTTGGGCAGGGCTCTGTGAAAAACAGCATGAAAATCGGATAAAATCCATGTTTTTTGCATGCGTTGGAGGTCATAGGCTGCTATTCCCAAGCCAGCACAATACCGGGCAAAGGCATCCTGAAAAAGCGATACCATATGGGGCTCGGTTAGCCTATACGTGTAGTCGATCTCGGTGCCATGCACTGAATATTCTTCGGTATGTATCATCCGTATGTTGAGGTTAAAAGCCCAGCCTGCGCCCGATTTCATCGGGTTTTAA
>CAZKHA010000260.1:0-3852 GCA_964552325.1 uncultured Bacteroidales bacterium
TTAAAGTCACATTTCAAAAGCCTCATACAAAACCGCGAAATTACTTCGTTCAGCAACAGCGGCGAACTGTATTTTGAACATGACGACGTACAAGGCATGCAGCAAACCCTGGAACAAAATGGGGTTACTTTTGTGCATAAAACCATCGAACAACCGTGGGGGCAGCGCGTAATGCGATTTTACGATCCAGATGGCAACCTTTTAGAGATAGGCGAATCAATGGAGTATTTATGCAAAAGACTGAAAGATGAAGGCTTGGTTGAATCCGAAATTTGTTCTACAACAGGCCTGCCTATCCAATTTGTAAAAAACGCGCTTTGGCCTGCGGCCGATTGAGGCAAAAAAAAGCCCCTGACTTCGCAGAGGCTCTTGATGGTATAAGCAAAGAGTTATTTCAATCCCCTCCGTTTCAATAATGGCTCCATCGAAGGATCTTGTCCACGGAATTTCCGGTACTGAACCATGCCTTCGTCATCGCCACATTGTTGTAGGCAATGCTTGCGGAATTTGGCGGCCAATTCAGGGTTATAAACGTTGCCCGATTCTTTAAATGCATTGAAAGCATCGGCATCTAAAACGGCAGCCCAGATGTAAACATAGTATCCTGCAGCGTAGCCGCCACTAAAAATATGTGCAAAATAAGTTGAACGGTAGCGTGGAATAATCTCCTCTATCAGGCCAATCTTGTCCATAGAGGCTTTTTCAAAGGCGACGGCATCGGTGCTTAGTGGTTGGGTAAGTTCATGATAGTTAAGATCTAAGATAGACGCTGCCAAATACTCAACGGTCTCAAATCCTTGATTGAAACGGCCACTATTTACAATTTTGGCTATTAACTTATCGGGAATTACTTCACCAGTTTTATAATGTTTAGCATACGATTTCATTACTTCAGCATCGGCTGCCCAGTTTTCCATAATCTGAGAGGGCAATTCAACATAATCACGGGCCACGCTTCCAGCTGTACGACTGTATTTCCCATCGGTAAACAAGCCATGCAGCGCATGACCAAATTCATGGAAAAGTGTAAGCGTTTCATCCCAGTTCAACAATGCAGGAGTATCTTTGGTGGGCGGTGTAAAATTGCATGTTATACTGATGATGGGATCAACTTTTTTTCCATTAAGCCAGCCAGCAGATTGAAAATCGGTACACCAAGCTCCTCCTCGTTTCGATTCGCGTGGATAATAATCAAGGTATAAAATCCCCAGATGCTTTCCATCGGCTTCCTTAACCTCAAAAACCTCTACATCTTGTTGAAAAACAGGAATATCTGTACGTTTTTCAAATGTAATGCCAAAAAGCTTATTTGCAACCATAAACATTCCATCGCGCGCATGGTCGAGGCTAAAATAAGGCTTCAACTCATTCTCATCAAGATCATATTTTGCTTTGCGAACTTTTTCGGCATAATACCACCAATCCCATGATTGTAGTTTAAACTTGCCTCCTTCTTTATCGATAATTTTCTGCATTTCAACTACTTCAGCCTTTGCATTGGGTAATGAATAGCCCCATAGTTCATCCAAGAACTTGTTCACATTGGCTGTTGTTTTTGCCATATTATCGTCAATAACGTAGGCTGCATACGATTCATACCCCAAGAGTTGTGCACGTTTTATACGAAGGTTGGCAAGCTTAATCACTATCGCCTTATTATCATTGGCATTGCCATTGTTGCCACGCATGTAATAACCTTTATAAATTTTTTCGCGAAGGTCACGGTTAGTAGCATACTGCAGGAAAGGGATTAAACTAGGCTTTGCTAACGTAAACACCCATTTACCCTCCATGCTGTCAGCCTTTGCCTGTTCAGCTGCGGCATCAATTACACCTTGTGGAAGCCCATCTAAATCCTTTTGGTTGTCGATAACCAGTTTAAAGTTTTTGTTGGTTTCAGCCAAAAGGTTGTCGCCGAAATTAATCTGCAACATGCTCAGTTCTTCATTTATTTTGCGCAGCTCGTCTTGTTTGTCTTTGGCAAGGTCCGCACCTTGGCGAACAAAATCGCGGTAATACTTTTCGGTTACTCGTACTTGTTGTGAATCAAGGCCTGATTCATTGCGCTTTTCATAAACCGCCTTAATACGTTCAAATAGTTTGGCATTCATGCTAATATCATCGCTATGCTTCGATAACAATGGACTAAGCTTGCGTGTTAAGATTTGGAGTTGTTCATTGGTATGAGCTTCGGTAATATTAAAAAACACCTTGCTAACCCTTATTAACATTTGGCCCGATTTGTCGTAAGCAAGAATGGTGTTATCAAAATCAGGAGGAGTAGAATTGTTAGTAATAGCCTCTATTTCTGACATTTGTTGTTTCATACCCTCCAAAAAGGCGGGCATGTAGTGTGTTGTGTCAATCTTGTCGAAAGGTGGCACTTGAAAAGGAGTGCTGTATTCGGCAAAGAATGGGTTGTTGGGGTCAACAGCAGATTTATTGCTGTTTTTACAAGAAGTAATCATAAGGAACGTTAACGCGGTTAACAAATAAAGGTAATTCTTCATGGTTGGTTGATTTAGAAATGGAATGAGCAATATGGCTGCAAAGGTATAACGAAAGATTGGTACAGGCAAAAGGCACGTATGCGCGAAGCAAGATAAAAGGTGTCAGTGTAAAAAAACCCAAACGAAGTGCAATTTACCACTCAAACTCATCAAACTGTTGGTACGCTTTTGCAACATATAATCGAATTAAGGAAGCAAAACAACGGTAAACTTAGGCTAATTTTTGTGTAGCAAAACTTTCGGATGCCGAATAGAAACGGTGGGAAGTCAAGTGCCAAAATCACAAACCTTTACACACACATTTTGTCCAAAATCCTTTGAAACAATTGTAATAACAACCTCAATACCAATACTTAATCTTAGAACATGAACTAAGCGTTCTCAAAGAAACTACAAATAACAATGCTTGTGGGTACCGAAAAAACACTACCTTTGTGCCCAGCAAAACAACATGTTTTCGGCTCGGTTTCAGGAAAATTTTTCTGTATCGGCTTGGTTTCAGGAAAAATATGTATATTTGCACCCCTAAAATTTTGAATAAACCCAGTAAGCTAAAGTCATGTATTTAACGTCAGAAGTTAAGAAAAATATCTTTAAAGAACACGGCAAATCAGAAGCCGATACCGGTACCGCCGAAGGCCAAATTGCACTATTCACATTCAGGATCAACCATTTGACCCAGCATCTGAAAGCCAATAAGAAAGATGTGTTCACCCAGCGTTCGCTCGTGTTATTGGTAGGTAAAAGGCGTAAGCTGCTCGATTACCTTCGTATGAAAGACATCATGCGCTACAGGGAGATTATCAAAAAGCTCAACATCAGGAAATAACACCCGCAAGGGTACAATATAAGGTATCAGGAAAGGCAATTTTGAGATTGCCTTTTTTGGTATTTACTGTTTTGCAGTTAATAAATTATTGGAAAATCTTCGCAACCACCCTGTTTCGAATTAAGTTACAGGAAGTTTGACGGTTTTCCGAGGTTTCGGCCCACAGGGGGTCGGAGCATGTCAACCCAATATATAAGAGAAAATTATGCAAGTGATTACAAAAAAATTCAACCTGCCCGATGGAAGGGAAATCTCCATCGAAACCGGGAAACTGGCGAAACAGGCTGACGGATCGGTAGTGGTACGCATGGGCAACACCATGTTGTTAGCCACAGTGGTTTCGAACAAAGAAGCCAAAGAAGATGTGGATTTTATGCCACTAAGTGTGGAGTATCAAGAAAAATATGCAGCCACAGGCCGTTTCCCCGGGGGATTCTTCAAACGTGAAGCCCGTCCTTCGGAATACGAAATTTTGATTGCCCGTCTTGTCGACAGGGCCTTACGTCCTTTATT
>CAZKHA010000261.1:0-3837 GCA_964552325.1 uncultured Bacteroidales bacterium
AGCTTAGATGCGGTGTTTAAAACCATCCCAGAACCTACTTCTGAAGGTGTATCTATTACAATGTTGTTGATATCCATCACACAATTTTTTATTGATAATTGGGGCTTCAAAGCTAAAAAGAATGTTTTGGATTGCAAAACACCCAAAACAGTTTATTCAGAACACACCACTGTAAGAGGAGGAAGCATGACTAAAGTCTGTAGAATACCATATATTAGCTGCAATTACACAAATAAATTGTGAAGTATGCGTGTGTTTTGTTGTTGGATTGGCACAGCTTTAAATCTCCCACAAATTAATGCAATAGCTGGTTTGGAAGCTTTTATTGATCTCGTATTTTAAACCAAACAGCCCCAAAATATTGAAAAACTGTGCTTTTTCTTTCGCAGACCCCTGCTTCGGGTTAAAAGCATAACAACCCCTTTGAGCCCAAAACCCGCACGCCTGTTTTATAATTACCTTTGCAGCCTGCTTTGGCCTTTACCTGCTATCAACAAGGGGGTTCTTATCAACATATGCTAAATGCGATAGTTGGTATGCGGCCAGGCCTGAAATGTATTTGATTTAGAGTCTATGATAATGTTCAACT
The DNA here is from genome assembly GCA_964552325.1 of uncultured Bacteroidales bacterium. Lineage (GTDB taxonomy): Bacteria > Bacteroidota > Bacteroidia > Bacteroidales > TTA-H9 > CAZKCK01. The sequence continues at coordinate 590 of CAZKHA010000261.1, forward strand.
ACCACACGCATACACATTTTTGTGATGGCTCCTCAGCCCCTGAAGATTACGTAAAACAGGCCATCCGATTAGGTTTTTCCACATTGGGATTTTCGGGCCATGCCCCTGTTCCGTTCGAGAACCATTATGCCATTCCCAACGATAGGCTCGAGGCTTATTGCCAAGAGATTAAGCGGCTTAAATTAGCCTATGCCGGTCACTTGCAAATTCTGCTTTCGCTCGAAATCGATAGCATTCCGGGCATGATGCCCTCGCACCAACAGTTTGTGGATACCTGTGGGTTGGATTATACCATTGGCTCAATACATCTTGTGCAGCACCCCGAAACAAAGGGGCTGTGGTTTATTGATGGCCACAAACAAGAAACCTGGGACAATGGCCTTCGTGATGTTATGGGCGGCGATATACGGTTGGGCGTTTCGCTGTATTATCAACAGTTGCAAGACATGATACGCAACGAAAAACCCACCATTTTAGGCCATTTCGACAAGATTAAAATGCACAACCGCAACAGGCATTTCAGCGATGCTGATGCCTGGTATATCCAGCTAATTGACGAAACTCTTGATGCCATAAGGCAAACCGATTGCATTGTTGAAATAAACGCCAGGGGTATTTATAAGAAAAGGTCCGAAGAGCTGTTCCCATCAGCCAGTATAATAAAGAAAATGAAAGGCTTAAACATTCCGGTAACCATCAGTTCCGATGCCCATGACCCTTCTGAACTTCCGCTTTTGTTTGAAGAAACCCTCAAACTGCTTACCGAAGTTGGCTATAAACCTGATGAATATAAAGGCTTGATGATTTTTAATTAGGGTTTTTCTAACTTTGTTTTACGATTTCCTATAAACCACTAACCATGATCAAACTCATTGGTGTTATGCTGGCCCTGTTGACGGCCGCATTCACGCTGGCACAACAAGCCCCCGCACGCTTGATTGTAAGGGGCGATGATATGGGCTGCACCCATGCCGAAAACGCTGCAATTATACAGTGTTTTGTTAGCGGGATTGTAACATCGGCAGAGGTAATTGTGGTTTCTCCATGGTTTCCGGAGGCCGTAAAACTATTGCAACAACATCCTGGGCTTGACGTGGGCGTGCACCTTACCATTACCAGCGAATGGGATAACCTGAAATGGCGGCCACTTACGAGCTGTAAAAGCCTTATTGACAGCAATGGGTATTTCTTTCCCAGGGTTCAACATGACAAAAACCAGATAGGCCAAGCAATTAGCGAAAACCAATGGGATTTACTTGAGATAGAACAAGAACTTCGAGCCCAGATATTGCTGGCGCAAAAGAACATCCCACACGTAAGCCATCTCACGCTTCATATGAACTTTTCAAAATTGTCGAGCTCGGTAGCGCAGCTGGTCCAAAATCTGGCAAAAGAGTATCACATCCACATCGACCCTTCTGACCATCAGCTTATTTCGGTTGGGTATAACGGCCCATCAAAAACTTCAGAAGAAAAATTAACCAGCTTCCTCAAGATGTTGAAGGAACTTGAGCCTGGCAAAACCTATTTGTTTGTGGATCACCCAGGATATGACAATGAAGAAATGCGTGCCATGTATCATAAGGGCTATGAAAATGTGGCGTCTGATAGGCAGGGTGTTACAGATTTGTTTACCAATAAAAGGGTGAAAGATTTTATCCATGAACATGAAATAGCGCTCATCGGATACAACGACTTGCTGAAAACGGAAAAATAGACGCATCGGGTATTTATGGCTGTTGCCGTGGGTTTTAACCCATTTGGCGTGTTTTTAGCCCCCTCATCGATTTTCTGCTTTGATTGGCGTTGGTTGACTTAGCTTTGTAATGAAAACCAATACCTTCTATCATGAAAAAGCTTTTACTCCTTTTACCTGTATATTTGTGTTGCTTGGGGCTAGTTTTACATGCCCAAACCGTCAGCACCTTTGTTACCAATTCTGGTTTAAATGGCCCCGCTGGATTGGCGCTCGATTCAGCCCAAAACCTTTATGTTGCCAACTATGCGGGCGGTAACGGGATGGGTATTCTTAAAGTTAATCCTTCAGCACAAGTTACTGTTGCCGATTCCTTTGCAACATCAGCAATGGGCCTTTGCATCGATCTGTATCAAAATATGTTTGTTACAAACGTTCATGATGGGTACATCACCAAAACCGATGCTTCGGGCACTAAAAGCATCGTTTACTATCACCCGGGCTCACATCCCACCAATCTTGCTTTCGATGCAAGCGGCAATATGTTTGTGTCCGACAATTCGGGAGCCTTGTATAAAATGGCTCCAGATGGCACACTTAGTAATTTCTCTTCTGATCTATCCTGTCCTCAGGGTCTTACTTTCGATGCTACAGGCAAGCTGTTTGTTGCTAATTATCTAAACGGCCAAATCTGCAAAATTACGCCTGCGGGCAGCCTCAGTGTTTTTGCTACCGTACCCGATCCGCTAACCGCCCATTTAACACACCTTGCTATAGGTGCTTCCGGCAGCCTTTATGTATCAGCATTTTCGCATAACAAAATATACAAAATATCCACCGATGGCAGCGTTTCGGTGTTGGCGGGCACAGGCATGGCTGGAGGAACCAATGGGCCGGCCTCCCAAGCCACCTTCGATGGGCCCAACGGCATTGTGTTTACGCCCCAAGGCGATTTAATTGTGTCAGAATATAACGCAAACCGCATTCGCCTCATTCAAGACGTCGAAAACACAGCCAGCGCCCCCTGGCTTTCTAAGCAATCGCAGGCCACCATAAAGGTACATTTAACCGAGCCGATCACGCTAAGCATCCACCAAGCTGAGCCAGCATCCCATTTGTTAAAGGTTTTTACGCTGGCTGGCGAGGAAGTTGTTGCATTTACAAATAAGCAATCAACGGCGCAAAACCCTGTTTATACGCTGCACAAAAATAAATTAGCAGCAGGCATGTACATTGCGGTCTTGTATTCGGACAATGCTATTTTAGCCACGCAAAAATTTTGCATCCCATAGCGCGTATACGTTAAGCTAGATGGTGATTATCCGCGAGGCTTGCATCTATTAATAGCTTAGCATTAAACCAATTTGCTTTTGGTTTTGGGCGTGCCCCTTTGGGTCGGGCTATCGTTACAAGTCCTCGCTGCGCTCCGGGCTTTCCGCTCCTATCCCTCACGCGGGTTCATCTTCCCCATTAGGTTTCTGCAAACGGTATAATGTGGTCCTTATTTACACCGCAATTTTATAACTACGCTGATTGCCAAGCCCTAAAAAAG
>CAZKHA010000262.1:0-3817 GCA_964552325.1 uncultured Bacteroidales bacterium
GCACATCAGCACATCAGCACATCAGCACATCAGCACATCAGCACATCAGCACATTTTCACATTTCCACATTTCCACATCAGCACATCATCCCCACATTTCCACATTCTCACATCGACACATTCGGCCTTTCCAAGGCCTTGATCATGCCCTCTTAAACATTTGCATATTTGCACATCTCCACATTTGCACATCTTCACATTTCCATACCTTTGCAGCCCTTAAACCTTTTTAGCCGATTGTAACCCTATGCTCTCAGTTAGCCACCTCTCTATTCATTTCACGGGCGATAACCTTTTTGATGATGTTTCGTTTATTGTAAACGACCGCGACCGCATAGGTTTGGTGGGCAAGAATGGAGCCGGCAAATCGACTTTGCTCAAAATCATGAGCGGCGAGTTGTTGCCCGAAACAGGCGAGGTTACCAGCCCCTCGGGTTCTACCATTGGCTACCTGCCTCAAGAGATGGTGCCTTCTACCGAGCGCACGGTTATTCAGGAGGCTTTGCAGGCTTTTCAGGAGGTGCTTCAGTTAGATAAAAAGCGAATGGCTTTGGCCAACGAACTGGCCGAACGTACCGATTATCATTCGGAGGCGTATCTCAAACTAATCGAACGCCTACATGAAGCCGAAGAAAAATACGCCCTTTTGGGCGGACCCACCATGCAAGGCGATACGGAGAAAGTGCTGTTGGGACTGGGGTTCAGGCATTCAGATTTTGCGCGCTCGATGAGCGAGTTTAGCAGTGGATGGCAGATGCGTGTGGAGCTTGCTAAAATCCTGCTTAGCCGGCCCAATGTTTTGTTGCTGGACGAACCAACCAACCACCTCGATATTGAGGCCATTACCTGGATGGAAGAATGGCTGGAGTCTTATCCCGGAGCCTTGGTGTTGGTTTCGCACGACCGGGCTTTCCTCGACAACGTAACCACGCGTACCATCGAGATTATGCTGGGCAAGATTTATGATTACAAAGCCAGCTATTCCGATTATGTGTTGCTACGGGAGGAGCAGCGGGAGCAGCAAATGTCGTCGTATGAAAACCAACAGCGTCAAATAGCCCAGATTGAGCGGTTTGTTGAGCGGTTTCGGTATAAATCGACCAAAGCCCGCCAAGTGCAAAGCCGCATCAAAATGCTCGAGAAAATGGATAAGATAGAAGTGGAAGATGTTGATTCTTCAACCATCCATTTTAAATTTCCTCCAGCACCCCATTCGGGCAGGGTAATGGTGGAGACCCAAAAGCTGGGGAAAAGTTATGGGAGCCTCAGTGTTTTAGAGAATTTGGAAGTCTCTATCCTTAAAGGCGAAAAGGTGGCTTTTGTGGGCCGGAATGGCGAAGGGAAAACAACCCTTTCGCGCATTATAGTGGGCGATTTGGACCATTCGGGTGTGATGACGTTAGGGCATAATGTAAGCATTGGGTATTTTGCCCAAAACCAGGCGGCCCTGCTCGATGGCGAAAAAACGGTGTTTCAAACCCTTGATGATGTGGCGGTGGGCGATATACGAACCCGCACCCGGGCCATTCTGGGCAGCTTTTTGTTTGGTGGCGAGGCCATCGAAAAAAAGGTAAAAGTGCTCTCAGGAGGCGAAAAATCACGCTTGGCATTGGCTAAACTTCTGCTTACGCCCGTTAACCTTTTGGTACTCGACGAGCCTACCAACCACCTCGATATGCTTTCGAAAGACATCCTTAAGAATGCCTTGCTCGATTATTCTGGTTCGCTTATCATCGTATCGCACGACCGCGATTTCCTTCAGGGATTAACCACACGCGTGTTTGAGTTTAAGAACAGGGGTATCAAAGAATACATTGGCGATATTTATGATTTTTTGGCAGCACGTAAGCTTAGCTCCCTGCAACAACTCGAAATGGCAGCTTCTGCCAATAAGGGTGGTGAAGCCGAAATTGTTTCGGATAACAAACTAAACTGGGAGAAGAAGAAAAACCTGGACCGCGAAAAGCGTAAAATCACCAACCAAATAGAGAAGTGCGAACAGGAAATAAGCCGGTTGGAGGCCGAAATAGCCAGTTGCGACAACAAATTTGCACAGCCTGATTTGTTTCCAGAAACCGTTAATTCCAAAGCTTTTTTTGAGCAATACAATGCACTTAAACTATCGTTAGACGAGGAGGTGCTGCGTTGGGAAGATTTGCACGGGCAGTTGGATGCCGTCGGCGACTAATAACTGCGATTGGCTAGCTTTGCAACCAACTTTACCAAGTATTGTAAACGACTTGAGTCTATTTCTAATTGATTTAACAGGGCGTCAGCCTCGTTATACAAATTGTCAATTGCCTGCTGGGTTTCGTGCTTTATTTGTAAATCGTCGTAAACTTGTTTAACCAGCCTAACTTTTTCAGGGCCTTGGTATTTGTGGTGTTTGTAACAGTCGTTTAGTACCGCAAGTTGGTCAGGGTTGGCCTTTTGGAACGATTGAAGGTAAAGGAAGGTCTTTTTATTGGTAACAATATCATTACCCGTTACTTTGCCGAATTGCTCCTGATTTGAATAGGCGTCGAGCAAATCGTCCATCAATTGAAAGGCCAGGCCTATGTTGATGCCATAATCGTAGATGTGTTTGGTTTGCATGGCATTTGCACCGCCAATATGTGCGCCTATGGCTAGGCTCGAGGCTATCAACACGGCTGTTTTTAGGCGTATCATGTTCAGGTAGTCTTCAAGGCTTACATCATCGCGCAGTTCAAAATCCATGTCCAATTGCTGGCCTTCGCAAACTTCGATTGCGGTGCGGTTAAAGAGCGTCAGGATTTCTTTGAGCCTGGGCCCTTCGTACTTGATTAAAAGGTCACATGCCAGGGCAAACATGGTATCGCCCGAGAGGATAGCCACGTTGGGATTCCATTTTTTATATACGGTTTCAAGGCCCCTTCGTAGGGGCGATTGATCCATAATGTCGTCGTGTACCAAGGTAAAATTATGGAACATTTCGATCCCTACGGCAGGCCATAGCGCATCGTTTAGGCTGCTACCAAACAACTCGGCAGCCATCATGCATAAGGTTGGACGTAAGCGCTTGCCGCCCTGTGCCATGGTGTAGCGTATGGGTTGATAGAGTAGGGGAGGATTACCGTCCAATTTCAGGGAGGCAATGGCTTCTTCAATGGCGTGGCGGATTTGCTCGGGATGTGTCATGCATATGGGGTATTGCTCAACAAATTTAAGGCATTTTTTTCTTGCAAGCGGATTAGTGTAGCATTTGTAAGTCGATACTTGCGGTTGGACATTCCCGATTTGGTAGCTAGTTGCGATGTATCATATTGATTAGGTGAAAATTGAAGGTTTTAGTTGCCGACTTTCAACTTGTTTTTTTGAAGCGCTTAGCTGCTTTATTGGCTCATCGCCGCATTAAGTGGGTAATTATAAGATTAGTCTACGGCTTGAATAATTCTAAGTGGTAGTAGCCATCAAGATGTTTTTTAATTTTAACGTAATCTTAATCCTTGTTTTTCATAGAGTTGCTTTAACTTGTCTGTACTATCCTTACTTTTCAATTCCAAACGGTCAATAGAGAAAAGTAATCCCTCCTTCGTTGGGACAGGATCGGGAGAGGGCATGTTTTAGCCCGCCTGAATCCCATTACCGCAATTCATATTCTATGATTGTGTGGCCCATTTGAATTTTGAAGAAAAATCCTTTGGGTGTGGGTGGGCCTTCTAAAAATGGCGAACAGAAAAGCGGCTGCAATTTATCAATAGAGGAAGAAACGCATACCACTGCAGCCGTTTAAAAGCCCATACTGTTTGTAGGTTATTACACACTTAAAACAAAGCCGGGCAGTCAATAACCCTCG
>CAZKHA010000263.1:0-3810 GCA_964552325.1 uncultured Bacteroidales bacterium
TGGCGTATACAAATCTTTTTCGAATCGGGCAATAACGCCAAAATTTTGGCTAACCGCAGCAGAGATCGCTTTTTGGAAATCTATCCTGACCAAGGGGCTTATCTCACCTTTAATGAACCCTATTATAAGGTGAGAATTGGCAACTTCAGGACTCGGATGGATGCCGAAGGTTTTTTGCAGAACATTATCTCCGAATTCCCAACTGCATATATAGTACCTGACAATGTGTATTTTGAAAAAATATATTAAACCCTATCACCATGAAAGATCTAGTTGTTGGCATTGACTTTTCTGAAGGTTCAATCAATGCCTTGGAGCATGCCTTGAGCATCGCGCAAAAGCTAAAATCGAACATTGCCATGGTTCATGTTTTCAACCCTGGCTCAACACACCGTACTATTTACAAATATTCTGACCCTGTTGATGAAGCCACGAAACTGCTGGAAGAACTGGTAGCACGTTATCAGCCACTATTGCCTCAAGGCTCCATTACGTTTAAAATTAGAGAAGGAAAAATTTACAGAGAAATTGCTGCCGAAGCCAATGACCGAAAAGCGGTTTACATTGTTATCGGAACACATGGTTCGTCAGGCTTTGAAGAATTATGGGCAGGAAGCAACGCTTACAAAATCATTTCGTACTCAAAATGCCCCGTAATCACCTTGCGCGAAGGAGTAAAGGCAGAACGCACCTTGACCAGAATCATACTTCCGATTGACGCCACCATCTCGTCAAGGCAAAAAGTACCTTATGCATCGAATATGGCTAAACTATTTGATGCTGAAGTTCATGTACTTGCCCTCTACCACACAAGTGTAAAGGATATCCAGAACACAGTTTTAGATTACGCCAAACAAGCCTGCGAATTCTTCGAAAAGCATCAAATAAATTTTGTACTTAAAAGTGTCAGGACAAAAAACGTGACAGATGCAACCATTGATTATGCCAATAAAGTAGATGCAAACCTCATCATAATCATGACTGAGCAAGTGTCATCGCCATCCAACTTAATATTAGGGCCTTATTCTCTTCAAATGATCAGCCGCTCACCCATGCCCGTAATGTCAGTTCAGCCAAAAGAACTTATGAAAGTATTAAGTCGCTAAAATTCAATCCTTTATCCATCTCGATAATACATCAAGAACCACGCTGGCTTTGAGGGGTTTTTCGAGATATTCGTCTGAACCTGCCTCAAAACTCTTTTCGCGTTCGCCATCATACGAATAAGCTGTTTGAGTAATAATGGGCAATGATGGCCTTAATGTTTTCAGTTTCTTTGTGGCCACATAACCATTAACCACAGGTAAATTAATGTCCATTAAAACAACATCAACTTTGTTATGGGCATCCGAGCAATACTCTATGGCTTCAAGGCCATTTCGGGCCCATTTGACTTTAGGGCCATACGGCAATAGTATTTGTTCAATTAATTCATAGTTATGAGGCAGATCCTCCACAATAAGGATGGTTTTTTGGCTCCAGCAATTTGGTTTTAAACTATTCATTTGTTCTGAGGTTTATCCAATTCATATTTTCCACTGCAATTTACAACATTTTTAGGGCATAAATCAAGCCTTGCATAAAAAAACCCGGCAAAAACCGGGTTTTGTTTTACCAATTCTCAAAAGAACTGGTATGTTTCTTAGATTAATTGCGGTTGATAGCATTAAGGTCCTCAAAAGCCAATTTTAGCCTATTAGCCATCGAAACCTCCGTTTCACGCAGCCATTTACGTGGATCATAATATTTCTTATTAGGCTTGTCTTCTCCTTCGGGATTACCAATCTGCCCTTGTAAATAGCCTTCATACTTTTTGTAGAAGTTCAGAATTCCACTCCATTGAGCCCATTGCGTATCGGTATCAATGTTCATTTTAATTACACCGTAGCTAATTGCTTCCCTAATTTCTTCTTGGGTAGAACCTGAGCCTCCATGGAACACAAAATTGACAGGTTTTTCGGAAGTAGCAAACTTTTGCTCGATATGTTTTTGAGAGTTGTCTAAAATAACTGGCTTAAGCACAACATTGCCAGGCTTATACACACCATGAACATTGCCAAAAGAGGCTGCTATTGTAAAATTTGGGCTAACTTTCATCAAATGCTCATAAGCATAAGCCACGTGCTCAGGTTGGGTATATAACATGGCATTATCAACGGCCGAATTATCCACGCCATCTTCCTCGCCTCCGGTTACACCAAGTTCTATCTCAAGTGTCATGCCCATTTTGCTCATGCGCGAAAGGTAGTTAGAACAAATCTCAATATTCTCATTCAGAGGCTCTTCTGATAAATCGAGCATATGTGAGCTAAACAAAGGCTTTCCATACTTTGCAAAATGTTTTTCACCCGCATCAAGCAGGCCATCTATCCAAGGAAGCAATTTTTTAGCTGCATGATCGGTGTGTAAAATTACGGGAACATTATATAATTCAGCCAAGTGCCAAACATACTTTGCACCGATTACTGCTCCGGCAATGGCAGCCTTCTCACCCTCATTCGAAATGCCTTTGCCTGCCATGTATGCGGCACCACCATTCGAAAATTGGATAATTATTGGGGAGTTCACTGCTTTGGCAGCTTCAAGTGCAGCAACAATGGTGGTACTGCTAACTACATTTACTGCTGGAATGGCAAAACTATTGGCTTTTGCAATCCGAAACACTTCTTGAAGGTCGCTACCTGTAACAACCCCAGGCTTTACTTTATCGAAAATTTTTTCTGACATTTTAATTATTTGTTTATTAACGTATTACAATTATTTTCAGTAGGCAAAGTTACAAAAAAACTACGCTTTATGCTTCTTCAGGATCAATAAATACTTCGAGTAAGGTACATTTTGGCTCCGGATAAAAACGCAAATGATCGATTACCGCGGGCACTAATAAAGCTTCACCGGCAAGCAATTCCTCTTTCCCATCTATATACTCAATTAGCACCTTTCCTTCAGTAACCAATACTATCACAAAGGAATCGAGCCATGAATAGTCTTTTTCGATAGCTTGTGTCAAATTTATAAGATTGGTAGTAAAAAACGGAGTTGTCACTAAGGATGTTGTTCCATTGTCGATTGTTTTATAATCCGTTCTATACTTTTCACGAACCTCAAAATCAATTGCATCCATAGCTTCTTCCAAATGCAGTTCACGAGCTTGGCCTTTATCATCCACACGGTTCCAGTCAAAGATTCGATAGGTTGTATCGCTGGTTTGCTGTATTTCTGCCAATAAAATTCCGGGACCTAAAGCATGAACCCGACCGGCTGGCATATAAAAGCAATCGCCCTTCTTGACGGTTTCGTAATTCAAAATCGATTGCAACTGATTATTTTCAAGCAACTTAGAATAAACCTCCTTATTTGCAGGCTTACTAAATCCACTAATTAGCTCTGAACCCGGATCAGCATCCAATATATACCACATCTCGGTCTTTCCACCCACATACCCTCTTTTTTGGGCAAGCTCATCATCAGGATGCACTTGTATGCTCAGCCAGTCTTTTGAATCGAGAATTTTAACAAGAATAGGAAACTGATTGCCAAAGCGTTCGTAATTAGCCTCTCCAACCAAATCACCCATATACACCTCAACAAGTTCGTTGAGTTCATTTCCTTGCAAAAAACCGTTTTCAACTACTGTGTTATTGTTCTCGTATCCCGAAACAATCCATGCTTCGCCACAATTTGGCAATGGTGAAAAGTCCATGCTAAAACGTGTCTTGATTTTATCGCCACCCCATATCTTGTCTTTAAAAATAGGGGTAAACTTTAAGGGGTATAATGCATTCATTTGTTTATTTTTGAAGTTCGAAA
>CAZKHA010000264.1:0-3800 GCA_964552325.1 uncultured Bacteroidales bacterium
AATCTGCCGTTCCTACACTAGTGTTGTATGGAATGTCAATATAACCGTTTGTACCGTTGAACTGAAGTGCTCCGGATGGGATTCCATTGCGGTCTGTTGTAGCCGTCACCCCGCCGATCATGGTTCCCGAATAGTTGTTACCACTTATATCGATGGCATTACCATTCAGCGGAAAATTCAGATAGACGTCGGTAGGGATAGGCGTTTGCGCCATTGCTGTAAAACAGAACAAAATTGCGATGAGCAGGGTGATGGGTTTCATAATCTCAAGGTTTTGATTGATTACTGATTCATTGTTTTGAGGCTGAGCGGACCACTGGTTAGTTTTTGGCCCTCAAAGAACTTTCGATTCATGGTAATATTAACTTAATCAATTGTTTGTTATTTGTAACATTAAAAACAACCAAAAGAATCAAGCTGGAAGCAAATGTATGGACAAATAATCAGAAACTAACTAAATATGAACATAACTTCAGAAATTTATTTTTGCAGTGAGTTTCCAAGCTTGGTATTGATAGCATGAATGGTTTAAATGCTGCAGTATTACAATTAAATACACATCCGTAACAGGCTGATTTATTAGCCTATATTACTGTAAAATTGATATATCAAGAATATTCAGGCCTAAATAATGAGTCAGATTGGTATCACATATTCATGTGATTTTTTCAATCAAGTAATGGTAAAATGTAAAGAAGTCATATTGCCGGTGTTCACCTGGTGAGCCGTTTCAACTCATAACAATATAATCCACAATCTAAGGTGAAGAGGCATAAACCGGTTTTGAAGCAATTCAAAGATTGGATTGCGATTTGTGTATCCATTATCGATTAATTATCTAAATCTATCAATAATATATGCTTTGTTTTGCAATCCTATTTTCCGATGCAAAATTTGCTAAAAATATTGCCAAGTATCTCATCGTTAGTAACATGACCAGATATTTCCCCCAAATAATGTAATGCCTCGCGGATGTCGATGGTCAATAGGTCGGTGGGAATTGATGCGTCAAGGGCTAATTTTACGCGCTCAATGGCTTCGAGGGCCTTTACAAGGGCCTCATAATGCCGGGTGTTCGAAACAATGCTGCCATCCGAAATTTGTTCCAAATCAACAGCCTTTACCAATGTGGAAGCCAATAGATGGAGGTTTTCGCGGCGCTTAGCCGAAACAAAGAGTGTTTCAAGGGCCACAAACTCTGCAAAATGTTGGGGTGTCTCGCCCAGCATATCGGTTTTATTGGCAACTAAAATAAATTTTTTATTGGGTTGCTCAATGTATTGTTTGAATTGATGAAGTGCTTCATTTAATTCTTTGCCATGTGATTGGCTCACATCAATCACATACAGGATGATGCGCGCTTGTTCTATTTTTTCCCAGGTACGTTCCATGCCCAGGTTTTCGATGGTGTCATCGCTATGCCGCAGGCCAGCGGTATCTATAAACCTAAACGTAATGCCTTCGATGTTGATGGTATCTTCAATCGAATCGCGTGTTGTGCCGGGAATATCCGATACAAGGGCCCTTTCTTCGTTAAGCAAAGCATTGAGCAGGGTCGATTTCCCAACATTGGGTTTGCCCACTATGGCCACAGGAATGCCAGTTTTTAAAACATTGCCAAGGCTAAACGAACGGATCATACGTTCAAGCGTGCTGCTTATGGTTAGCAAGAGGCTCTTAAAATGTGTTCTATCAGCAAATTCCACGTCTTCCTCGGCAAAATCGAGTTCCAATTCAATGAGCGAGGTAAAATTGATGAGTTCTTGCCGCAACTGTTGGATTTCAGAAGAATAGCCTCCACGCATCTGTTTAATGGCTAGCTGGTGTGCCTGAGGGGTTTGTGAGGCAATGAGGTCGGCAACGGCCTCGGCTTGCGAAAGGTCGAGCTTGCCATTTAAAAAAGCCCTTAACGTAAACTCGCCCGGCTCCGCCAAACGAGCCCCAGCTGACAACAAGGCTTCGAGGATGCTGCGTTGAATAAAAACAGAGCCATGGCATGATATCTCTACCACTTCTTCGCCGGTGTATGATGTTGGGTTGTGGAATACAGTGAGCAAAACCTCATCAAGTAGTTGATTGTTGCGTACAAGTCGGCCAAAATGTGCTGTATGGGATGGCACTGTTTGCAGCACGATGTTTTTTTGATGGGGCTTGAACAACGAACTGGCAATGCCAATGGCTTGGCTTCCTGATAACCTGATAACTGCAATGGCACCCGTGCCTGGGGCGGTGGCTATTGCGCAGATGGTTCCTTCTTTCCTGAAAATGGTAGAAATGCTGCCAAGTGTGTTTTCCATTTTGTTGTTTTTAAGGGAGTTATTCGGTTGATTGGATTTCGCCATCTTGAACGGCAAACATACGGTGCTCTGGAAAAACTTTATTGAAAACCGATGTAATACGTTCAGGCTGTGTGTCGGTGATAAAAACCTGACCAAAGCTTTCGCCGGCGGTTAATTCTACAATTTTTGAAACGCGTGAGTGGTCAAGCTTGTCAAAAATGTCGTCGAGCAATAAGATGGGTTTAAAGCCTTTGATTTGCCGGGTGTACTCAAATTGAGCAAGTTTTATGGCCACCACAAACGATTTTTGTTGCCCTTGTGAGCCGTATTTCTTAACCGGAAATCCTCCAATGCTAAACTGAAGATCGTCTTTGTGAATGCCAACATTGGTGTAGCGCGAGACGCGGTCACGGTCGATGGAGGCCTTGAGTTCATCGGCATAGTTAGTTGGAGTAAGCTTTGTCTCGTAGTCAATGTTAACCACTTCTTTGCCGCCGCTAATAAACGTAAAGTAATCTTGGAACAAAGGCATAAATTGTTGCAAAAATGTGGTTCGCCTTGCCAAGATTTCGATGCCCAAACTCACCAATTGTTCATCATAAATAAGGATGGTTGTGGCATCATAGCGGTTGGTTTCGGCAAATTGTTTAAGCGCGGCATTGCGGTGCTGCAAGGCTTTGTTATAATTGAGCAATTGATCGAGGTAGGTGCGGTCGAACTGCGAAATTACCCCGTCGATGTATTTTCTGCGGGTTTCGCTGCCTTCGTTTATCAGGTCGCGGTCGTAGGGCGATACCATAACCAGCGGGAAAAGCCCAATGTGATCGGCCAAGCGGTCGTAATCGGTTTTATTGTAGGTGAATTTTTTTGCCAGGTTGCGTTTTTGAACGCAGTGTAAGGTCTCGGGCACAGGGCTGTTTCGGTAGTAGGTTCCGTGAAGAGCAAAGAAATCTTCTCCATGCTTTATATTTTGCATATCCATGGAATTGAAGAAACTCTTTGTAAACGAGAGGTAATAGATGGCATCCAATAGATTGGTCTTGCCGGCACCATTATCGCCCGTAAAACAGTTTAACCTTGACGAGAACCAAAGATTGGCACTCGCATGGTTTTTAAAATTGGTTACTTTGAGTTGCTCTAAAAACATACTGCAAAACTAACTAATTAATTAATTGCTCCGTCTTGTACCAAATTGAATTAGCAGCCTCCCCTGAAAAGTGATTTTTTTGACACGAAACCACCGGAACGGGGTGAAAGCTGAAGGGTACCTCGGATAATTAAATTGTTCAGTGATTTGAATTTAGCGAATCAACCCATCAACTTTATATCACAGAGTTTCCAAGAGGCTGCACAGAGGACACAGAGTCTTAAAATAGTGGTTAGTGATTAGTAAAACCCATCAACCCATATCATCAATTTATTAATCTACACATTATTGATGGCCAAATACTATGGAAGCAGATCGCTAATCGGGCTAATTCTTGTGGGGATGTAGAATCGACCTCGTAAATCTGATGGACG
>CAZKHA010000265.1:0-3718 GCA_964552325.1 uncultured Bacteroidales bacterium
AGAAGGTATTGCCAATCAGCAACATGATTTTTTTATCAAACCTTCCGAAATGTACAAGACCGAGCTAGAGGCCCTGGCTGACAAGGTATCAACACGAGAGGAACGGATTATGATCAATGGCAACAACAATCCGCAATTAATGTACTTTGCCCATCGAAAGGGATGGAATTGCTACGACCACGAATTGGCAGATACAAGCTACCTCTACCAAGCGAAACGAAAAGGCTGTAAGCTCGTAATTGTGAATAAACACGGTTGTGAAAGTAGGCCACCCTTGAAGTTAATTATTGAAAATGATGACTTTGCGGTGTTTAGATATTAAAACTTCCGGCTATTCTATTGCTCTTTTATACCTCCACTCCTAGGTGTACCCCTACCCTATTCACATTTAGCTATTTAAGTACAAGATTGGCACAGATGACTCGCAGCATACCTTTTTTGCTTTACAGCCGGTTCAGGCTTTACAGATTATTTTAGGGGTATTGACGAATTTTAACCTTAATAAACCGATTGATTACAGAGGAAGTGTAACTTTGATATAAATTGCACCCATTATTGATTGGATAAAAGCTCGCGGATGAAAGTAAAATATAAGGTTGCCATACACTTGGGCTACTGGTTTTATATGTTTAACCAGTTTGTGTTCCCCTATTACATCGGTCAGGCACAGAAATATACCTGGCAAGATATTATCGTATCGCTCATCTTAAGCATGGCCAACTTCTACGCTATCTATTTTTTGATGCCCGTAATGCTAAAACGGGCAAAACTTTGGCAGGTTGTAATTATGGGCGTCTTTTTAATTGTTGGCTTAGGTTATTTACGCTTTAATGCAGAGGGCTTTATTTGGCATAATTTATTAAAGATGCCCTCTACATCCGATGCCTCCTCAGCTTCTTGGCTAGCCATCTCCATCCGGAACTCAATTGTTTCGGCCATCTATGCCATCCTCATCCGTTTGGCAATTGATTGGTATGATGCGCAACGACTACGCACCGAGCTACTTACTCAAAACCAAGCCAGCGAACTTGCACTACTTCGTTCGCAAGTAAACCCTCATTTTTTATTCAATACACTCAACAATATCTATTCGTTGGTGTATAAAAAATCAGATGAAGCACCTGAGGCTGTGATGAAGTTGTCGGCCATTATGCGCTATATGCTGTACGAAGCAAATGCCGACAAAGTAATGCTGCATCAAGAGGTTGAATACCTAAAAAGCTTTATCGAACTGCAAAAACTAAGGCTTAAAAACAATGATTTTGTAAAATTTACCATCGAAGGCGATATCGGTTTTAAACGGATTGCCCCCATGCTTCTGGTTCCTTTTGTTGAAAATGCATTTAAACATGGTAACCGCAATGTAGAGGGCCCAGGGATAAAAATTAGGTTAAAAGCCATGGAAGACGAAACGCTTTTTGAAGTTGAAAACCATATTAAACCTTATAAAGATGATGAGAACATTCAATCGAGTGGTATTGGTTTACAAAACGTTAAGCGCCGTCTCAACTTGCTTTATCCCGATGCACATAGCCTGAATATTTCGGAAATTGATGGTATCTACAAAGTTACGCTAATTCTTATAACCCAATGAAAATTAATTGCATAGCCATTGACGATGAGCCTCTGGCGCTCGAAATTATCAAAGAATATTGCACCAAAGTGCCCTTTTTAAACTTGATGCACACGTTTGATAATGCCATTGAATGCCTTGGTTTTTTGCGAAAAAACCACGTTGATCTTATTTTCTTGGATATTCAAATGGAAGATCTAACAGGAATTCAATTGCTTAGAGCTATACAACATCCACCGATGGTGATATTTACCACAGCTTATGACCATTATGCTTTAGAAGGTTTTGAGCTGGATGGGCTGGATTATATGCTTAAACCCATTTCATTTGAACGGTTTATGAAAGGAGTTGATAAAGCCTTAGATAGGATGCGGGGCCAACCAAATCATACAACTCAGGTTGATGAGAATAATACGACTGAAAACCGAGATGGTTATTTCTTTGTAAAAACCGAAACCCGTATCGAACGCATTGGTTTCAACGAAGTTTTGTTTGTTGAAGGCCGGGGCGATTATTGGCGGATTGTAACGCCTACACGAAAGATTATGAGCCTGTTAAACTTTAAAAAACTCGAAGAGATGCTGCCTGCCGCTCGGTTTGTTCGCGTTCATAAATCTTATGTGGTATCCCTCGAAAAGATAGATAGCGTGGAACGAAACCGCATTTTTATCGGAACACATGTAATACCCGTAAGCGACACCTATCATAAGCAATTCTTTGAATTGATAGAACGCCGTAAAGGGTAGAAACAACATAAATTAATGGCTATAAACAACATACTACTATTCTTCTCTTTATTATCTGCTCGCCAGAAACTTCATCCATAGTTTCCAATTTTGAACAACAGATTGATAAGGCCCTTGTTCTCAGCGCTATTTTTCAAGCTATCAGGAATAAGAATGAACTTTCTTTACGGTTAGTTGAATTGGTGCGCAATTAACGCAAACACCGTAATACCCGAAAATAGACTAATTTTGGCCATTGGTATAAGTTGTCGAATGCTTAAGTGCCAAAAGAATTTCTGGCGAAAACCCTCCTTTTTATAATCCTAATTGCCAGTAAAATTCCCTGCCTTCGCTACGAAAACCGTTAATTATTTACACCTCATTTGTTTGGAATGGATAATCTACAAAACATAGAAGCACACCACGATATTATATTGGTAAACATTGATGATGAGCCAATTGGTTTTGGCGAAAAAATGGATGTGCATCGCAGGGCTTTGATGCACAGGGCTTTCTCGGTTTTGGCATTCAATGCAAAAGGAGAAACCTTGCTTCAACGCCGTGCCCTCGAAAAGTACCATTCGCCGGGTTTGTGGACCAATACCTGCTGCAGCCATCCACTGCCGGGTGAAGAAACCATGGAGGCTGCCCTGCGCCGTACCCAAGAAGAAATGGGTTTTACCTGCCCCCTAACGTATCTCGGCAAGTTCCATTACTTAGCCCCTTTTGATAATGGCTTGACCGAAAACGAAGTTGACCATGTATTTACGGGTAATTTTTATGGAGAACCAAATCCGAATCCTGCCGAAGTTTGTGAAACAAAATGGATAGATATTCAAGAACTTACAGATTGGATGGCTGCCAATCCCGAAGATTTTACAGTGTGGTTCCGCATTATCGCAACCAAGGTGTTTAAGCAAGGCAAACTTGTTGATCGTATTTGAAGATTTGATAGCCGCATCCCGATTGCAATACAAAAATGCAGAGGATATGCAACAAGCTGTTTGCAATATCAATGCTTGAAATAACTAACGTGGTAAGGGTAGGGTTACTACCGAAATTGCAATAGCTGCCATCCATTCTTTCGGTAATGATTGCAAATTATCTCAACAGAATTATAGTTTAGTCCAAAACAAATATCTGCCTAATTAAGGCTCAGAAGCTTTTAACCTCCCCTATTCATCAACATTCTCAAAATATACTACTTAACCTTGGATATTCAAAGCAAGGGCAGGTATGGGCTAAGTGAATTAGGGCGCTAGCAACAAGCTTTTGGTAACTCTTGTGTGTAAAACATGCTTTAAGGAATGTATAAGGCATTCAAAACACTTAAATTTTGCCATTTTCTATACAAAGCACCCGCACCTTGTATAAATTTTTGAAAAAACCTTTACAAATCATTTTGCTCGACAACTTACCT
>CAZKHA010000266.1:0-3690 GCA_964552325.1 uncultured Bacteroidales bacterium
GCAAGCTAAAATCACGCAATTGTTTACTTTTGCCAACCTATGCATATCGAACTTAAAAATGCCGGCAAGCGGTATAATTTTGAATGGATTTTCAGGAAGTTGGATCAAACGCTTAAGACCGATGAACCCGTCGTAATTTTGGGATCTAATGGGTCAGGTAAGTCAACACTTCTTCAAATACTTACAGGCCGCAGCTTGCTGAGTGAAGGCAGTGTTGCCTGGTTTGACGGATGCAAAAACCCCATTCCTGCAGAAGATATTTTTAGAAGTGTGTCGCTTGCAGCGCCTTATCAAGAACTTATCGAAGAGTTTACCTTGGCTGAAAGCCTGTCTTTTCACTTTTCGCTCAAAAAGCCGCTCAACAATTTTTCACAAGAGCAGATTATTGATATTCTGCAGCTTGGTAAGGCCAGACGAAAAGCAATCCGTTATTTTTCATCAGGGATGAAACAGCGCCTAAAGTTGGGCTTGGCCATTTTGTCTGACACACAGCTATTGCTACTTGATGAACCTTGTTCTAACCTAGACCATGCCGGGATGGAATGGTACCGAACCATGATAGAACAATATGGTAAAGGAAGATTGCTTGCGGTGGCATCTAACAATCAACCCGCTGAGTTTGATTTCTGTACACATTCAATTAACATCCTCGATTACAAATCATTTTAAAATATCCAATTGTACAATATTGGTAGTCAGGGAATTTTGCGTAACTTTGCACCCTCATTTATAAGTATATCAAAATTAAGCATTTATGGCTACGACCGCTGATTTCAAAAACGGACTCTGCATCGATTTTAATGGCGAACCTTTCACCATTGTTGAATTCCAACATGTAAAACCAGGTAAAGGAGCAGCTTTTGTCCGCACAAAACTTAAGAGCCTCCGTACCGGCCGTGTTATCCCCAATACGTTCAATGCCGGTGTAAAAATAGATACCGTACGCGTTGAACGTCGTCAGTATCAGTTTTTGTACGCCGATGGCGATGATTATCATTTTATGAATAACGAATCGTTTGAGCAGACTTTTTTGCCCAAAAGCCTTATCAACGCTCCCGAGTTTTTAAAAGAAGGTACCGTTGTTGAAGTTGTTACGCTAGCTGACACCGAAGAGCCCCTATCGTGTGAGCTTCCAACGTATGTTGACTTACTTATAACCTATTGTGAGCCGGGCGAAAAAGGCAACACTGCTACCAACGCCTTGAAGCCCGCAACTATGGAAACAGGTGCGATTGTTCGGGTTCCCTTGTTTATCACCGAAGGTGAAATGATACGTGTTGATACCCGTACTGGCGACTATTCGGAACGCGTAAAAAGCTAGTTTTTAATCCCTAAATATAGTTCAGGTGAAATTTCCATTTCCACTGAAACTCAAAGATGCAGCCTCGGTAACCGGGGCTGAATTTGTTGGTGACCCCGAGTTTGAAGTTATGGGCATCAATGAGATACATATGGTTGAGCCAGGCGATCTTACATTTGTTGATCATCCAAAGTATTACACCAAAGCCTTAAACTCAAAGGCTACTACCATCCTCATCAATAAAAAAGTGGATTGCCCCGAAGGAAAAGCCTTGCTCTTGCACAGCGACCCATTTGCAGCTTATGTAATGCTCGCAAAAAAGTATATGCCCTTCCAGCCTTCTTATCAACTTGTTAGTCCTTCGGCGGAAATAGGCGAAGGAACTGTAATACAGCCTGGAGCCTTTATCGGGAACAATGTTCGTATCGGCAAAAATTGTATCATTCACGCCAATGTCAGCATTTACGATCATACCGTAATTGGAAATGAGGTAATTATTCATTCGGGTTCGGTTATTGGGGCCGATGCATTTTACTTCCAGAAAAAACCTGAAGGCTTCCGCAAACTCGAAAGCTGTGGCCGCGTAATCATTGGCGATAAGGTTGAGATTGGCGCAATGGTCACCATCGACAAGGGCGTTTCGGGCGATACCGTTATTGGCGAGGATTGTAAGTTTGATAACCATGTGCAAGTGGGGCACGATACACATATAGGTAACCGATGTTTAATAGGTGCCCATTGCGCCATTGCTGGGGTAACCGTAATTGAAGACGATGTTATTTTGTGGGCCAAGGTTATGGTAAACAAGGATTTGGTAGTGGGTAAGGGAGCTATTGTGCTCGCTTCTTCGGGCATAGATAAGAGTATTGAAGGTGGAAAAACGTATTATGGCATCCCTGCTATCGAAGCTACACGCAAATGGCGTGAATTGGCAAGTTTGAAAAGACTTCCCGACTTGATCCGCAAACTCGAAAATCTGTAAAACAAGCAAGCCGTTTTGTCAATTTGACATATGCTTAAAACTGGATATATGGAGATTGGTTGTGGGGCTTGACATAATGGCACGACTGGAAGTTGATTGCCTGCATGGCACAGTGATTGCCAAAGGCATCAAAACTTGTGTATGAAGATTACGGCTATTGTATCAAAGGAACACTTAGAGGAGGTGTTGAAATCACATCCCAGGGCGTTTGTGCTTATCTACAAAAAGGGTTCAGAAACCAGTGATTGCGCTTATTCAAGCATTGAACAAGTGGATATTGACACGGACGGATTTGCCGTTTTTTCGGTAGATGTGTCGGTGGTGCGCGATGTACATGCTGCCTATGGTATTACCACAGCCCCAGCTTTACTCGAATTTGTGGATGCCCACTTCCAGAACATCATCAAAGGCTGCAACGGTCCAGAATATTTTTCGTCTTATTTCCAGAATGCCCTTTATGTAGCAAAAAGTGGCGCCGAAGGGCCCTCAAAAAGCGTTACGGTTTATTCAACACCATCCTGTTCATGGTGCACAACCCTTAAGAACCATTTACGGAAGCATGGGATCCGGTATCATGAAATTGATGTGGCCGCTGACCAAAATGCTGCCGAAGAAATGACCCGGAAAAGCGGTCAACGGGGTGTTCCACAGACTGATATTGACGGTGAAATGATTGTGGGCTTTGATAAAACCCGTATAAATACTTTGCTAGGAATTAATAACTAATAACATATAATTGAAATGAAAGAATTGCAACCTCTAAACCAGAACGTACTGCTCGATATGCAGGATGGAAGTCAAAAAATGACCGCCAGTGGAATCATAATACCTGATACGGCGAAGGAAAAACCCCAGTTTGCCAAGGTTTTGGCCATCGGAAATGTTGAAAATCCCGAAATTGCTGTAGGTGATAAAGTGGTATTTAAAAAATATGCAGGCACCGAACTTGATTTCGAGGGTAAAAAATACCTGATGGTACCTTATGCCGATTTGTTGGCAAAGATTGTTGAAACCGAGGAAATATAACCTATTGTCGATCCTTGTAATGGCCATCAGAGAAACCCTGGTGGCTTTTTTTTGGCTCTTCGCCATATTATGTTGGTAGTTATATGATTATTTTTCAGCTCTGTAAATACTTGTGGTAATAACGATCAATCTTTCAAGCCATCACACTACTGTCTGAAAGATTGTTGTTCATGAACTTAGGTTATCATTCCATTACCATTCTTACTTTTCTTTTCCCGAGCGGGCGAAAAGAAAAGTAATCCCTCCTTCGTCGGGACAGGCTCCAGAAACGCCCTTGGAAAGCCCGCTATAATCCCATTGCCGCAATCTATATTCTATGATTGTTCAGTCAATTCGAAATTTGAAGAAAAATCATTCGGGTGTGGGATGGCCTTCTAAAAAT
>CAZKHA010000267.1:0-1789 GCA_964552325.1 uncultured Bacteroidales bacterium
CCATCATAAAACGGCAGGTTTTGGGTTATTTGTTTGATGCTGTCGCACTCAGCCTGGTTTTTTGGCAGGGTTACAGCCACAGGCTTAAAAAGGAATTTGCCGGCAACAGTGTCTTTTGTAAGGTTGTAGAGCCGTGTTATTGACACCACTTCTTCAATGCCATTGGTTTCACGGAGTTTTTCGGTTAAACGATATAAGTCGTTGAACTGATGCAACTCGAACGTGTTGCCACCTTCGAAGCCAACAAACATAACAGCACCATCTTGCCCAAAGGTTTTTTTAAAAGCCTCGTAATCTACTATAGCCGAGTCGCTGGCGGGTAGCATACGTGCCATTTCGTACGACATGCGCACTTTAGTGGCCATAAAGCCTGCCAAAACGGTAAAAGCTCCAATAACAAGGATGTTGGCAAATCTATAGCGTAGTATTAGCCGTATAAGGTATTTCCACATAGGGTGAAAAATAAACCACCATCATTTCGAGCGCATAAGAGGTAGGAAATAATGGTGGTATAAATAAATTTAAGGTTTTTCCCAGTTTAAGATTTTGTAAAAATCGTAATCGTCAGGATGTTCTAAGAATTTAGAAGCTGCTTCATAGTCTTCTTCTTCAATAAATTGTGCGTTACCTTGGTAAACCATGGCTGCTTTTTGCGAATTGATGTTGACCAACCTTGGTTGCACCTTTCCGTTTTTGTCGGCAACATCTTTCAAGAAGAGCGGGGCGCAGTCGCCAATAGGATCAGATGTTACCATGCAAGCGGTGTATCCTTGGTCGAAAAGTTTTTTTACGCCCAATCCTAATAAGTTACAGTACATCAAGTCGAAGCCAATGGGTCGAACACAGCGGAGTTCATAGCCTAATTCCACGGGGCGGCTTTTAACGGTAATCTTTAAATCAATAAGGCGCTTCTGCACCAAGATGTTGAAGATATGAGCCTTGCTAACATTGCCAAGTTCTGGGTGGCCGTGATCGTCAAAAGTGAAGTTGATGCCGGTGTTTAGGATTTCGCGATCGCTCAGGAAATGAAATACGCCTTCGCTAATGATTGCAGCGCCATAGTCAATACCCAGGATTTTGCGTTTAACCATCGATGAAATAATAAGTCTTATAATCTTTTCGATGGTAATTTCTGTCTTGTTAAACATTTCGGGGATTATGATCATAGGATAATGGCACGAAGCTCCAATGCCAAAAGCCAGATGGCCGGCCTCGCGGCCCATAGCCGAAACAATGAACCAATTCCCGCTTGTGCGTGCATCTTCATACACCGTTTGGGCTAAGCGAACGCCCTCTTCTTTAGCCGATTGATAACCAAAAGTAGGCTGGCCTTCAGGCAGTGGAAGGTCGTTGTCAATGGTTTTGGGAACATGTATGTTTTGTACCTGAATGTTTTTGGAAGCCATAAACTGGGAGATTCGGGTAGCTGTTGAGGCTGTATCATCACCGCCTATGGTAACCAGAAGCTTTACGTTGTGGTTAATAAAGAAATCGGTGTTAAATTCTTCGTTTTTAGGTTTGTAACGGCTCATTTGCAGTGCCGATCCGCCTGTCCTGAAGATCCTGTCAGCTTTCTTAAAGTCGAATTCCTCGAAATCAGGTGTGGAGGTAAACAAGGTTTTGTACCCCTGATGCATGCCTAAAACATGGTAACCATCTTTAAGGAATACCTTTGCTACGGTGCCTATTACGGTGTTAATTCCGGGAGCGGGGCCACCTCCGCATAAAATTACTATCGATCCTTTCATGTATTTATCAGTCAATTAAAATTAGTTCGTTTAATATGTTT
>CAZKHA010000267.1:1889-3657 GCA_964552325.1 uncultured Bacteroidales bacterium
CCATATCTTCACATCTTCACATTAGCACACTAGCACATCATCACACTAGCACACTAGCACACTAGCACATCTCCACATCAACTCATTGATTATCATACTTTAGTATTTCATCATGAACATAGCTTAATTCAACGCCAGCCGATTTAAACATAGCCTCGGATTCTTGGCCGGCATGGTATTTTTTTTCGCAAACCACCCTATCAATGCCACAATTGATAATGAGCATGGCACAGGTTCTACAAGGCGTCATTCGGCAATACAAGGTAGCGCCTTCAAGCGAAATGCCTAATCGCGCAGCTTGGCAAATGGCGTTTTGTTCGGCATGCACCGTGCGAACGCAGTGATTGGTAACAGAACCATCTTCATGAACCACTTGTTTGAACAAATGTCCCACATCATCGCAATGAGCTAGGCCCACAGGTGAGCCAACGTAGCCGGTAACCAGAATTTGGCGGTTGCGGGCAATTACGCAGCCTGAGCGCCCGCGATCGCAAGTGGCACGTTTTGCAATGGTATTGGCCACTTCCATGAAGTATTCATCCCAGGTAGGCCGAATGTATTTATCTTCCATAAATTAAAGGTTTACCATTTCCGGCTTTCGAGCGAAAGCTTTGTAAAAAGTAAAAACAAGCCTATCAGGCTTAAAAAGTAAACAACATCGCGTGTGTCAATCATGCCACGGCTCATGGCGGCATAGTGCGCATTAATGCCCAAGGTTTTGATAAACAGGTCGATGGAGCCAAACAAGCTCAATCCATAAATCAATTCAAACCCAATGTAGGTAAATGCGCAGAGCACAGCACCAACTATAAACGAAATAATTTGGTTGTCAGTAAGCGAAGAAGCAAACAATCCGATGGCTACGAATGAAGAACCCAGAAAAAGCAGCCCAATAAACGAGCCCCAGGTGCCACCCATGTCGATGTTGCCTTTTGGGTACCCCAGTTGATAAGCAGAATAGAAATAGATCAAGGTAGGCAGCAAGGCCAACACAACCAACACCACTCCAGCAAGATACTTAGCCAGGATAATTTGGAAGTCAGTTATTGGGCGTGTGAGGAGCAATTCGATGGTGCCGCTCTTTTTTTCGTCGGCAAACGAACGCATGGTGATGGCTGGTATCAGGAATAAAAACACGAAGGGAGCCAACAAAAACAATCCATCTATATTGGCGTATCCGTATTCCAACACGTTGAAATCGAGCGGGAAAACCCACATAAACAAGCCATTCACTAACAAGAACACAACAAGGACGATGTATCCAATCAGTGAATTTAAGAATGCATTGACTTCTTTCTTGAGTAGGGTAAACATTGCAGCTTTAGGATTTAAGACTGCAAAAATACACTATTTCAGTGTTTGATAAACTTTTGGTTATAGCTTCTGCTACCTAGGCTAAGCCGTGCAATGTACATCCCCGGTGCAATTGCTTGCAAGGGTACATCGGTGGCTTGATTGTTCAGGCTGGTTTTTAAGATTTTAACGCCCGAAATGCTGAATATTTCGAGCAAGGCGGATTTGGCTTCGGGTAGGTAAACGCGCAGGTTTTGTTCGTTTGGGAGGTAAGTGCAAGAAAGAGCCCCACTGGGAGGCTCGTTTAAACCAACCGTGCAGTTGCCATAAACGGCCTGTCCGTCTTCTTTAAAGCAGATCAGTTCCGAATAATTCATTGCCCAAACCGTGTACGCATAATCAAACTCCAGACCTCCAAATTTGCTGTCGCCTATTCCCTTTATCCAAACCGGGCCATAGGGGTATCCATACAAAC
>CAZKHA010000268.1:0-3657 GCA_964552325.1 uncultured Bacteroidales bacterium
AATCATGGGTTTTGCAAAAACTTTTAAGAAGTGGTGCAGAATCCATGATTTTTTTTTACTTTCGCAGCCAAACCAAACTTAATCAAATTTTTATGAAAAAAATCTCCTTAATCCTTGCCGTTGTTTTAACAACTGTATTTGTGTATGCTCAGGTACCGCGTAACAAAGTGGTACAAGAAATTGGAACCGGTACTTGGTGTACCTATTGCCCCGGTGCTGCCATGGGTGCTGATGATTTAGTCGCTAACGGCTGTCAAGTAGCTGTAATTGAGTACCATAATGGCGACGTCTTTACAAACACTGCTTCAGATGCCCGTAATGCTTATTACGGTATTACCGGTTACCCAACTGCCCATTTTGATGGTGTAGTTGAATACGTTGGAGGTAATCACTCCACCAGTCTTTACACTACTTATTTGCCGCTTTACAATCAACGTATTGCCATTCCTTCGGCATTTACCATTATGATGACCGGCACGAACACCGGAAACAACTACAATGTTAACCTCTTGTTAAACAAAGTAAGTGCTTATACAGGAACCAACTTGGTTGCACATCTGGTGTTAACCGAATCAGAAATTGCCTATAGCTGGCAAGGCCAAACCGAATTAAATTTTGTAGAACGTACCATGGTTCCTACACATACCGGTACACCCATTAGTTTTGCATCATCTACTTCGCAAGTTGTAACCTTAAGTTTTGTAAAAGACCCAACATGGGTACTAGCTCATTGTGAATTAGTTGCTTTTATTCAAGATAATACCACCAAAGAAATCCTGCAAGGTATAAAGGTTCCCCTAAATGCAATTCCAGCTCCATTGGCTACAAGTTTTACAGCCAGTCCTACCACCATTTGTGCACCTGGCCAGGTAAATTACACCGCCAATGCACCCGGAGCCACCACCTACAGTTGGACTTTCCCCGGAGGAAACCCAGCTACTTCAACAGTTGCCAACCCCGTTGTTACTTATAATACAACCGGTTCTTATGGTGCTACTTTGGTTGCCTCCAATGCCACAAGTGTTGGATCATATTCACAAGATAATATTGTTACCGTTAATTCATTGCCATCAACGCCTGGTTCACCCATGGGAACCACCAATATGTGCGCCAACCCTGCCAATGAAACCTATGTTACCACCAATTCAACAGCTGCAATAAGCTATACTTGGGAGCTGCTTCCTGCCAATGCCGGTGTAATGACACCAAACGGCACCCAGTGTACAATTGATTGGGACAATGCCTTTACTGGAAACGCTACATTAAAGGTTAAAGCCAGCAATGCTTGTGGCGACAGCCCGTTCTCAGGCCCGCTAGATATTTTCATCAGCACACAGCCTGGCACTTGCGGCACGCCTACCGGTCCAGCATCATTATGCCAGAATGCAGCCAATTCTGATTATGCTACCACTGGAACCACCAATGTAACCGATTATATCTGGGATCTTTCTCCTGCTGCTGCCGGAACCATTATCCCTAACTGGACAACAGCTGTTGTTGATTGGGCTGAAGGCTTTACAGGCACAGCTACTATTAAAGTAAGAGGCACTAATAATGGTTGCGACGGTGCATGGTCAAATACGATGAGCGTATCGGTGAACGCTGGCCCACAAGTATTTAACATTACGGGTGGCGGAACCTATTGCGAAGGCACAGCAGGTGCTGAGATCGGATTAAGCGGATCGCAGGCGGGCGTAAACTATACATTATATAAAGAGGGTGTAGCTACCTCGACCGTAGTTGCTGGAAACGGATCTGCCATAACGTTTGGTCTTCAAGCTACCGGAACCTATACTTCAATGGCTACCAATTCAGCAACCTGCTCGATGAACATGAACGGTAATGCAGCTGCAGCCTTAGTGCTATTACCTGCTACACCAGGTCAACCCGACGGCCCCAATACCGTTTATACGGGCTCAACCCCAACCAGCGATTATGTAACTACCGGAGGCGCTAATGCCACTATCTATGCTTGGGAAGTTGTACCAGCCGAAGCTGGAACACCACAAGGCAATGGAACTACCGTTACTATCCAGTGGGATTTGAATTATTTGGGAACTGCCGAGATTAAAGTAAAGGGCGAAAACGAATGTGGAACAAGTACGTATTCTTCACCTTCTTACCCTGTGGCTGTATATAATACCGTTGGTATTTATGATGGTGTAAACCTGCTCTTCTCGGTTTATCCAAACCCTGCCACTAACCAAGTAACCATTCAATCAAATGGCAATCAAGTTGCTGATATCCATATGATAAATAGCCTCGGACAAACTGTTTTAAATCTAAGTAAAGTAAGCATTAATGGAAAATATACACTTGATTTATCAGATGTTCCATCCGGAATATATCAAGTAGTTTTCCACACACAAAAAGGCGAACATAATGTAAAACTTTTTGTAAAATAAGCTTCCTATAAGAATATTTTTAAGCCCGGCCCTAAAAAAGCCGGGTTTTTATTTTTCTTCATACATTTGCCATGCACTATCCTAACCAAAAATATGGAGATTGAAATATGATTTTGAACTGGATTTATAAAACTTCTGCTTGTTTTCATTATCCTATTTTAGATGTTGGGTTAAGGCAATGTATATGATCGAGTTTGCAGAATTCAATAACAATGGCAATGAACAAGGTTTTTGCACTTTTTTTAGCATTGGGGTTAAGTATGAGCTTAAACGCCCAAAAGAATTGGTATGTAGGTTTTAATTTGGGCTCGGCTCAAAACATTCAATTAGCCGATTGGTACGATGTAAAATATGTAGACACCTATTATTATGATAGTATTGGGAGTTCTGCTGTATTTACAACTAATCCTAGTGCCTTGGCGAAGGGTAGTAGAATGGGGCTATATATTGGCTATTCTATCACCAATTCAATGGCTTTGGAGTTAGCGGTTACCAAACGAGGTTCAGCAAGTGTTATTGCCAAGCAGCTTGAACGCGCAGAAGCTTATGGAACGCCCTATTTTTACGAAGCTGCATACTCAACAACTTTTAATGCAAAAGGATTGACTTTTAACCCTAGGGTTTGTATAAAGGAGGATTTTAAAAAACTATCAGCTTTCTTAAGGGCCGGGGCTTTACTTGGAAGCGTTGATTTGAGTGCGGATACACGTGTGTTTGTGTTCAATAGCATTCCGGGTTATAATCCCACAGGATCAAGGGAATATACCCGGGAGTACGAAACCGGAATGACTTTTGGCTCGTCGTTTTCAGGTGGTTGTGGCTATGATTTGGGCTATGGGTTTAAGCTAAATGCTGAGCTGCAATGGGAGTTTTTGGCTGTTTGGCCTACAACCGCTGAGTTAACAGCCTATGCCGAGGATGGGGTTGATAAGTTGTACAGCCTCTCAGTAAACGACCTTAAAACAGAGTTTGTGGATTCTTATTCCTCTAAGGATAATTCAAATAAAAATGAGCCCTACAAAATATTGAAGGAAGTGTATTCCCTGAATTCCTTCAACCTATTGGTGGGTATTTCGTATGCCTTTTAGCATAAAATTGTCAGAACTTTGGTTGGTTGTAAGTGGTTATGTTCAACATGTGCTGTAATTGGGCATGTGCTTGGTTTTGTTAGCAACTATGTGCAAGCACAAAAAAAGGAACCTGTTTTAGTTCCTTGCTTGTCGGGATGACTGGACTCGAACCAGCGGCCTCC
>CAZKHA010000269.1:0-3635 GCA_964552325.1 uncultured Bacteroidales bacterium
TCTGGCTTATGGCAAATGCCTTGTTTGCTGGTGCTTAGTTGCGTTAAATCTATTGAATCACTCCTTATTTAAGGATTGCATTCTAAAGGAGCTGTTAATTCAAGAATTCTGCCCAATTAATTGTCAGATTTGGTAAGTCACTGTTAAAGAGATGTCTCGGTAAGATTAAATTGCTAGGTTAACCCATACCACAAAACCAATACGCAAATAATTGCTTTTTTTGCATTGAATTAGCAATCTGACTTTTTCGCAACCTGAAAAGCAGTGTTTGTGGAATTGGGAAATGGCTAATGCTTATCCAGTGGACAACCTTTAGCTAACAAGCCAAATAACTTTTAAAATTGCCAGTAGGCTTTGCCGTGTGCTTGTGTTCGTTAAATTGTTGCTTACTTTGCAAGTTGTTGCTGTTGTGATTAAATAAAACCTGAATTATATGGAGTGCATTACACAAAACCATGCTATAGATACCATTTTTCGCCTTTATAATCACCAGCTTGGGCCTAATTTTGTACCCTATCGCAACCATGTTTACAGGGTTTTTAACCTGACGCTTGCAAAGCATAAGCCGGATAGCATCCGGGTTTTGGAGGTGGCCGCAGCTTTTCACGATTTGGGTATTTACACCCATTCCACGTTTGATTATCTGGATCCATCTATTGAATTGGCACTTCAATATGCACAAAAACTGGGCTTTAGTAATACTGAACTGCAGGAGTTGCAAGCCATCATATTTAATCATCACAAGCTTTCAAGGGTTCGGGTATCGGCACTTGCCGAAGCTTTCCGCCTGGCCGATATTACCGACTTAAGCTGGGGATTGCTCCCCAATTCGCATCCTAAGGCGCTGATTGCTTGCCTAAAAACCAACTTGCCGAGCAAAGGATTTCATTTGAGCTTAACGCGTTTGTTTTTCAAGAACTTATGGCGAAATCCGTTCAATCCTTTGCCCATGTATAAATGGTAGGCGCCTTTAATTAAGGAGTTAGCCTCGATTGCTAAACCTCGCCATTGCTGCTAAATACCAACAGTTTTTCCGCTGCAGCTAGTTCTTCGGGTTTGCCAACATCTGTCCAATAGCCTTGGCTATGATCAAATGTATTGATGTGTTGTTGTGAACAAATGTTTATGTAGAAATCCATTATCGAGAAAACCTTTTCCTCGGGCATAAAGCTAAATAGTTTTGGGTCAATAATATGAATGCCACTAAATGCGCTAGGTTTTAAGGAGGTTGCATTGGTAAGGATTCCTCGCGTTTCGCCAGTTTCCGTGTTTTTCCAGCCCCTTAAGCGTTCATTTTCATCTACAAGTAAATAGCGTTTTGTTTGCCGTTCGCGAACAGCCAGCGTGGCCAGTGCATTTGATTTTAAGTGGTTAGCGAACAATTCTTGCAAATTGAGGTCGGTAAGTACATCCACATTGTAAACCAAAAATGGTTTATCCTTCAAAAACCATGATGCTTGTTTTAATCCTCCTCCCGTGTCGAGTAAGAGATTCGATTCGTCAGAAAATACAATGTTGGTTTCAAAGTTGTTGTGAAGTTTCAGGAATTCAATAATTTGGTTTGAGAAATGATGTACGTTGATGATTATGTCAACGAATCCATTTAAAACCAGTTTCTGTATTGCCCGTTCAAGCAAGCTTATTCCGGCAACCTTAACAAGGGCTTTTGGAATGCTGTTGGTTAAGGGTTGCAGGCGTGTTCCTTTACCGGCCGCAAAAAGCATGGCTTTCATCTTGCAATTGGTTTTGTTTGGGTTTAAGCGAGAGGAATTTGAAGTTTTTGTAAAGATAAGCAGTTGTAAACCAATGCAGCGGGCAAATGTAAGTTCCTAGTGGATTTTTTCGGGTTTGCAAACCTTTTCTTGCTTTGTTACTTCCACATGGCATTTTTTGCATTTGAAAAGGGGTTTGGCATCCGATACAGATTTGTTCTTTTTGCATATAGTCTTGCTCATGGTAAAAGGTTTTGTTTAGACAAAATCTAAACAACAAGGAAGCTATTTTTGTTCGAGTTCGCGGTGGCAAAGTTTCGCATCAATCGATTGATTGGTTTTAAGAATGTTATAAAGCCATTGTGCCGAATAAACAGAGCGATGTTGGCCACCGGTGCAGCCAAAGCAAACTTGCAAATGAGTAAACTCACGATGTAGGTAGGTGTTGATGCTTTTGTTGACCAACGTAGCGGCAGACTCAAGGAATTCTCCGGCCTCAGGTCGATTGCTGAGGTAATTTCTAACGGCTTCATCGAGCCCTGTAAGGTTTTTAAACTCATCGAATTTGCCAGGGTTTGGAATGGCGCGGCAATCAAAAACAAAACCTCCTCCATTGCCCGAATAGTCAATGGGGATTCCCTTTTTGTACGAGAAACTGTAGATGCTAACGGTAAGTTTTGCAGGTTTAAAATCGAATTGTTTTAGGTGCTGCGATTGGGTTACCAGGCTAAGAACATTGGTGAGAGTTTTTAAATGGCTTGGTAAGGGATGCGTGGAGAGTAGCCATTGGAGGTTGCCGATGGCATATGGGATGCTAAGCAAGAAATGCGCTTTTTGCTCAAAAAAGCCTCGGTAACCATAGGCACCCATGGCTTGCATAATGCGGATGTAAACATATGCATAAAAATACGTTAGGAAATCGGACGCTTGGACACCCAATTTGGCTTCGGCTTGTTGGCAATAATATGCTAGAAGCTCTGATTTAATGTTTGTTGGTATATCGGCCTTTGCATCATAAAGTAGCGATGCCACATCATATTGCAAAGCGCCTTGGCGGCCTCCCTGATAATCGATAAAGAAGATTTTATCGTTGTACAGCATCAGGTTTCTTGATTGCAAATCGCGGTAAAGGAAATAGGTGCAATCAGTTTGTAGCAGGAAATCGCTAAACGCATCAAAATCGTTTTCAAGCGCTTGCTCATCGTAAGGGATATGGGCCAAGCGCAAGAAATAATACTTGAAATAATTGAGGTCCCAAAGCATCGATTGCTTATCGAAGGCCGGCCTGGGATAACAGTGGTTGAATACAAATCCCTTTTTACCAAGAATTTGAAAATCAATTAAGTCTCTAAGTATAGCCTTGTAGGTTGCTGTAAGTTCAGGTGTCCAATTCCCTTCCTTTCTTGCGGAAGTTAGCTTTGCGAATAAGGTTGTATCGCCTAGGTCGGAGAGAAGCCAGGTATCGGTTTCTTGGTTAACACCCAATAGTTCAGGGACATTTAGTCCGTTTTGGCGAAAGAATTGGGTAAACTCAATAAAGGCGTTGTTTTCTTTTTTGTCGGAGTTGTAAACACCAATGGCCGAAATGTTACCATTAATAACTCGGTAGTATTTACGGTCAGAGCCAGAAAGGGGCAAGCTTGTAATGGTTTCGGGAAGCACCTTGCACCAGTTGTAAAAAAGCAGTGAGAGTTCGTTTTGAATGTTCTTCAATGGAAGGATATTTTTGGCAAAAATAATGAAAAACGCTCGCGTGGAGGTTAGCGGAACGTAGTTGTACAATACCGATTCAAAAACATTCGGTTTTGGCCATTTGCGCTCCGTAGGTGCGCGATAATTCGATTTGGCCAATGAAACCATATGTGAATTAGCAAATTAGTTATGTGTTGTTCCACCCCGCTGGGGTGGTGGGGTTATCTAATT
>CAZKHA010000270.1:0-3575 GCA_964552325.1 uncultured Bacteroidales bacterium
GCGACTGGATAAAGTTTTACTCATACCTCGAATTGTCGGGTTCGGAATTGACACATGGTTATTGGAAATGAAGCTTTTGTGCCAATATTTCTTGGAATTAATTACAAATCGCAAGCGTCCGATAATTAGAATCCAGTAAACCTGCCTAGTGTCTCTTTATTTTTCGACAACAATGCTAACAAATATGCTACAGAACCTCTATTTGTGATTGGCATGTGTGAGGGAAAGACGCGGAAATCCGGCAAAGCAGTGAGGACTTGCAGCCAAACGAGTTGCGAAGCAACTAAATGTTACTTTGATACGAAGGTTGCCGGCGGAGTTGACCCGACCAACAGAGGCACGTCCAACCATAGCCCTGTGCCAGTAAGGCAATCAAACAAAACGGTATTACTACATCAATTCCAGCCTGCATTTTTCGAGCAAGGCTTTTTGGGCGTCGCTTACGGCGGGGTAATGTAAATCGAGGCTTTCGAGTTTTTGGACGATGATTTCGGAAATGGCCATGCGTGCATGCCATTTTTTGTCGGCGGGAATAACATACCAAGGGGCTTCGGCAGTAGCCGTATGTGCTATGGCCTCGGAATAAGATTGTTGGTATTGCTCCCAATATGCCCGCTCCTTTATGTCGCCGGTTTCAAATTTCCAATTTTTGCTGGGGTCGTCGATGCGTTCGAGTAGGCGGATACGTTGCTCTTCCTTTGAAATATGCAGGAAAAACTTCAGGATGATATACCCGTTTTCAATTAAATGCTGTTCGTAATCCCTTATCTGGCGATAGCGTTTTTCCCAAACCGCTGGCTGCGCAATCAGTTGCTTTGGCAGTGGTTGGTTTTGGACAAGGTTATGTACCTTAACCACCAGCACATCTTCGTAATACGATCGGTTAAAAATACCGATTTGCCCCCTTTCGGGTAAGTTCTTGGTAGCCCGCCAAAGGTAATCATGATCAAGCTCTTCGTGCGTGGGTGCCTTAAAGCTATGCACATGTGTTCCCTGCGGATTTAGGCCACTCATTACATGTTTTATGGCGCCGTCTTTACCAGCAGTGTCCATCGCCTGAAATATGATCAGTACCCCGTAATGGTTCTGTGCATAAAGCTTGTCTTGCAACACCGACATCCGCTTTACGTTTTCGAGCAAACGGTCCTTGGCTTCTTGTTTTTCAATAGGTTCGTGCAGTCCAACAGTTACGCAGTCAGCTAAATTAAAATCGGAACCATTTGTTACGATGTGGTGTTTGGGGATCATGTGTATAGGTGTGTTTTGGGATTATTTTGCAAAACGGCGTTTGCGCAGGTAAATTTTAACAAAGCCAAAAACCAAAATCAAGGCAATGGGGAGTACAATATTCAGGAGTTGCCATTTAAGCTTTTCGTCTTCAACGCGCTTACGGTCGAGTAGGCGTATTTTGAGTTCACGTGAGCGGATGCTAATCAACTGCGTTTCGTCAATCAGGTAATTCATGGCATTTAAAACAAACTCCTTATTGCCAAAGGTTTGGCGGGTATCTTGGTCGAAGCCCAAGGGCAAGGGATAGCCTTTGGTGCGATGCAGTTGGTTGCGTATAACGTCGCCATCGGCCACTACAATCATCTGCGAATAACGGCCTTGTTCCATAAACCCAATGGATATATCGTTTGCGATCTCGGGTGGCATGCGATGCTTAAACAGCGACTCAAACTTGCCTTCGAGCAGCACGGCCACAGGCAGGTACGATTGGTTTAGGAGTTCGGGATCGGGCTTTTCCTTGGCCATGTTCAAATCGATAATCACCGGCGATTTTACAGCACGGCTGTATTGGGAGGTGGAGAGAAGGATGGTTTTTTTGATTCCGGTAACGGCTATGGTATCAACACTGCTGGTGAACTGGGTTTTTAAGGGGTTGAGGTTGTTAACCATCGGATGTTTTGAGGCGGGTGAAGCCAAGGGGAAGAACATCCAGGGCATGTAGCTGAATTTGGGTTTATCGCCTACGCGGCCTGTTACGAGCATTATTGGCAAGCAACTGGCATCGAGCAGCAGGTTGAAATTGATACGTGCACCGTATTTAAACAGTTGGTCTTCAAGGTTAATCTCGTTGGCCAGGCCCATGGTGGGGTTTTTATGCATCAGGCTATCAATAGAGGCGTTTACTCCATCAACCAGCCATAGTACGCGCCCGCCCCGCATAATGTATTGGTCAATAATAAATTTGTCGCGATCTGTAAAAACCGAATCGGGGCTGGCAATAACAATGGCTTTGTATTTATTGTAAATGGAAACCCGATTCGAATCGCTGGTGCCATGTTCGGTAAGGGCCGAAATCTGCCCATCAATCTTAATCCGCTCAACTTGGTAGTATTCGGTAAGTGCTAGCCGTATATCGTAGGTTTCGTCGGGGTCCAGCTCGCCATGGCCATAAATAAAGGCTACTTTAGGTTTATGGGTGGCCGTGAGCTTGCGTATGGTGTTGGCCAGGTTGTACTCCAAATTTTGAATGGAGTTGTTGAGGGCTTCTTCGGGTGCGTTGCCAAATTGGTCAGATAGCAGTTGCACGGGCATCTCCTTACCGTGGTAGGTAACCAAGGCCCCCGGAAATATGATTTGCTGGCTGGAGCCTTCTTTGTCGTTTACTTGCAGATTGGTGGGCATCAAACCCTTTTCGATTAACTGTTGGTAAACGAGTTTGCGATCTTCATCGTTAGGCGATTCGTTGGGGTCCGAAAATTCGTATTCGATGTATTTGTTGTAGGCCTTAAACTCGTCGAGCATTTCGCGGGTTTCGTTGCGTAGGCGCTTAAACCCAGCAGGGAATTCACCATCGAGGTAAATGCGGAAGAAGATGTAATCGTTTACACTGCTCAGCATTTTTTTGGTGGCATCGGAGAGGGTATAGCGTTTTTCGGAGGTAAGGTCGAAACGGGTAAATACAAAAGAGGCAATGATGTTGGCAAACACAATGATAGCTACGCCAAGCAACACCAGGGTGATGTTTTGCCGCTTGAGATTGGACTTGGTCGAAGGGGCTTCGGTTTGCGTTTGCTTAGTACCGCGTTTATAGAACATGCTGCTATTGATTTTAATGAGGCAAAGGTACGCATTCTGTTAAAAGGGCTAAAGTGAATTTTTGAG
The DNA here is from genome assembly GCA_964552325.1 of uncultured Bacteroidales bacterium. Taxonomy (GTDB): domain Bacteria; phylum Bacteroidota; class Bacteroidia; order Bacteroidales; family TTA-H9; genus CAZKCK01. The sequence continues at coordinate 3,112 of CAZKHA010000270.1, forward strand.
AGGGGAGAGAAGAGATGGGGAGATGGGGAGATGGGGAGATGGAATGAAAAGAGTTGAAGTAGGAAGTAGGTAGTAGGAAGTAGTTGTACAAAATCAGGGTTTTGCAAGATGTGAAACCAAGGTGCAGCGCACCGTACCAGGGTTGGTAAATGTTTGGGATCAAGGATGAGTAAAGAACAGAGAAGCGAGCGATATGCGATAAGCGGTTGAGAATGACAGAGCCATAGTTCTTTATTGAAGAATATTGTAAATATCAAATTGTAAATATGAGACAGATCGACCAAAATTTAAAAATTTACAATTACCAATTTTACGATTTGCAATGGTTTTCAACACCTTGCACCCCCAGCCTTATTCTTCGGTTGGGCAAGCTGTGCCATGCACCCTTTACCAAAATTTAATGATGAGCGGAGATGGGGAGATGGAATGAAAAGAGTTGAAGTAGGAAGTAGGTAGTAGGAAGT
>CAZKHA010000271.1:0-3564 GCA_964552325.1 uncultured Bacteroidales bacterium
ACAATTTACAATGGCCTTTAACCTTTTACCCTTTACCATGCTCCCCCACCCTCATTCTTCGGTTAGGCAAGCTTTACCTGAGCCGAATGATGAGTGGTAAGATCCTTCACCCATGAGGAATATTGTAAGTATCAAATTGTACAGACAATCCACAATATTTGGCCTTCAAATAGCTAAAATTTACTATTCGCATGCCGGATGTGATACCTAATTAATTTGAGTCTCTTTGGAGGAGAAATTTTTGATCCATGAATCATTGGAATTTTATCCTGCAAAAATCCGGAGGAGGATAGTTGTAAACGGAGGATGAAAGAGATACGCGGCAAGGAAGGCGTCACGTGCAGTCGTTGCGGGAGCAAGGAGCATTATTGGAAGGCGGACAAATGGCAATATGTATGCAAGAAATGCAAGTTTAGGACGACATTGCGCTGCGGCACGGTAATGCATGGCTCCCAATTGCCGTTGAGATATTGGTTTATTGCCATGCACTTGCTGACATCCAGCAAGTAAAGCTGCTCAACTGTTGAGTTGCAGAAACAACTTGGGCACAAGTATTATGGGAGGTTGCACAAATTGAGGTATACAATGGGCAAACGCGACTCGAAGTATAAATTATCGGGGGAGATTGAGCTTGACGAAGGCTATTTTAGGGAAACCCAGTTCGACAGGTTATTAATTGCCAGCATGGGCTACAAGAATGAATTTAGGTATAAAATACACTCAGCATTATCCAAAATAATCACGTTATGGTTTTATACCCATGTCAAGGTATGCCTTAATACTACCTACCAATATTTTGGCTTCGATTTTAATGGGGATATGTGCCGCGTCGTCGCTTACCCAAACCGTTATATCTTCGCCACCCTTAAACACACTGCCCTCGGCAACCTTAGCCTTGAACTTTAGGCAAGCATAGGTCTTGTTGTTGTGGTGCTTAATGGATTCGCGGCCCAGATAGCGGATGTATAGTTCGCAGGCTGCGTTATCGAGTAGCGTATAAACCGGTATCTTGGTGTCGGGCTGCATATCTTCAAAATTCAAGCAACGGGTGTAGTAGCTAGCCGTAAGCACATCGAATAGGCAAGGCTTATAAGGCTTTGTTTCTTTTTTATAGGGCCGCTTTGAGGTTGATGTGGCCAGCGTGATTTGATTTGCAGTAGCATCGAACAAATACCAATTGCTTACGTGGTAATTGCCTTCGTTGGTGTTACGATAAAACTCGATGGGCCGCAGTGTAGTACGCTCGGCCCAAGACTCGTAACGGTCGCGCACTTTAAAGAACCAATCGTACGAGGACTTTGATTTTCCGGTGCTCACAAAATGGTAGGCAGGCTTCGTATGTCGAGTAGTGGTGTCGGCTTTAAAGTCCACATCGCCAGCATATACCCAAACAGGGCCCCAGTTGTAATATATTTTATAGTCGAGGCGTTCGCCAATGGTAAAGGCCAATTTATCGATTGTGCATTGTGCATCTGTACTGCACCAAAGCAAACATAATAAGGGCAGGAGAAACCATTTTTTAGGAAATCCTGCCCTTGGTGTTTTGAATGAATGTTGGAGCAACATTCTACAAATTAGCTTATTCGCCACTTGGTTTTGCCCAAGAATCTTTTAAGGCAGCCGTACGGTTAAAGACCATGTGACCCGGCCTTGAGTCGGAATCAACATTAAAATAGCCAAGGCGTTCAAATTGGAAGTTTTGCAGGGGTTTGGCGTCGTTAAGAAAGGGTTCGACCCGGGCGGTTATTTTTTTAAGTGAGTCGGGGTTAAGGTTCACCAAAAAGGTTTCGTCTTCGCCCACGTCTTCGGGATCAGGCTTCATAAACAAGCGGTCGTACAGTCTTACCTCAGCATCGATGGAATGCGTGGATGAAACCCAATGGATGGTGCCTTTTATTTTGCGGTTGGCGTTAGCCCCGCCGGTTTTAGAATCGGGGTCATAGGTGCACAAAATTTCGGTTACTTCGCCTGTAGCAGGATCGGTTACATAACTATCGCATTTGATGATAAATCCGTATTTAAGGCGTACTTCGCCACCAGGGAAAAGGCGGAAATACTTTTTAGGAGGGTCAACCATAAAGTCGTCGCGTTCAATAAACAGCTCTCTGCTGAAAACGAGCTTGCGGGTTCCGGCTTCGGGATCTTCGGGATTGTTAATGGCTTCCAATGTTTCGGTTTGGCCTTCGGGATAGTTGGTAATGACAAGTTTAACAGGATTGAGCACCGCCAAAGTACGCTGTGCGCGTTTGTTCAAGTCTTCGCGTAGGCTGAATTCGAGCAGCGAAACATCAATTACATTGTCGCGACGAGCCACACCTATGCGTTGGGCAAAGTTGCGGATTGACTCGGGTGTATATCCACGCCGGCGCAGGCCACAGATAGTTGGCATACGGGGATCGTCCCAGCCAGAAACATAGCCGTCTTTTACCAACGAGAGCAGCTTACGTTTGCTCATAACCGTGTAGGTAAGGTTGAGGCGGGCAAACTCTATTTGACGTGGGCGGTATTCGGTGTCAATCAAATTATCGAGAAACCAATCATAGAGTGGGCGGTGAATCTCGAATTCGAGTGTGCAAATGCTATGGGTAATGCCTTCGAGGTAATCGCTTTGGCCATGTGCATAATCGTACATGGGGTAGATGCACCAAGCATTGCCGGTGCGGTGATGGTCAGTATGGATAATGCGGTACATCAAAGGGTCGCGCATAAGCATATTGGGGTTTGCCATATCAATTTTGGCGCGCAGAACCCTACTGCCATCCGGAAATTCGCCGGCTTTCATGCCGCGGAACAACGTTAGGTTTTCTTCTATCGAACGATTGCGGTAAGGGCTGTTGGTTCCTGCTGAGGTTACGGTTCCTCGTTGTTTGCTAATGGTTTCAGCGTCTTGATCATCAACATAGGCTTTGCCGTCGAGTATCAGTTTTTCGGCCCAAGCATAGAGCTGGTCAAAATAATCGGAGGCATAAAACTCGCGATCATCCCAGGTAAAACCAAGCCATTGAACGTCTTCTTTGATGGAATCAACGTATTCAGTATCTTCCTTTGTGGGGTTGGTGTCGTCAAAACGCAGGTTGGTAAGGCCATTGTAATCGCGGGCTAAACCAAAATTAAGGCAAATTGATTTTGCATGGCCAATATGCAGGTAGCCATTTGGTTCGGGTGGAAAACGGGTGTGTACCCGGCTGTTGTTCTTTCCGTTGCTGATGTCGGTTTCAACAATTTCTTCGAGGAAGTTAAGCTGTGCCTTTACTTCTTTTTCGTTTGATGGGGAATCGTTCATGTAAAACAGTATTAATTGATTACAGGAAAAATGCCGCAACTCTTGGGCACTCCTGTTGGTATATGCTGCAAAATTAACACTTTATCATTAGTATGGCAATTTCTTATAGGTATAATGTGGTAATAGGGACTAGCCATCAAGAAGCAGCTGCGTTTGATTTATGCTTTTGTTGTTTTGAAATCACAAAAACTGTCGTATCTTTGCCGTCCAAATCTGGTTTCGTGGCCGAGTGGCTAGGCAGAGGTCTGCAAAACCTTGTACAGCGGTTCGAATCCGCTCGA
>CAZKHA010000272.1:0-3497 GCA_964552325.1 uncultured Bacteroidales bacterium
AGATTACGCATTTCATAGCCACCAGGAACTAAGTTAAGCAAGCAAGCCACTGCTATGAGGCCGGTTTGGGTAGTATTCTCCCACTTTTTCAACCATTTGGTAAAGGTGGACGAATGTGGTACGATATAAACATCAAAACCTTGCAGTTCTCCCAAGTTAGCAAGCTTTCCAATGTTGCAGTTCTTGTTGCATTGGGTGCATGTAATATCGGTTCCATCTTGGTTTGCCTTGCAATTAAGGCCATTGTTAGGCCTCATGCACCCTGGAACTAGCAAGGTTTTGTGTTGAGTGGCGTTAAAGGTAGGTGCAAATCCCCAGTTCATGATTTCGGCCCCCACCATGTTCAAATGGTAAGCGTCTTCGCCTTTGCCGCAAAACAAAACATCTTCGCGGCCAGCATAGGTTTTATGCTCGTTTTGTAAAAATTTTTGTACGCCAACCGTGTATTCGCCAAGCTCCTGACGTGCCCGTTGCTTAAACCAGGCAAAAACTTCTTGTATGTTTTTTAACGCTCCTGAATTATCCATTTCTGGAGTTGAATCGAAATAGAACTGCCACATCCGCATACGCTTTGTTTCTTCGGCAAACTCTCCCGTGGCTTCCAGCCAGTCGATGAGCGTGTTAAAACTGTTAGGGTTCAGTGGGGCATTTTTTGAGCCATCGCCAAGGTGAGGCAACATCCACGTTTCCATCAAACTTCCACGTAATTCATCAATTTGCTGTTTATGGCTTGCAAATTCAGTGCGATAGGAGTATAAATGCTTCAACAAATCAACGATACCTTTTGGGGTTTTTTGTGATGCCCCAAAGTACGTGCTTATGGTTAAACCCATGGTAAGCAGTTCTACCGCATATTCGGCCTCGGTGCGCAAGGCTACACCAGAAAGCGATTTGCAATACTGCGACATACCTTCAATAAGGTAACCGAGTTTAGTATAAGTCTGTTTGTAAACAAGGGTCGAAAACCCATGAATATGCTTGTAATAGGTTTCTGAATTAGGCTCCTGAAGCCTTAAGTTATAGGTTATCGTCTTCATTTTAATGTCATTGCAAAAACCAATAAGAGAGTGTTTATCTTAATGGGTTTGCTATTTGTGATTGCTTCTAACTACACTACTTGACGACTTCCAAGTAGAAAAGTTACACAAACCTGATTGACTTTTGCTAAAACTTCAACCTTTTATGCATGTGTGAGCCTATATATATTGAGTCATTGATGTCCGCTAAAAATTAGGAGATTCATCGCTTCGCTAAGAATCTTAAAATATTCTGATTTTTTTACCGGACGATAGTGATATTGAATATTTTACGAAGTTTTTATTTGGGATTTAATAATTTAATGAGAGTCTTATTTACTGATGTAGTTCAAAAATCTGCCATAAAACACCCCAATTTCGATAAGTCGCTTCCGCAACAGCGCAACCCAAACGTACTTGTAACTGAGCTGTTTCAAGAAATGCCTCAACAGTATTGCTTACCTTTGCCTAAATTTCAAGGCAAATGATGAACCTTAAAAGCATTTTATTGATTTTGTGTGTGCTGGCATTTTTTGGCGCTACTGCACGCAATAACACTACCCCAAATTTGAATAAGCTTAGGGTATTGGATGTTACCCAAACACAACCAACCCTTAAAGATTCCATTTTAGCTCAGGACAGTTTGCTTTTTGCAGCTTTTAATCAGCGCGATTTCAATAAGTTTAGTGCTTTTTTCGCTCAAGATCTTGAAGTCTTTCAAGATAACATCGGGGTTCGTACGTACAAAGAATCAATGGTGGCTTTCAGAGGCTTGTTTGCTGCACAAACTGATTTAACCCGTAAGCCAATTTTAACTAGCATCGATGTTTATCCCATCAAGGGATTTGGTGCAATACAAACTGGTGAGCACAGCTTTTGCCATACCGAAAATGGTAAGATTGAATGTTCAACCTTCAAATTCGTTCACATATGGAAACGAATAAATGGAAAATGGATCATAAGCCGTATCATAACGTATGGACACGAAATGAACTAGTTTTAGCGACTTGGTATGTTATGCTGAGATGATTGATGTAAAAAAGATTACCTCCAATCTAAAACCACCACCTGAAGCATGAAAAAGCGGTTTCTTGAAATTGTTATCCAAACAGTATTGAATGGTTGTAGGGATATGTAGTTCTTTATTTATCAGTTTATAAAAACCTTGCCACGTTGCTCCTTGCCTTGTGAAGTAATAATATGATAAAGGTAAATACCTTTGGTGAGTGTTGTGGTGGGTATTGCAATGGTTTGCTTGTTACTGGCTGACAAACGAACTATTTCGCGCCCAGTCAAGTCAAGTATTTCAATTGAAAGGGTTTGCATGTATTCTTTTTTGCAAGTTACTACCAATTGTTGCAAATTTGGGGAATTGTTTACATTAAAATCCTTTTCAACTAGTTCTTCTTCCACAGCCAATATATACTCGCTAAGGCAAGGATTGCACACGGTTTCATCAATGTACACTACTTGGTTCAGGTGTTTGAAGCATCCAAAATAATACTGATCGCCACACAAAGCGATATCACTAATTAATGGATTAAGCAGTCCGAACCAGGTGATGGAGCCTATTCCTTCCACCCAAGTATCGCTCATAATGCCTGAGAGTTTCCAGGCATTTCGGGTCTCGCCATTTGCAAGGATTAGGGTTTGCTTTCCTGTAACCACCTGAAAGTGCTCACGTACCTCAAGGCTATAGCCTGATCCGCACAATGCGCCTCCCACCGGATACCAAATGCTGTCGCCAACCTCGAGGCTAAAATCGTACAGCACAAATTCTGGAATTCCGGGTAACTGTAGCAGTATTTGATGGTCTTGATTCTCGCGCAAAGCTCCAATATAGGTTGATGCGGGGTCGCCAAATAACGTATCAGCCAGTTGATATACTTTCGAATAGTTTTGCCCATCTAATATCGTATCGCCGTCCAGTGCAAAATTGAATACATACTCATTCCAGTCAAACATATTGTATCCCACTGTATGCCAAATGCTGTTGGTATCAGGAAATGGGTAATATGTTTGGGCGCTTGTGCCAAGGCTGAGAGATAAAGCAAGGATAAGGTAAATCTTTTTCATGGCAAGTAATTGGTTTTTAAATGTTAAAGATGTTATTGAAGTATAGTTACACTTAATTTCAAAAGTAATCAAATAACACATAAAAATCAAGTAGATGTTACAATTTATCCGTGTTTGGTTACTATAAGAAGATTGTGTTTGCTTTATAGTTTAGATGTTTATGCGTATTGCTATCGTCTATTAGGACATCATCAGGGGGGCAAGATCACACACCCAAGTGCTGACTTTAGCAAATCAGCAGCCAGAATGCACTAAGCAGGCATCCATGCAACTTGTCCATTGCAACAAGATGAGCACATCGTTACATTTACGCATCTTCGTTCTTGACTTCGCCACACTTATGGCTCCGGCACCCTTCGGCAGGCTCAGGGCAGGCCATTATCATATTTTCATATTCTCAAATCC
>CAZKHA010000273.1:0-3458 GCA_964552325.1 uncultured Bacteroidales bacterium
CATCTACGCCCCACTCTTGCTTGTTCCAAGTGGTAGTGCTATCAAAAAGCATTTGACCATCGTGCATATACAGAACGGAATACTTTGATTTGCTAGAGTAATTATCTGGCAACCAAATATCAATATTACGGGCAGGTACAAATTTCGACGCAAAGTTTTCGATGCGGATGAATTTGCCTTGAGATACTTTTGGAGTTTGCGCAAGCATCCCAACAACCATTATGAGATGAATGACGAGGCTGAGAAGTGTTTTCATACGAACAGGTTTTACAGGTAAAAGTATAAAATATTGCGAAGGGAAGGTAAGTTGCCTTAGATTTTTTGATCCGCTGGGTTTCAAGATTCCTTGATGAGGTTTGCCGCTTTTTGGATCTATTAATTGTGTAAGAATAGATAGATGGTTCTTAGCCCTTTTAAGCGGGTAATAACGTGATAGTTGTACAGCTTGAATAAATTCATGCTGTTGAAGGCCTTCATTCAAGGAGGGACGATCAATTACTACAAAAAAACAGCAAAGTACCACCGAATTGCCTTATGAAGAACGAGGATATGCTTTTATAACTTAATCATGCAAATTCATGGGCTATTTTCTATTTTGCCTAGTTGGGTGCCTAAGTTTTCAACCATTCTAATTTGAAAGATATACCAACACTTTTCCCAAAAAAATATTGTATATTTGTATCCATTGCCTCAGGGATGCACAAAGCAAACGTCAGCGGCATCCTTTCTGCAGTGAACTAAATTGTCATAATATTAAACTTTAAATACCTGATTATGAAATGCCCAGTATGTACTTCCCATGACTTGGTAATGTCAGAACGCCAAGGGGTTGAAATAGATTATTGCCCGAATTGCCGTGGAATTTGGCTTGATAGGGGCGAACTCGACAAAATTGTTGATAAAGTTATCGCAAATGAAAAAGGCAATCCGGCCTATCAGGCTCCTCCCCCAGCCCAACCCATGTATCCACAACAACCGCCACCACCCGTGTACAGGGACTATAAACACCATGACTCACACGATTATTACAAGCACCGTAAGAAGCATTGGCTAAACGAACTTTTTGACTAAAATCAACCATTTAATTCGTTTGGTGCTAAGCCCTGCAAACCTACTATTTTGCGGATAAAACTTGCCATGCCGGAATTTGGATTCCGGCTTTTTTATTGGTACAAAAGTTTTTTGTCCGGAAAAATTAGACTATTCAGCACTACGCTCAGAGACAAGTATTTAAAAGGATGGCGGGTATCGGGAGCTTGCTATTTCGCGCAGATCAAAACATGATTTATTTCACAAAAAATTGCATAAAAAAACCGGCATACACACTTTTGATGTAATATGCCGGCAAAATTATTTACTAACTAGCAGTTTTTCAGAATGATGGCAGTTCCCATGCCGCCACCTATGCATAGCGAAGCCAAGCCATAGGTTACGCCGCTGCGCTTCATTTCGTGTACAAGGCTTACGGTTATGCGGTTGCCCGAAGCACCTATCGGATGCCCAATGGCAATAGCGCCTCCGTTTATGTTGCAATTTGTCTCAAACCAGCTTGCATCAACTTGGTGGTCAATGCAAAGTTGCTTAATAACCCCCAACGATTGGGCCGCAAAGGCTTCGTTCAGTTCTACAACGCCCATATCTGTAAGTTTTAAGTCGGCCTTTTTTAAAGCATTTCCAATGGCCGGTACGGGTCCCATGCCCATAATGGCTGGGTCAACGCCACCTTGTCCAACGGCAACTATCTCGGCCAACGGAGTGAGATTGTGTGCTTTTAGCGCTTCTTCCGATGCCACCAACACAAACGATGCCCCATCATTAATACCCGAGGCGTTGCCAGCGGTAACGGTCCCGTTTTTATCGAAAGCTGGCCTAAGTGTGGCCAATTTTTCAGGCGAAGTAGCGCGGTTGATGTATTCATCGGTATCAAAAACAATCGTCTCTTTCTTGCTAACAATCGAAACGGGCACTATCTCATTTTTAAACTTGCCGGCATCAACGGCCTTGGCTGCCTTTTGTTGCGATGCAAAGGCAAAAGCATCTTGTTCTATGCGGCTTATGCCATATTTATTGGCAATGTTTTCGGCTGTAACGCCCATATGATAATCGGCAAAAGCGTCCGTTAAGCCATCAAGCACCATATGGTCAATAGCTTTAAAATCGCCCATTTTTATACCATTGCGAACCGAAGCTGGTAAAATAAAACAGGATCCTGACATGGTTTCAGTACCTCCAGCTAAAATCAGGTTTGCTTCCCCCGATTTAATGCTGGCATAAGCGTTCAAGATGGCTTTCATGCCACTGCCACAAATCATGTTTACGCCATAGGCAGGAACTTCTTGTGGGATACCGCCTTTGATGGCAGCTTGCCGTGCAACGCCTTGCTTCTGCCCAGCCGAGAGGATGTTCCCAACAATAACCTCGTCAAGTTTTGAGGCATCAAGCTTGGTTTCTTCGAGTATGTTTTTAATAACTATAGCAGCAATTTCGGCTGCACTAAGGGTGGATAGCGATCCTCCAAATTTGCCAACAGCAGTGCGTTTGGCAGCTACTAAATAAATTTTGCTCATGATTGTAATGGATGATAGATGATTAATTCTTCTTAAATCAGGATTCAAAGGTACGTTTTTTTTGTGATGGTTTATTCCAACAATCGCCTATACCTTTTCCACTTGTGCACCGTTATTGCATCTGCTTTCGAAGTTCAAGATCTGTAATCAATCCAGCGATTACTTAGAAGAGGCGTCAAGCACAAGATTCACCATATCATAACTAACAGCATCAAACATATCCTCCACATTCTTGGTATAGTCTGAATTATGGCTCATAATGGCGTTTTTTACCATAAAGGCTTTGTAGTCGTGGTTTTGGGCGCCTATCCAAGTTGAAAGCACACAGCCTACGGCACTTAGCCCGCAAAGGAATAAAGTGTTGCTACCTTTTTCTTTTAAGATTTTATCCAAGTCGGTGTGGTTAAAGCCATCACCATAGGTTTTTATCACCTTAGTATCTTCATCCTTAATTACCACCGATTTGGGGAATTCAAATTGTTCGGAGCCCGGTTCAGGGCCTGAAGCAACATCGTGGTGGTAAATGCGGATAATGGGATAGCCCTTGCTCCTGAAAAGCTCTATCAGGCCATTGATGTACATTAAACCCACTTCCTTTTCGCGTTCCTGAACCATGCTCAAATACACGTCCTGGATGTCGATAACCAAAAGGGCTGGTTTTATTTGCGGGGCAGTTTGAGGATTATTGTCTTGTGAAAATGCTTGTAATGAAGCAAATAAAGCAAGAAAGAAGATGAAAAGCGAAATTTTTTTCATAAGGGTATAATTTAAGTTGGTTGATGGATCTTTGGTGTTTGATGGATTTCTGAGAACAAATGTAATGGTTTAGAAAGCTCCAATCAAGCACTTGTTATCTAATGAATAATTTTAGTATGTATTTGTATATTCAGC
>CAZKHA010000274.1:0-3428 GCA_964552325.1 uncultured Bacteroidales bacterium
ACATCCCGGCACAATCGCCCTATGTTTCGCCTTGTTTTCACGAAGACCTCAACAATTCATTTTCCGATCCTGGAGGCCATGTGGGCGTTTTGGTAAAGCTGCGTGAGAATCCTGAATTCGACCAGTATTACATCAACCGTTATGTTGATTTGCTCAATACCACGTTTAAACCTTCGTTTTGCGTTCCATACCTCGATAGCATGGCCAATATAATAGAACCTGAAATGCCGCGGCACTTTACCCGATGGGGAGGCAATATGACCAAATGGCAGCAAAACGTGCAGAAAATCAAGGATTTTATTACTACCCGCTACAGTATTATCTACGAAGGACTGAGTAGCTGTTACAGCCTTACAGGTCCATACAACGTAACCCTAAATGTGGAACCAGCAGGAGCTGGAAATATCCGCATCAATTCCATTATACCCGATCATTATCCCTGGACTGGCAAGTACTTTGGCAATATCGATTTAAAACTTTATGCTATCCCTTCAAACCCGGATTATAAATTTGATCATTGGGAAGTTCAAAACAGCTCGTTTACACCCTCCGATACTGCTACGATGATTCGGATGCAAATAACGCAGGCCGATCAGGTAAAAGCCGTATTTGTTCCCAAGCAAATGAATGATAGTTTGGTTATCAATGAGATTAATTATAACTCATCGCCCTCGTTCGATCCCGGCGATTGGGTAGAACTGTATAATCCGCAACCCTATGAGGTAAATGCTACGGGTTGGGTCTTTAAAGATGAAGACAATGGGCATGCCTTTAGCATTCCTCAAGGGACATTGATACCAGCCTATGGATACTTGGTTTTAGCAATTGATACCACCATGTTTAAGTCGAAGTTTCCGGAGGTTACCAATTTTGTTGGGCCTGTTGGGTTTGGATTGAGTGGTGGAGGTGAATTGTTACGGCTTTACAACCCCGATGATTTATTGGTGGATACCGTAAATTATGACGATGTTGCTCCTTGGCCCACAGAGCCCGATGGCAACGGTCCAACACTTGAATTAATCAATCCAGGCCTCGATAACGCACTGGCTCCAAGTTGGAAATCCTCTTGTGCACCTCATGGCACCCCTGGGCAAATGAACTGCGTATCGGTTGGGCTGCCCATTGTAGATCCTGTTGAGCGTGCAATTTGCAAGATAGTCCCTAACCCATTTAACAATCAAGCCTTGTTTAGTATTAAAACTAAAACAGCCTTGGTTAATGGCAAGTTGTGCCTGTATGATTTTATGGGGCGTTTGGTTCAAACCTACCAACTCAACAGCTACCAAAGCGTGATTATTGATAAAGCGAGCTTAGCTGCAGGATTTTACACCTACAAGTATGAAGCCAACAACGGAAAGGTTCAAGCCCATGGAAGCTTGATTATAAGTAATTAAGGTTGTAAGGGGTAAGCCCTAAACATATGTTTTACAACTACAAACAGGTTCGTTCGGCGTACGCTTTATGAACCTGTTTTGTTTTTATACAGCGGTATGCTTGATTGCCGGCAAATGTTTTGATACAAGTTGCTAAACTTTGAAACAACTTTATGGTTTTCTTCTGGCACGGTACGCTGTGTTGCTCTATAGACTATTATAAATCAATGTGTTAATGAATGAGATGCTTTAACTTTTTCGCATTGCTTCTAGCTTTTTGCTTTTTATTGCTGCCAGCCCCACTAAGAACTCTACCCACGCCTCATCTACAGTTGTCTCAACTTTCCTGCTCTGCATCCTTCGTTTTTCAACATTTACAACCCCACCGCTTTATGCCAAAACATTATGTAAGTTAAAAACATTTGTTGGTACTGGTTGTTATATCGTAATTAAATGTATAAGTATGGGATACTATTTTAGCAAGATTATTCAGTGCGATTTTGAGACAGCCGAAAACCGGCTACGCGAAGCCCTTGCCAAAGAAGGCTTGGGCGTAATTATGGAAATTGATTTCCAAGAGAAGATTAAGGAAAAACTTGGGGTTGACTTTCGGAAATACAAAATACTAGGTGCCTGTTCACCAAGTTATGCCTACCGTTCAATCCGCGAGGAAGACAAGATTGGAATTTTATTGCCCTGCAACACCATTGTGCAGCAATTGAATGAAAATGAATGTGAAGTAGCTGTTGTTGATCCCGAGGGGGCAATGGTAGCTGTTACCAATGAGGAGGTTAGATGCATTGGGGGTGAAATGCGTGTTAAACTTAAAAAGGTTATCGAAGCTGTCTAGTTTTTAGATACTTCGTGCAAGGCGGCTTTTTTTTGGAAGTGTTTGGAACTTTTTGTACAATCAAGTTCAATTATAGAGCTGCTTTTAAAGGTTGAGAAACAACAAGCTTGTATAAGTTTGGGATGATGATTTTTGATGCTTATATCTGTTTTTCAAAGCTTTAACATTTCTTAACCTTTAGCTTAACAATAATTAACCACAGAATGTATTGCCCTGACCACAGGGCTTTTTATTTTTGCACAGTTTTAAAATCAAGTACACATGCATACTGATATCAAAGAATTAAACGAACGTATCCAGCGCGAAAGTTCTTTTACAGATCTTATTCGCTTGGAAATGAACAAAGTGATTATAGGCCAAAAGCAGATGGTTGAGCGATTGCTCATAGGCTTGCTTTCAAATGGGCATATCTTGCTCGAAGGTGTGCCAGGCCTTGCCAAAACATTAGCCATTAAGTCGTTGGCCAATGTAATTGATGCAAAGTTCAGCCGCATTCAGTTTACGCCTGATCTTTTACCTGCCGATTTGATTGGTACTTTGGTGTACAGTCAAAAGAAGGAAGAATTTCAGGTACGTAAGGGGCCTGTTTTTGCTAACTTTATCCTAGCTGACGAAATAAACCGATCGCCGGCAAAAGTTCAAAGTGCTTTGCTAGAGGCCATGCAGGAACGCCAAGTTACTATAGGTGAGCAAACGTACAAGCTTGAAGAACCTTTTTTGGTTTTGGCAACCCAAAACCCAATTGAACAAGAAGGTACCTACCCACTTCCTGAGGCTCAAATTGACCGCTTTATGCTTAAAGTAGTTATTGGATATCCCGATAAGGAAGAGGAAAAACTGATTATCAGGCAGAATGTGCTGGAGCAATTCCCCAAAACCAACACCATTCTCAAGACCGCAGATATAATTAGTGCGCGCAATGTGGTTCGGGAAGTTTACCTGGATGAAAAGATTGAAAATTACATTACAGATATCGTCTTTGCTACCCGTTATCCTGAGAAATATAAGTTGGGAACCTTCAAAGGGATGATTTCATATGGTGGGTCGCCTCGTGCGAGTATCAACCTTGCATTGGCTTCAAAAGCATTTGCCTTTATAAAACGTAGGGGTTATGTTATTCCGGAAGATGTTCGCGCTATTGCACATGATGTTTTGCGTCATCGTATTGGACTAACCTATGAAGCAGAAGCTGAGAATATTACTAC
>CAZKHA010000275.1:0-3426 GCA_964552325.1 uncultured Bacteroidales bacterium
CCCAAGGCAAGGGTGCTAATTCTTAAGAGGATAGTTCAAGGCCTCCTAGAGGCCAAAAGCTGAAAACCAAAGAATCTGGAAATATTTCTGTTTCTGTAGGTGCTGAATTTTTAAAAGAAGCCATCTAGCTTACCCCGTTGCGACGCACAACCTGTGCGTCTCTGTACGAAGAAGAATTTGTAATACTGCCCCGTTGCGACGCGCAACCTGTGCGTCTGCGTTCTATGAAAATGAATGATTTGAATTGCTCCTCCCGTTGCCCTGAGCCCGGTGGCTGTGCCAGCCCAAGGCAAGGGTGCTAATTCTTAAGAGGATAGTTCAAGGCCTCCTAGAGGCCAGGCATTGATAACCAAAGAAACGCGAAATAGCTCCACCATTGCCAAGCTGCCGAATACAGGGGTGGTGCTATCCTTACAAGGTTCCTTAGTCAATCAACAAGGCCTTGCTAGCTAGCTTCTTCCCCCTTTGGTTGACTAGCCGTAGTACATAAAACCCTTTGGCAAAATCCCCAAGCAGTAGCTGTGCCTGTTTAGCTCCAGGTTGTAAAGTGTAGGTTTGAACAATCTTTCCTGCGCCATCTACCAATTGTATAAAGGCTCCGCTTGGGGCAATGGGCTCTCGAAAACGCAGCACAACCGATTCATTTGCAGGATTTGGAAATACCGTAAAAGCGGGACTACCCGAAATGGGCAAAGTTTCTTCAATGCTTAATGAACCTCCGCAAGTTGTTTTGAATAATGCCCCGGGTTTTGCAAACACCAGCCCGCTATCAGGCTCTGAAAAGTAAACCCCTACCAGGTTCGAAGTAGCCTCCAACGGAAGTGGCTTCCACGTTTGGCCAGCGTCAGTAGTTTTAAAAATATTCTCATAATCGCCTTCACCAACCGCATATCCAATAGTAGGTGAGGGAAAATTTACAGCATTAAACCAGATTGTATGGGCTGGATTTGCAAAAGTTTGTGCCCAGGTGGCACCTGCATCCACGGTTTTGTACAGGCTGTTATAGGCCGCAATAAACCCGATGCTGTCAGTTACAAACAAAATATCCTTGGCACCCGAAAGGCCTTGAATTTCGATGCATTCCCATGTAAAACCTCCGTCATCCGATGTCCACAACTGTTGGTCAGCCATAGCAAAAACCTTAGTCGCTGAGCGGTATTCTATATCACGAATATCGCAGGGAGTACACGATCCTGGGGTAATTCCCTGCCAGTTTATGCCTCCATCGCTTGTTCGCAGCAATTTAGAGCTTAAGCCTAAAAGCCCTACTTGGCTGTTGTAGAATTTGATAATTTCAGGTGCTTGCTCTATGCCGGTTTCGGAGGCCACCCAGGTATTTCCTCCATCGGTGGTTTTATGCACGGTTGCTGATAATTGCCACGATGCAACATAGCCCGTATCTGCATCAACAAAATTGAAACACCCATGATAGAAATACCAATCCTCTATGCTTTTCCAGGTATCGCCTCCATCATCGGTACGCATCAAACTTGATTCAGCAACACCTCCTCCGTAAGGACAAGTGGCCACAAAACCAACATCCTTATTCACAAATTGAACCTGATAAATTTCGTCAAAAAGCATTTTATGACTCAACGTTATCCAGTTAATTCCCTTATTATGTGATTTGCTTACAGCACCATAGTGCCCAACTGCTACGGCGGTGTGCTCATCAAGGCTGCAAAGGCTATTCATCTCATAGTTTTCCAATCCTGTATTCATATACTCTTCCCAAGTGCTACCACCATCATTGCTGCTCAGGATAAACGTAGTGTAATCACAATAGGTTGGCAAGGCATACAGCATGTTTTGATCATCAAAAAACAAGAATCTCCCACCTTCGCCCGACGGCCAAGCTGAATAGACCTCAACCCAAGACAAGCCCTTGTCGGTAGTTCTGTAAAGTTTGGTATTATACACTGAATTGCCACCCAAATAACCCAGGGTGTCGTTAACAAATCGTATATCTTCAATTAATATGTCTGGGAGGCCTGTTGGAAGTGGCAGGCATCGCCATGTAAGGCCACCATCGGTTGTTTTCAAAATACTGCTGTCGCTCACCGTGCATATAAAGCCAGTAAGCGAATCGGCAAAAGCAATATTTACGAGGCCATCACCAAATGGAAGGGCTTTGCTTACCCATGATTCACCAGCATCGGTGGTGCGCAGCAGTAGGTTCAATCCACCAATGGCAAAACCGAGCTGTGGCGTTGTAAACGTGAGTTTGTGCGCTTGCATTCCAGCAAGGCTTTTATATTTTACCTTCCACGATTTACCCCCATCTTCGGTTTTCAAAATATTTAACTGGCTACCGCAAATAAACCCAACTAAACTATCTAAAAAGTACACATCCAAGCATTTAAATTGGTTGTTTAGTCCTGCGGGGTTTAATAACAATTGCCAGCTAACGGCTGAATCACTTGACAGCATCACCGTTGAGCCCTCGCCAACGGCCAGCAGCCTTTGGGTTCCGGGTATTTTAGCAATAGCGTGTAGGCTGTTTTCTTGGGGCACTCCCGTAACACGTTCCCAGGCCGATTGCGCGGAGAGGCTAACAAAGCTAAGCAGCATCAAACAGCTTAGAAGGAGATTGGTGTTTTTAATTGCCATATATTAAACATTTAAAAGTTTTGGTGGAATATGGCCGTTTTTAGGATCTTATGGGTTTCTTCAATTCAATGTTTAGCAAATAATTGCTTTGTGGCGCAACGAAAAACACCACTTCATCGCCCTCGTTGCAGTTCTCGTAAAATTCTTTTTCAACCCGGTAACGGGTATTGTTTACGATAATGTTGTAACGTGTGAACGGGTTCATTTTCTGGGTTACAAAAAGCGTGGCGCTACCGGCTTCGTAATCGGTAAAGGCTTCTTTTAGCCTTATTTGTTTTATTTCCTGCTTTTTAATGCCATTGCGGATATCAGCCAAATAGTTGTGGTTCATTTTAAGGTTTAAAAAAACCTCAAACACTACACTTGCACTAACCGCCAACAAAACAAAGGGATTTGTATAGCTCAAATCATTGGTATAAACCACCAGAAAGATAATCATATTCGAAATCAACAAAATCATCAGCGGGATAATATACCCCATACGGCACTGGTATTTAAGCTCTTTTATATCCTTTTGGGTGAGTGATGGCATGGGCTAAGGGCTAAATTGGTTTAGGGGCTGTAAAAGTACTTAATTTGATGTATGTAAAAAGAATGGGTTTCAATTTTCGATAAACTGGGTCTTGGTTTCAATGTTGCCGTTGTTGGCATAGCCCACCTCATATTTTGTGGTGTTGTTCACGGTCCATGAAATAAGCCTTTGGTGCAACATAGGGTCGTAAGCGAAATTTTCGGTAAAATTAATTATTTTATCCTTACGCTGTATCATGTTGCCAGTGGCGGGTTCCCAGGCATATTCCATATCCTGCACGGTTT
>CAZKHA010000276.1:0-3367 GCA_964552325.1 uncultured Bacteroidales bacterium
CCCCATTTGTTAGTGCCTAATTGGCTGTCGGTTACATATAAAACAAATAGCCATATCCATCCAATGATCGGAAGAAACGCCAAAAGTATCATGTAGCCAGATTTACCAACATCGTGCAAACGTCGAACACTTAATGCCAGACTGGGAATTAAAATTGCCAACGCATAAATCAAACTAAATAATCCATAGTTACCAAAAATATTATCAGTTCCAGTAAGGTAGTCAATAATTGAAGTAACTACTGAAAAGATAAAATTGAATAGTGTAAACATCCAAAATTCTTTTCTCCGCGCCCTGCCGCTAAAATCGGCATACTTTTTTAAAGCTTCTAAATACCAGTTCATAATTTTGATTAGTGCCCTACTCATTTGGCTTTTCGGTTACGCCCCTGTATTCCTGCCCATACAGGAAAGGCCCGTTTATGGTTTCTGGACTCCACTTAAGCTTGTCACCTTGGGTGTTTGGCCCTAAAATAAACTATTGTTCAGTTTCGTGATATGGTTTGTGATTACGAGGGCAAATATAAAAAAAATTGTTTCAAAAAAAATATCCGCCTTTTTAGGAGCGGATATTTACAAAGAAAAACTAAGAAATCTGACCTGACCGTATCTATTAACCTTGAGCGACCAAACTCAAGTTTCTTAATTGCTAGAGATTATTATATTAGTAAGCTAACATACTAGTTAACAACAATTTTTTGTGAGTTTGAAATCCTGTTGGATGTTAAGGTTAAGACATATATACCTTTAGCCAAGCCAGCAGGGTTTAGTTTATGGGTGATGTTTCCAACCACATTGCCCAAGTTTTCTGAATAAACAACCTGGCCCGTTAAGTCGAAAATATTAATTACCACGCTTGATTTCACAGCCAAATTAAACTCGATAACAGAATTGGCCGTGATAGGGTTAGGGTAACAGCGTAAACTGTTGACTGCAGCATTATTTGATTCGATACCCGTATTGTCCCAAATTGATCCACCAAACAGAACGGAAGTTGAAAGCGGCCTGAAATCGGGATCGGCAAGGTTGAAAGCATCATATAATCCTAAATCAGCATTTTGTGCAACAGTATCGTTGGCAAAACTTTCGGTTACAAAGAAGCTGCGTTCAAAACTTGATTTGAAGAAATCGCCCATGCCTGCAATAACGGTATTCTTAAAATTCAACGTACCTGAAGTGGCGTTAGCCTGGGTTTTGTCGCCATCTAGGAAAAGGCCAATAGGGTACCCTGTGATAACTGAGTTATAAATATTTAAGGCAGAATTACGGCGGATATGCAAGGCTCTTTTGTAATTGCTGTTTATGGTCGTGGTGGATTCAACACTTGGCCCAAATACACTTACATTGCTAAAGATGGGCATTGTTTGGGGAAGGTTGTCAGAGCCAGTGCCATCGTTATCTGATTCAAAACTATTGGAACCTGAACCTGGGTCGGCAATAGCTGGATCGCGCAGCGAAACTGCATATTGAACCATGCCACGATAGCCATAATCGGTATCAAAATCATCGTCCCAACCACGGTATGCCACCAAGTGCTTGGCATTAACATTGCCACCAAACCATTCAAACGAATCGTCGCCTGAGTACGATACCTGAATATAATCGAGGCTTGTATTGGAACCAACCGCGCCTAATGTCAATCCATTTATTTCTTTATCGGGCACAAAAGGAATGCCGGGAAATTCGATACGTACATAATTTAAAATACCTGAATTGTCGGCATCATCGGTGCCTCCATAATTTGACCGTGGGCCACCTTCTATAATGGCTTCACCACCTGGCACGTTTATTACGCCTTTTCCGCATAAAATAACACCGCCCCAATCGCCATAAGCTCGTGAACCAACAGGTTGATTGGAAGTAAACACGATGGGATTATCGGCCGTGCCTTGGGCAATGAGTTTTGCGCCGCGTTCAATAATCAAAGAGCCTTTGGTATCTTTATCGCCACGGATAATGGTTCCAGGTTTTATGGTAAGCGTTACACCATCAACCACATACACAAAACCACTCAGCAAATACACGGTATTGCCTGTTGATGGGATAAACGAAGGAGCTACCAGGTTGAATGGATCTGCTAACATAAGCATATCATTGGTTGCCAAGGTATCGTTGTTACGGGCGGCAGCCATAAAATAAGATCTTTCAAAAGAGGATTTAAAGAAACTTGTCATCCCAGCCATTAAACAATTTTCGAGTTGCAGGCTATTCGAAGTAGCATTGGCTTGGGTTGCATCACCATCCAAGAAAAGGCCCACCGGAAATCCAGTAAAAACTGAGTTGTAAACACTAAGCGAGGAGTTGCGCCGGATGTGCATGGCACGTTTAAAATTGGAATTCATGGTGGTGGAGGCGTTGTAACCAGGGCCAAACAAACTGATGTTGCTAAATATGGGTTTGGTTATTGGTGTATTGGCTGAGCCTTGTCCATCGTTATCTGATTCAAAACCATTGGAACCTGAACCTGGGTCGGCAACATTGTTGTCGCGTAAAGCTACCAAAAACTGAAGTTTACCTCTGTAACCGTAGTCGGTATCAAAATCATCGTCCCAACCGCGGAAAGCGATTAAATGCTTTACATTAACGGTGCCACCAAACCACTCAAACGAATCGTCGCCGGCATACGAAACTTGGATGTAATCAATTGAAGTGCCACTACCTACGCCGCCAAAGGTTAAGCCATTAATTTCTTTATCGGGCACAAAAGGAATTCCCGGAAATTCGATGCGGATGTATTTAAGCGAACCTGAATTGTCAGTATCATCTGTTCCGCCATATTGCGAGGTTGGGCCGCCTTCAATTTGGCCAACTCCACCAGCTACATTGATTACTGCATTGCCACACAAAATCACACCTCCCCAATCGCCATAGGTGCGTGAACCTGCAGCTTGGTTTGATGTAAATACGATGGGCATTTGTGCGGTGCCTTCAGCAATAAGCTTTGCTCCACGTTCAATTATAAGGGTTCCTTTGGTGTCTTTATCGCCACGGATAACGGTTCCAGGCTCAATTGTAAGTGTAACACCATCACGAACATAATAAAACCCCTTCAAATGATAAACGTTTGAAGCCGTCCATGTTGCATTACTCGTAAGCTCGCCTTCAACGGTTATTGTTGCGTCGGCATAAGCAGTAAATTGTGGGGTCCAATTGGCCCAACCTTGTGTCCAGTTCACGTTTCCAAAGGCACCAACATACGATACCTGATCAAAATAAGAATCTTGAAGGTTGGCATTGGAAAACGAAGCTCCGCCCAATAAAGGCGAACTATTCGACTCCCAAGTGGTGTTTTGGGTGATTTCACCACTTATTACATTGGTTGTAACAGGGTAATTGGTGTTTTGGGGATTCCAGTTGGTCCAGCCCGA
>CAZKHA010000277.1:0-3327 GCA_964552325.1 uncultured Bacteroidales bacterium
AACCCACTTACTACTCGGTTTTAGCAAAGGGATTTAAAGTTGTTACAAATTAGAATTAGATAAATAGCAAAAACTAGTGCTACTATTGCATTTTTATATTTGCAAAGATTAAATTAAGGGGCATATATAGACCCGGTTAGCAGATAACTCTTAATTGAAGTAAATCAATTTATTGATTTGATGTTAAAAGCAGCTTCCCTACAATATTTAATTCAGTAGATTGTAGCTGGTAAAAATACAGTCCCGAAGGCAATGTGCCAAGGTCGATAACTTGGGTTAACTGATCTAAGTTTTGTGAAATCATTACTTGCCCTTGGGCATTGCTAAGCCGCAGGCTTGCCGGTAGGCTGATATTTAAAGGCAATTCAATGTTAAGCCTGCCTTGAGTTGGATTGGGCCAAACTTTAACAAGGGATGCTTCCTTATCAAAAATGCCGGTACTTGCGTCCACCTGAACATAATGGGCTTCTGACCATGCAGAATGTCCGCATTCTGTGGCATATCGGGTATAGAGGGCCACATTCCCTTTAAAGCCCGGGTTCCATGTAATGGTTATGGTGTTTCCTGCTTGCATTATCGTTCCAGCAGTTGTGGGTTGTAGGCTCCACTCATAACCCAGTGCAGCGTTGATATAAGTTGTGGAATACGTACTTTGTGGAGTAAGGTTGCTGTGCACACTAGGCGGGCCAATGGGACGCGCAGGGGCTGGGCCGTAAATAACCTCACAAAGCTTTATATTGTAGGTCCAAATATCCCAACTTGGTGGGGATGGCAAACAATTTATATCTCCGCTGTTTTCGGTTGAACGAGTTGCCAGAGTAAATTGATAATTATCTTTTCGGCTAACCCATTGCGGTGACGACCCTTCATCATCAAAACTCCCGAAACACCAACTTGAAAGCAGGTTGCCAACAGAATCGATTGTAAAAACCCAGTTATCGTCATTAGAAGGATCATTCCCGTGAAAGCCCTTCACATCCCCATTATTTGAACCCGTCATTCCGTAAACGAGAAAAGAACCATTAGGTAAAGAAAATAAATTGTCTACCCTTTCATTACATGTACCCCCAAAATCCTTTTGCCAAAGGACGGAATCTTGGGAATCGATTCTAATCACATGGATGTCATAACTGCTTGTACCATATTTTCTTCCCGCTGCAAGATAGCCATTTTCCAGAGGTTCTACTACCGAAACACCATGGTCGCTATTCGAATACAAAAGGTTCCCGGCCACATCAAACTCAAAAATCTCCAATTGCCCATTAATAAAAGCCCCCAAGTAATAAGATTCTACACCTTTCTTTTTAGTTCGCTTTACTAAACCTGCCAAGTCATGATGTTGATGATGGCAGCCATCTGAAACCTCAATCTCCCATTCAATATCGCCTGTGTTACTTAGTTTTGCTAGTATAACACTGCTAAAATCTTCAGTTGGAAAAAACGAACAGACTTGATTGCCTGATATCAGCAAGCCTCCGTCATTGGTCACACTGGCGTCAGAAAATTCATCCAAAATAAATGGCACCCTCTTTTGCCATAGTATATTAAAGTTACTGTCAAATTTAATTAACCATTCAGCTGAAATAAGGGGTATTGAATCAAGGTCTCCATCTGTGGAAAGACTAGTTCCTAAGGCATAATATGAATTGTCGGTACTGGCAATAATATTACTAAACCAGTCAATATCTGACCCCCCAAAACAACGGTGCCAAAGGAAATTACCAGATGTGTCCAATGCGATTAAAAGCGCATCATCGGATCCATGATAATTTGGCACCTGAAGATCATTCACATAAATATTTGTGAAGAGCAATGTGCCAAAGCTGGTATTTACAATTCCATGAAGATCGTCCGATTTCAGGCCGCCATAACCGTTTTGCCATGTAATTTCCTGTGAACTTACCTGCAAGCTATTTACAACAGCCGCTAGCGTAAGCAATATGTTCAACAACTTTTTCATAATAGGTGTGCATAATAAAACTCAAGTTTCGGAAGCGTGATAACTCGCCAGTATTTAACTCAAAAGCAGTATATTCGTTTTGTTTTCATAATGAAAAACAGCAATTTTGAATTGCCTAACATTAATCAATGAATATGCTGCGCAACAAAGGTACAACAATTATATCCGACTTGAGTGACTTTTTTACCCAAAGCGAAAAAAAATCGGGGTTATCCTGCCAACATGCACCGCGTTAAGGATTTCCAAGATCGAGTCATAGCTCTAAGACGGATGCAACAACCTATACAAAAAAACCAACAAGCTCATTTTGCTACTGCTGTTCTCCTTTTTCAAGGGTGCCAACCACTGCCGTGTTATGTACCCGGCAATTCAGCGATGATGCCTATTACGGGCTTATGAACAACGGCCTGTTCGACTGGTACACGATTATATAAAAAGGACTTAGGCGCATTCAAGTTGGATACAAAACAAACAATTCAACGTTTAAGGTTCTGGATACGAATTAAATCAATAATTCCATTGAAAACAGCCGGTTCTAAAAATCCAGTCAATCGGCACTGTGCAAGTAGATGGTCGAGTTGTTTTGTTGGCGGAAGCAAGTCATCCCTTTTCATCAAGTTAACAATCTCTATACAGGCCGCTGTGTTTTTTTGGGTTAGTGCATTCTTTAGGTCTTTCAACAAAAAACCAGCGATTAAAGCCCTGGGTATAAGATTTTTAGTTGCTTCATAATCCGTATAGTCTTTATAAATCGCTTTCAACGCAGGTGCAACATCATTCCGGCGAAGCATCAGTACGCTAGCGTCATCTTTTTGTACTTCTTTATACCGCTGAATAATTTTACCAAATTGCAGTTTTAAATCCAAGGTTTCCAACACCCATTGCATATCGTTTTCAAAGGTATGGCTGCATTTGTAAAAACCATCTGATACAAGCATTAGCGCTTCGCCTTCATTAAAGTCAGCATAGGCTGCATGGGCCATGGAATAACCATTTCCCAAGGCATTAGAAACGCCACTGGCCGAAATGGCAGATCCGTGCGATGTAAACAACTTACCGGATGTGTCGCGCATCAAAACTTCAACATTATCGTCTTCCGTTAAGGTGAACACGCTTCCAAGGCTAAATTTATAAATACGCACATCCCCAAGGTGTATTATTAAACATTTATTTTGACCAGGATGCCATACAACAGCACAGAAACAACACAACAAACCCTTACAACTGCCAGTTATTTGAGCCAGAGTAGTATCAATTTTATCACAAAACCCTTTGGCAACCTTGGGTGTTATCTCTTGATCTTGATGAAGCCTGCATAAGCTAATAAACTCACTGCAAGCTGTTTGCGAGGCAAGCCAGTCGCAGTT
>CAZKHA010000278.1:0-3256 GCA_964552325.1 uncultured Bacteroidales bacterium
GTTTTGAAGATTTGGTTTCAGATCCTATTTCCGTTTTTACCAATATTTTTTCATTTCTAGAATTTCCAGTCATTAAACAACTCCACCTTACTAAAAAATCAAATTCAGAACTTTTAAAAATACAACCTCCATTTAACGAGGATATGGCAAAACCAAAGATTTTATTAAGCCGTTTGTTAAAGGCGAACTCATATCAAATTGTATCTGAAGGCCGTAAGCCAGGGGAAGAAAAACCAGGTCATAAATATCGTAATGGCAAATCGGGTGATTGGCGAGTGCATTTTACTCCTCGCGTGATCGACTCATTTAAGAATCAGTATGGGGAGCTTTTAATAAAGCTTGGGTACGAAACTTCAAATGATTGGTCAAATTAACCTTTGGAGCCTAATAAATCTTAACAGAAATTATGAAACTTGCCATCCTTGGTTCTCGTGGCATTCCCAATCATTATGGTGGGTTTGAGCAGTTTGCAACCTTTCTATCCAGGGCTTTGGCTCAGAAAAATGTTGAGGTTTGGGTGTATTGCTCTCACAATCACCCCTATAGCGAATCAACATGGAATGGGGTAAACCTAATCCATTGTTACGATCCAGAATATCTTATAGGCCAAGCCGGGCAATACTTATACGATTTCAACTGCATCCTTGATAGCCGTTCACGCAATTTTGACATCATCCTTCAATTAGGCTATACCAGCAACAGCATCTGGTATTGGATGTTACCTAAAAAACCAATCATAATTACCAATATGGATGGTTTGGAATGGAAGCGTAGCAAGTACTCATCCTTGGTTCGAAAGCTGCTTCGGTTTTCGGAAAAACTTGCAGTAAAAAGCAGTGATGTTTTGGTGGCCGATTCACCGGCGATAAAAACGTATATTGAATCATCTTACAATATACCAGCTGTTTACATTCCATACGGTGCGGAATGTTTGGAGAAACCCAATCCGGGCTATTTGGATGATCTTGCGCTAAAACCAAATGGGTATTTCCTTGTAATTGCCCGCCTTCAACCCGACAATCATATCGAAGAAATTATCAAGGGAGTATTGCAATCAAAATCACGGCTTCCCTTAGTAATTATTGGAAACCAGCATACCAAGTATGCGAGGCAGCTAACAAAGAAATATTCCAGTACATCCGTCATTTTTCGTGGTTCGGAGTTTAATCAAGAGCGCTTAAACGTGTTAAGGTATTACTGTGCTGCCTATTTTCATGGACATTCTGCTGGTGGCACAAACCCTTCATTATTAGAAGCTATGGCTGCATCGGCACCCATTTATGCGCACAAAAACAAGTTTAATCAAGCTGTTTGTGGAGATGATGCGTGCTACTTTGAGACGTCAGAAGAACTTTCGGAACTATTGAGAAATTACCATGCCGATGAGGGATGGACAATGAAAACAAACAATAACTTAAACAAAATCAGAGAAGTATATAGTTGGGATACGATTTTTGAACAATATATGAACCTTTTTGATAAGGCGGTGCGCCGATCTTAAATTCATAAAAAAACCTAACTTTACACGGTCATTAACTAAACATTTCAAGTGCCAAGGTACTCTAAGTTTATTCCGTTTATCGCCCTCACCGGCGATTTGTTGCTCTTAAACCTCTTCTTTGTTGCAGGTCTTTGCGTTTATTTCCCTGAAGTCGATTGCTTTAGGCCAAACCTGCTTCCTTTTTATCTCTATCTGAATGGTGTATGGCTCGTATTAGCCTTTGTGCTTGGAGCTCAAAATTTTGAGCGTAATATAAAGAAAGTTAGCCTGTTGCTAACCTATACGAAGCTAATCGTTTTCTTCTTCTTTTTCTTTCTTTTGTATTTTCAGGTAAACTCGCTTCAGTATTACCCTCGTTCAACCATAAAATTCATTTTTCCATTCTTTTATGTTTCATTACTCGTTTGGAAGTTTTCGCTTTACTATGCGTT
Source organism: uncultured Bacteroidales bacterium (assembly GCA_964552325.1). Taxonomy (GTDB): domain Bacteria; phylum Bacteroidota; class Bacteroidia; order Bacteroidales; family TTA-H9; genus CAZKCK01. The sequence continues at coordinate 1,933 of CAZKHA010000278.1, forward strand.
CTATTTTTATAGAAAACTGGGCTTTAATTACCGATCGGTCATCGTTATCGGGCTTACACCCACCTCCCAAAAGCTTATCGACTTTTTTCTAGGCAACAAATGGCATGGTTACAGGCTTATCGGAATTTTTGATCAGGTGGCTAAGCATAAAATGGTAGTTGGTTCGTTAGATGCCCTGCCCAAGTTTTTAACCAAAAACCATGTGGATGAGGCCTATTTAAACCTTAAAGAGCTCTCAACTATTCAAATTCAGCATATTACTGAGGCCCTGATGACTTCAACAGCCAAAATTAGGCTCATTCCAGAAATGGAGTACCTGATTTACAAAAATGTTGAACTGGTTGATTATGGGCATATTCCAGTAATTCAGGTTCACCAAGGACCCTTGGTTTTTTGGTACAATACGCTGCTGAAACGAATGGTTGATATTGTGCTTTCAATCGTAGTCATCAGCACCCTGCTATCGTGGTTAACCGTTGTTGTTTATATACTTACCAAGACCACCCGTGGGGGAAATCTATTTTTTAGGCAAAAAAGGACCCGTATCGATGGCAAAGAATTTTGGTGCTTGAAGTTTTCGAGTATGCATTCAAACGCCGATGAAACCAAACAAGCCACTAAAAACGATCCGAGAGTTACCAAAGTAGGAAAGTTCCTGAGAACCTATAGCCTTGATGAACTGCCTCAATTTATCAATGTCTTGCTGGGTGATATGTCGGTTGTAGGGCCGCGCCCGCACATGCTAAAACACACCGAAGACTACCGCCGATTGGTAACTAAGTTTATGCTACGCCATACGGTAAAGCCAGGGATTACGGGATTAGCGCAAGTAAATGGATACCGCGGGGAGATAAAACAACCCAAAGACCTCGAGAAACGTGTGGAACTAGATGTTAACTATATCGAGAACTGGACGTTGAACCTTGATCTAAAGATAATGGTATTAACTATTTGGTATATTTTTAAGGGGCAGCCTCAAGCTTATTGATGTAATTGTCTATCCGTTAGAATCGCTTTTTGTGATAGTCAAAATACTGATTTTCGCGAAAGTGGTTGATTTTTTCAGCAATCCGAACATATACTTCGAGTTGCCTTGCCTTAAGCCATTCAACGGCTTGGGGTTTTAACCTGCAGGCATCGGCAAAAATGATATTGAATTCAAAACCATGCTTTTTGAGCCAAAGATAGGCTTTTGCCTGATTATCAATAGCCGCATCGAGGGCTGCCAAACGTGGGTAATTCGCAAACAAAAAATCAAAAGCCTCCTCCGAACCTCGAATTGACTTTGACAATGCAGAAAGCTCAGGAAACCCATTGCGATATA
>CAZKHA010000279.1:0-3189 GCA_964552325.1 uncultured Bacteroidales bacterium
GTAAAAGGTGAAGCTTGCCCAACCGAAGAATGAGGGTGGGGGTACAAGGTGAAGCTTGCCCAACCGAAGAATGAGGGTGGGGGTAAAAGGTCACAGGCAATTGGAGATTCCCTATTGATAATTGATTGTCTTTCTCCAAACTCCTCTGGGACTCCTTCTTAAAACCCTGTGTAATTTCTGCGGGTGAAGAGGTGAATTTGAAAATTACAAGGCCTTGATCCTCTGCAATTCGAGGCGATGCCTCTAAAGCAAAGGCTGTCAACAAAAACAGCATACACACCGCCACAAATAGCAATTTATCGCCTGCCATGTGGTTCAATTTGGTGATATGTAGTTTTTCGTTCGACATTATTTTGAAAACTGTACGTATCGTTTCTTATGCTTCGAGAATTAATTTTTCGTAAACTTATTTAAGTATGATTCAGCTTAATAGCAGATTTAGCCTCTATAAAACATAACGGCGTATCCCATGTTTAAGCAAGGTAACCTTAAAGTTAACAAGCAGTCCGACTTTCTTTTTTGCTATCCGCAGGTAGGTTAGCATTTGGGCATCATGAACCGGCATAATATAATCAATTGACTTAAGCTCCACTACCACCTGATCTTCAACCAGAAAATCCATTTTATACCCATGATCCAACTTTATGTCCTTGTAAATTACTGGCACAGGAATTTGGCGCTGAAACTTCAGCCCCAAGTTTTTAAACTCATAGGCCAAGCATTCTTCGTAAGTGGATTCAAGAAGGCCAGGCCCTAACGTCCTGTGAACTTCAATCGCACAGCCAATTATTATTTCGGTAATTTCATCGGTTTCCATGGTAAATGCAGTATCCTAATGCAATTTTCTATTGAATTTTGTATAGCTCTGAGTATTATTTAGGTGCAGTGTAAGTAAAATTCAACTTCTTAAGCCCGTTCTGTACCTCGGGGCAACTCATAAACAGCTTCCACAATAGCCCGCTGCGGTAGTTTTCAATCATAACCACAATAGGGCCTTGATCTATTGCTAAATGCGATTCGGCATACCAATTTTTTGATTCATTGAACGAATCCACAAAACCATAATCGCTCCAGATTTTAGGCCCTAGCTCCTCATAAAAATGCCTTAGGGCTTTCATCGAATATTCAGGCGTATAAGGAAATGCCGACAAGGCAGCCGTTGGACTTATCACTCCCAAGTCGTTGTCAGGCGAGTGTGCGTTATAACCTTCGTGGTTGTCGCTTGCAGTAAGCCCCCAGCAGTTTTCGCCATAGCCTTTAAAATGCTTTGGGTTAGCCACGCAGTGTTTGTAATTAATCAAGGTATGGTTTTGATTTTGCTCCCAATAATCGGCATAATTGTCTTTTAACCCCTTGGGGTTTAGGCCTAAGAACGAATAATGCGAAAAAAACAAGGGACCTCCGTAATCGAAACCCAAAGGCAACTTTGTTCCATAAAACTCTTTTCCATTCTTAAAGAAGTTGCTTTGTGCCCAACCCCTGTGATATACCGCCGGACTTACCGGATAACGTTCGCCCGAAGCTGCCAGCACATACACAATCAGGCATTCGTTAAAGCCCCTTATCGGAAAGTTCATGGCCCAGCCATTGTTGGGGCTCCAATGCCAATACAGCACCTCTTCACCTCCCTTGGTAAACCAATCCCACTCCACGTCGTTCCACAACCAATTGATGCGGCCACGGAGCTCTTGCTCAACAGGTGTTTCGTTAGTAAAATACTGCCGTGCACACAGCAAGCCTTGAAACAGGTAAGCACTTTCAACCAAATCGGCTCCATCGTCTTTTCGGCTAAAGGGGATGGTTTTACCGCTAGCGCCATGCAGCCAATGCGGGAATACCCCATGATACGAATCGGATTTGCTCAGGAATTTTACCATTTTTAACAAATGGGCAGCCACTTCTGCCCTTGGTATCCAGCCTCTTTCTACCCCAACAATCAGGGCCATAATCCCGAAACCCGTCCCACCGCTTGTTACAACTTCATCGCCATAATCATAGGCCACGTTGCTGCGCTCGCGAGCCAAACCGCTGACCGGATGAGCAAAATCCCAGAAATAGCGGATTGTTTGCCGCTGTACCTCATCAAGCAAGGCCGAATCGGATAATCCCTTCATTGGTTTATGCGGGCTTAAAGCGGTGCGAGTGGTGGGTTGAGCCTGGCAAGCGATGTTTCCTATCAAGATACAAACCACTGCTAGGGCTGTAAAAGGTGTAAAGGTTTTCATGCGTTGGGGTGTTAATTAAGGGCAATAGTAACGTATGGCATTGGCTAAGCAGTTCTGTGCAACTTAGCTCAGTGTCTTTAATTTTCTATTGCAAAAGTATGAAAGCAAAGCCTGAAAAGCAATAAGTGTGCATAGTACACTATGATTTTTTTTCGAGGAAGCTTAAGCGCGCACGTCAAAGCGAAGGCATGACGCCCCTTATCAGGTGTACATGCAAAAAAATTTGGGTATAAGGATGGTAGTAAACAAACTTTTGTACTTTTAAAAGGCTAAACCAAAAAAACTTTTTTGTTTGGGGAGATGCAAGCATGTAGTGGAAAAAATGAAAAACTGTATTTACAGACAAGTTAGCAAGCATATTAAAAAACAAACCTGATTTAAAATTATCGAGAAAAGAACATGGAAAATAATAATTTTATTATTGGGATTATAATTTCATTAGGAATAAGCCTTTTATATTATACACGCGAAAAGTGAAGTGAATTTCAATGAGAATAAAGGTGATTTTTTTAATTGCAATAATAGCAACTTTCATTAGCGGATTCTTTTCTTCTAATGATAATGCGATAAGATTTTTTTCTATTCGATGATTATTCCACCAATCGCTTTTTCTCTTGACAGGATTTTTAAACTAATGAGCTTGAGATTGTATAACAGAAATTTTTTGTTGCATTGGAGAGGTTCAAAAGAAATAAACGATAATTTTTCAGGACTTGGAACGATAAACACATAAGGTGGTCAGACATTATATTCTCTTTTGGTATTTTGAGTACAATATTAATACTGACAGTTTTGGGTGCAGTTCTATTTGGAAAAGACAATTTATTTGAAAAATTAACATCAGTGTCCGACAAAATTTACGAGATTCTTCGCTGCGCTCAGAATGACAGGTGTTTAGAAAGGTTGCGGGTGTCGGGGGCTTGCGCTGGCGGCTGTGCCGCCAGCGCAAGCCCCCGACACCCGA
>CAZKHA010000280.1:0-3179 GCA_964552325.1 uncultured Bacteroidales bacterium
GTACTATTTGGGTCAGCCAAACTTATAAGGGGATTTTTAGGATCAAAAGTGATGTTGAGTGGACCAAAGTTTCTGAGGTTCAGATTTATAATTCTATAAATGGATTGCCATCCAACCAGTCCAACTTATTGTTCAAGATTCAATCCGAAATAATGGTTGCTTCAACCAAAGGAATTTTTGCTTTTAATTATAACACCAGTAATTTTGAGAAGGTGCCAAGGTTTTTACCTTATTTCGATGACCAAACATGGGTTGACTACCTTTACCAGGATTCTGATCAAAATATTTGGTTTTCAGCCAATAACGCCATTGGAGTATTGCGTTTACAGGAGGATGGCTCCTTTAAAAAGATTTCACTTCCGTTTTTAAAGCTTTCTAATCTTGTAATTCCGTCGTTTGAGCATATCCATGAATTGGACCAAAACAATGTTCTGATTGGCATTGAAGGTGGTTTTGCCAATTACGTTCCGAAATATCGGAAGGATTACTCGCGACCTTGCGCCATCTTCATAAGCAGCCTTAAATCAGGCGATACCACTGAGGGCATTTACAGATATAACAGCAAAAAACCAAGCCAAACTTTGGTTCCCGAGTTTCGGCATAGGCACAATACAGTTTCTATCTCTTATTCAGCCAATAACTTCGAGTCGCCTGAAGTTTTATTTCAATATAGGTTGTTGGGTTTTGATGAAAAATGGTCGGAGTGGACCACCAAAACGTTCAAGGAATATACAAACCTTCCCAGCGGTCATTATACATTTATGCTCCGTGCAAGCAACAACGAGCTTACGACACCTACAGAGCTATCGTATAAGTTTATTGTTTTAGCGCCTTGGTATGGGTCAGTTTATGCCATCGTACTTTATCTTATCGTTGGTGCAATTCTTATTTACTTGGGGAAGCGATATTTGGTTTATCGGATTGAGCAAAAGCACCTTGCAGAAAAACAACTTCAGAAAGAAAGGTACCTGGCTTTAGAGCAAAAGCATAACGAGGAAGCCCTTATAACTGAAAAGGAAGTTGAACGTTTGCGAAATGATGCTTTACGCCTTGAGATGGTCCATAAAGAAAAAGAATTGGCCAATTCAACCATGCTGCTTATTCAAAAAAACAACATACTGACCAAGCTGCAAACTGATCTTCAGGCCATCAATGCCTCATTGCCCAACGATTCCGTTAAGAACAGTATTAAAAACCTCATAAAACGGATTGAAAAGGAGATTGACAATGAAAAACAATGGAAGGTTTTTGATATGCATATAGAGCAGGTTTATGAAGATTTGTTCAAGAAGCTTAAAGAAAGTTATCCTGACCTTACACCCCGCGAATTGAGCTTATGCGCCTACCTGCGGATGAATATTTCGAGCAAAGAAATTGCCACACTTATGAATATCAGTGCCCGTGGGGTAGAAATAAGCCGTTATCGCGTTAGGAAAAAACTCAAGCTTGATCGGGATGATAACTTAACTGAATTTATGCTAAACCTCTAAGGATGCTCTCCATCGAGAACTGCTTGTTTCTTTCGTAAACTTCTTAAATACTTGGTAGAGTGGTTGTTTTATTCAAACCACGCTTGTTTAAAGGTTTGGGTGATGCGAAAAGTATAACTTTGTGTTAAGTCTTGAATATCAGTCAGTAAGTAATTGTTATGTTTAGCAGTGATTTCCTGTGTGTTATACCACCCAAATGATTTGTAAATATTTCAAAATCATGTAGTTTTCCGAATCATCACGAGCTTGCAAGCTTCCTAATTTGGCAAAGCACAAAACCCTTGCATTGGCATTCCCAAGCAGCATATTTTTTTATCGAAACAGTAGTTTAGGTCGTGCTGGACTCATGCGCATATACTTTGGGTATCGAAGGTTGTAACTTGGATGTGAATTCTTTGTGAATTCTTGCTATACGCTGTTTTTGTTGTTGATTATAAGGTATTTATATTGCCTTTGATGTAATATTGATGTACTTGCAAACAGCATATTGTTGCATTTTTGATGCACCATTAATTTAGTAAACACTTGAAGCCTGCGTTAAATTTGCTAAGTCTTTTTGTATCACTAACTCTTTTATAAAATCATCAATGAAGAAAAAATTATTAGTTGTTTCTCTAAGTGTCTTGTTTTCAATATTTTGTTACGGGCAAAGCCTAAATTTGCCTGTTGATTTCGAAAACACGACGCCGAGCTATTATGGCTTAACCGATTTTGGAGGCAATGCTTCTGAAATCATAGTAGATGCAGCTAACCCTGATAATCATGTAGTTAAAACTATCAAAACAGCCGTTGCCGAGCTTTGGGCAGGTACGACTGTTGGCGGAACCGTTGGTTTTGCCACTCCTATTCCTTTTGCACCCGGCTCAACAACTATGAGTGTTCGTGTTTGGTCACCCACTGCCGGAACACGCATCAGGCTTAAGGTTGAAGATGCAAATGACCCAACAATCAGTGTTGAAACCGAAGCCAATACAACCGTTGCCAATTCATGGGAAACCTTGGTTTTTAACTTTAGTAACCAAGCTTTGGGAACAGCGGTGATCAATTTTGCCTATTCATACAATAAAGCCTCTATCTTTTTCAATTTTGGAACCACTGGAGCCCAAGCAGGTGAACACACTTATTATTGGGATGATATGTATTTTGGGGTATATTCTGGTATTGACCTCATGAATCAATCCAACAACTGCTTTACTGTTTACCCCAACCCAGCTATTGATTATCTGTATTTTAATTCAAACCAAGGCTTTGCCAAAGCTGTTATATTTAATGAAGCAGGTGTTCAAGTACTTGAACAGTTCAATGTTTCTAACAGCCTATGCGTATCAGCGCTCAATGCCGGTGTTTATTTTATTACATTAACGAATGCAAATGGCAGGATGTTAACTTCCAAATTTCTTAAATACTAAGGCATCCCTCGCATCCAAAGTACAACACACAGTCAATGAATCATTTAATGCTTTCACATACATAATTAACTAGCCCAAGTAAATACGCAACGAATAAGTATGAATCAGAAGTCAATTTATTTAGGAAATGCTCTCGTAAATAATCGGAGAGCAAACGTAGAAGGTCAATTTGTTGAAATTGATAATGAAAAGTATTACAAAATCAGCAACTGCAATCAGATGGCCGATTTCTTTATGACCATCGTGAGCCATTCAGATCATTGGATGTTTATTTCGAGCA
>CAZKHA010000281.1:0-3131 GCA_964552325.1 uncultured Bacteroidales bacterium
CCAAAAAATACCCCAGTGGCCTCGTAATCTTATCAAACGTAAAGAACTGTACCAGCACAAAGTCTCTGCCTTCGTTTACCAGTGCATACATGCGGTCGCGGTCAAAGGGCATGGGGTCGCCGTTTTCGTCAACACTTTCGCCACCCATGCGCATATGAAAGGTTTTTATGGTGGTTGACTTGCCAGCCTGATCGGTAACCGTAATTATATGAAAGGGTACCGATTGGATAACAGAGTCGATTTTGGCCTTGGGCAAATAATTCAAAAAAGCCTCGTATTTGATGTTGCTAAACGAGTTCAAGAACGAAACCATCTTTAATGTATCAAAGGCCATCAGACGTTGATTGGTCGTAAGTTGAATAAGCTCAGGGCCTTGGGGGTTGTTGTTTACCTTGTAGCTTTGTTCAGGCGTTTCGGGGAATTCAAGCGTTATGGAGGCGATTTCGCTCATGCGTTGGCTAAAAATGGAATGGTCGCGCCAATCTTCGTAGCGGGGGCTGAAGCGTGTTGAAATAAAACCTCGCAAGCCGGGCAAGTAGGTTATAAAGGGCAAGTCAGAGCCTTCCATCAGCATGTACGTACCCATATTGTCGCGGGTGGCATCGCCTACATAAAAAACCTTGGTTTTGGCCTCGTGTTGCAAAAACTTCTTGCCAAACAACGTAAAGCGGGGTATCGTTTGGTAAATTTCAACCTTAACGGCATTGGGCGCCATTAGCTTAAGTATATTGTTTTGGGCGGCCGTTGGTACGGGCTCTTTAACTGCAATGTTCTTTAAGGTGTTAAGAAACATGTTTATAACAGGTTTAGAGACCATAAACTCTTTGTTCACCTGCCATGTGCCTTGCTGCAGTCGTTGTAGGGTTACTTGTTGGTCAATGCGGTTGGCCATGAATATTTTGGTAATTGCGGCGGTATCTTCTACGGCAAACGCTTTTTCGGTGTCGCTAAAGGTGGTCTTTGATCGGTTTAGGAGCAAAAAAAACGCTACTAAGGCCATCACGATGGCAATTATCCAGATTATCCGGGTTTTATTCATCATTCCTGGTGGAAGTTAAGTATATGCTTTCACCTGCAAAAGTACAAAATTTCTGGCTGTGGCAGCTTAGTGGCTTTGTGTATCTTTGCCCAAGCTTATAACTGTTTTTGAGAATGAGTCTGTTTTACCGTAAATATGGTCATGGCACACGAAATCTATTGATTTTGCATGGCTTGTTGGGGTCGGGCGATAACTGGGTTAGCTTGGCTAGGCGCTTTGCCGAAACCTTTACCGTATGGTTGCCCGATTTGCGAAACCATGGCCTTTCGCCACATACAGCCCTTATGGACTACACTGTAATGGCCAACGATATAGTAGTATTCTGTGAGGCGAATGAACTCGAAAAAGTGGATGTGATTGGCCATTCGATGGGTGGTAAGGTAGCGATGGTTTTAGCACTAAAGTATCCTTATCTAATTCATAATCTGGTTATTGTTGATATTGCGGCTGGCAAGGTGCATGCTTCTGCTAATCATAGATTGTTGTTTGAAGCTATACGTGCTGTTGAAATAGAAGCCGTTACGAATCGTAGTGAGATTCAGCATAAACTTTTCGAAAAACTTGGGGATGAAAAAATTGTAAAGCTGCTTCTAAAGAATGTAGCAAGAGGTGAAGGAGGCAGGTATCATTGGAAAATAAATGTAGCGGTGTTGGAGGCTACATTGCCCGAAATTATTGGAGCCATCCCTTGCAAAGGCATTTTTACAGGAAGAACATTGCTGATAACGGGTGGCCAGAGCCACTATGTGAGTGAGGCTGATGAAGCGCTGCTGCTTGATTTGTTTCCGATGATGACAACCCACGCCATACAAGATGCCGGTCATTGGTTGCATGCTGAGGCGCCAGAGGCGTTTTACGATCGGGTGTTAGCCTTCTTAGAAAACTGATTAACGGCGTATTGGGGCTCTGCTACGTGCATACTTGTTACGGCTCGATTTGCTTAAGCTTTTAATGTTGTATTTGAAGCCAACACTGGTGTAGAGCAGGTAATCCTTTGACAAATCGTCGTATAGGCCATCCAGTTTGTCGGAGTTTACATTATATAGGATGGACTCAATAGTTAAATCCCATTGTTTGTTCAATGATTTGTTAAACCCAATGCCATAATAGGGGGTTATTTCTGCTTTATCTTGATAATGTGTGCCTTGTATAACTTCTCCACTATAAAGGTTGCTGATGGTTGGGCGCATCTTCATAAGGCCTAAACCTGCCACGCCATAGATGTATATTTCGGGGAATACTTCTTCGGGTATCGAAAACAAGTTGATGATGTCAACCATCAGATTTACCCCACCTACATAGGCGTTTCCATCGAGTTTACGGTTAAAAACGGTGCTCGAAGCCTGATACCGCCCCAATAATAATCGAGCTTGTACGCCCATGAATGGCAAGAACTTATTTGAAACAACTACGCCCATCGAGAATTTGCTTTCTTCCGCAAATTTGCTAAAAGGTTCTGAGTCGTAGATGCTTAAGTCGCCATAATATGAGCCAAAACCTATAGTACCTTGTACCGACCAATTTCGCAAAGCTGGATTAGAGGCTTTGAATTTAATCTTTTTGCTACGGGTTCTCGATTGTGCCACAACTGCTACCGAAAACAGTAAAATTAGCAAGACCAAAAGGGACTTGCGAAATCGATGTGTACGGAAATAGCGTGTTCGGTTCAGCATCATCGTTCAATTCATTAGCTCCTTATACATGAACTTGCCTTGCTTTGTTACATGTGTGGGAAAAAATTTTTAAAACTTGAAGGTTTGTCTGTCAACACATTACCTTCTGGTGGCCAGATTCCAAATAGAATAACGTGTTCAAAATGAAAAAATTTTACAGAAACTATAAAATTATGACTCTTGCGGCTTCCTTGCTTTGCGGGCCACAACAATGCTAATTTCATACAAGATAAGCAACGGTATAGAAACCATCATTTGGCTAAACGCATCGGGTGGGGTAATAATGGCTGCAACCACAAAAATCACCACAATCATCATTTTTCGGTACCGTTTCATAAGCTCAGCCGAAACAATGCCTACCTTGGCCAAGAAAAAGACAAAAACGGGGAGCTCAAAAACAATCCCCATCGAAAAGCTAA
>CAZKHA010000282.1:0-3124 GCA_964552325.1 uncultured Bacteroidales bacterium
GCTTGGCGAATGGAAGAAGGAATAGGCTCAGCCTCAAAGATTACACGATAGATGTTATCATCTCGGTGCTGCAAATCGGCCAATACTTTTTGCATGCGATCCATGCGGTCGTCCATAATCTTGTACTGAAGCTTATATTGCTCTATTTCCCTTAACAGGATGCGTTCTTTGGGAGAGGAGAAAAAGTTATACGCTACCAAAAGCACAGCAGAAGCAAATACGGAACCGGTGGCAATAGTCCATAAGAAACGCTTCAGCTTATCCCTAAAACGTACAGGAATGAGCTGATAGGTGAGTGAAATGGGATCAAAATGGTATCTTTCTTTTTTGGCCATCGGCTTTATTTGGTGGATAGTACAGAAATGATGCCCTGTGTGTGGATGCAAAATTAGCAAAAACCTGTAAATTTGCAGCCTTCATTCGTAACGAAATAACATTCAAAATATTTTAACCCCTTGCTTTCATGATGAAATCAGCAGAGATTCGCTCCACCTTTTTGCGTTTTTTTGAATCAAAACAGCATCAAATAGTGGCTTCGGCCCCAATGGTTATCAAAAACGATCCAACCTTGATGTTTACCAACGCAGGCATGAACCAGTTTAAGGATATCTTCCTGGGAAACAGTCCTGTGAAATGGCCCCGTATAGCCGATACCCAAAAATGCCTTCGCGTTTCGGGCAAGCATAACGACCTTGAGGAAGTTGGACACGACACCTACCACCATACCATGTTCGAAATGCTAGGCAATTGGTCGTTTGGCGATTACTTTAAAAAAGAAGCCATTGCTTGGGGCTGGGAATTACTCACCGAGGTTTACAAAATAAACAAAGAAGATTTGTATGTAACCGTTTTTGGAGGGGATGCGGCCGATGGAATGGAACGTGATATGGAGGCGTTCAACTTTTGGAAGGCTTTTGTACCCGAAGAACGCATCCTTTTTGGAAGCAAGAAAGACAATTTCTGGGAAATGGGCGACACGGGTCCATGTGGCCCTTGTTCAGAGATTCATGCTGATATCCGAACCGAGGCTGAACGCAAAGCCGTCAATGGGCGCGATTTAGTGAACACTGGTCACCCTCAGGTAATTGAAATCTGGAACTTGGTATTTATCGAATTTAACCGCATGGCCAACGGTAGCCTACAGAAACTTCCTGCCAGCCACGTTGATACAGGCATGGGCTTCGAACGCCTGTGCATGGTGTTGCAAGCCAAGCAAAGCAATTACGATACCGATGTTTTTCAACCGCTTATTCAGGAGTTGGCTCATATTTCGGGAAAACCCTATGGGCAGGATTCAAAAGTTGATGTGGCAATGCGCGTGATAGCCGATCATTTACGTGCCATTTCATTTGCTATAGCCGATGGCCAATTACCCTCCAACAACAAGGCTGGCTATGTAATACGGCGTATCTTGCGTCGTGCAGTACGCTATGGGTTTACCTTTCTCGAATTCCGTGAGCCATTTATACATCGCATCTTAGCTGTTTTAGTGAATCAAATGGGTCCTTACTTCCCCGAATTGCAGAACCAACAGGAATTGGTTTCGAAGGTAATTTTTGAGGAAGAGAACAACTTTTTGCGCACCCTTGCTCATGGAATCCAAAAATTCAACCAGCATCTTGCTGACATAAACACCCAAACAGCCATTGATGGGCAATTTGTATTTGAATTATTCGACACTTTTGGCTTTCCGGTTGATTTAACTCAGCTTATGGCCCGTGAACAAGGTTATGAGGTTGATATGGTGGGCTTTGCCAAATGCATGGAAGAACAAAAAGAGCGTTCGAGGGCTGCCGCCAGCAAAGAATCAGATGACTGGGTAGCCATTGCCGAAGGCGACGAAACCGAATTCGTTGGCTATGACCAACTGGAAACCTTTACCAATATCTTACGTTATCGCCGCGTAAAAACCGCTAAAAGGGAATTCTACCAATTAGTTTTAGACAGGACCCCATTTTATGCCGAGTCGGGCGGGCAGGTAGGCGACCAAGGTTATCTGGAATGTGAAAACGAGAAAATTGCCATTGAAGACACCCGGAAAGAGAACAACTTAGTGGTGCATGTTGTAGCATCGCTACCAAGCAATCCTTCGGCAACTTTTAAAGCTGTTGTAAATGCTGAAATAAGGCAAGCTACCGCCAACAACCACAGTGCTACCCATTTAATGCATGCAGCTTTGCGCACGGTGCTAGGCCCACATGTTGAGCAAAAGGGTTCGTTGGTTGATCACGAAAAGCTTCGTTTCGACTTTTCGCATTTTTCGCGCCTGACCCCAGAAGAAATACAACAGGTTGAGGATTTGGTGAATGCAAAAATTCAAGCCAACATACACCTTACCGAAAACCGAAACATGCCCATTGAAAAGGCACGTGAAATGGGTGCTATGGCCCTTTTCGGTGAAAAATACGGCGATTTTGTTCGCGTAATTTCGTTTGACCCAAGCTACTCAACCGAGTTGTGTGGCGGTACGCACGTGCCAGCCACCGGAAGTATCGGCCTGTTCAAAATCATCTCAGAAAGCGCCATTGCTGCTGGGGTTCGCCGTATTGAAGCCATAACTTCCAACAATGCACTTCAGTTCTTTAACAAGCACATAAGCCTTATTGATGAAGTAAAAGAACTGGTAAAAAACCCAGTTGATGTGATTAGGGGAGTAAAAAACTTGTTAGACGAAAACAAACGTTTGGAAGACATGCTTGAAAAGCTTAAACGCGAAAAGGTTGCCATGCTCCATAAATCGTTGCTTGCCAAGCTTGAAGAAAAAGACGGATATCGTTTGCTTATTACACATATTGATGCCGATGCTGCAACCATTAAGGACCTTGCTTTTGAGCTAAAGGCAGAGGTTGCTAACGCCGTGCTGCTATTTGCCTATGTAAATGAAGGCAAACCAGGGCTTTCGCTATTGATTGGCGATGAAATACAAAAATCGAAGGGTTGGAACGCGGGGCAACTGGTACGCGACTTGGCCAAAGACATACAAGGAGGCGGCGGTGGCCAACCCGGCTTTGCAACAGCTGGAGGTTCAAAACCTGAAGGAATTGAAGCTGCATTGCAAAAAGCCAAAGCACTCTTTAGCTAGCAAACTGCCTTAATCATATGCGCATTAAAAAAGCCCCTCATT
>CAZKHA010000283.1:0-3123 GCA_964552325.1 uncultured Bacteroidales bacterium
TGGCCAGAAATGGGTATCTTTGCAAAAAATTACCAATTCATATGGCCGACGATAAAAAGATAATCTTCTCGATGGTAGGCGTGGGAAAGATAGTACCACCTAATCGCCAAATACTTAAAGATATATACCTTTCCTTTTTCTATGGTGCCAAAATAGGCATTATTGGTTTGAATGGTTCGGGCAAGTCGAGCCTGCTTAAAATTATAGCAGGTATCGATAAATCGTTTAATGGTGAAGTAGTTTATTCGCCCGGTTATAACATTGGCTTGCTTGAGCAAGAGCCTCATCTCGACAACAATAAAACAGTGCGTGAGATTGTGGAAGAAGGCGTGCAAGGGGTTGTAAACCTGCTTAAAGAGTACGAAGAGGTAAACAACAAGTTTATGGAACCCATGAGCGACGATGAGATGAACGATTTAATTGTGCGCCAGGGCGAGCTAACTGAACTTATTGAACATGCTGATGGTTGGGAACTCGATACAAAACTCGATAAGGCCATGGATGCCTTGCGTTGCCCTGAGCCCGAAGCACTTGTAAAAAATCTCTCGGGAGGCGAGCGCCGTAGGGTGGCACTGTGCCGGCTGTTGTTGCAAGAACCCGAAATACTGTTACTTGATGAGCCTACCAACCACCTCGATGCAGAATCGATCGAATGGCTGGAGGTTTTCCTAAAGAATTACAAAGGAACCGTAATTGCGGTTACCCACGACCGTTATTTCCTTGATAATGTGGCTGGCTGGATATTGGAACTGGATAGGGGCGAAGGCATCCCTTGGAAAGGCAACTACACTTCGTGGCTCGAGCAAAAATCGAACCGCCTGCAGATGGAAGAAAAAACCGAGAGCCGCCGCCGCAAAACCCTTGAACGTGAGTTGGAATGGGTACGCATGGCCCCAAGGGCTCGTCAAGCCAAAAGCAAGGCACGTTTGCATGCCTATGAAAAAATGATGAGCGAAGATACCAAGCAAAAAGAAGAAAAACTAGAGATTTACATTCCGAATGGACCTCGCTTGGGTACAAAGGTTCTTGAAGCACAGAATGTAACAAAGGCTTTTGGAGATAAGGTGTTGTTCGAAAAACTTTCTTTTTCGCTGCCTCCCGCTGGCATCGTGGGTATTATTGGCCCCAACGGAAGTGGAAAAACTACCTTGTTCCGTATGATTATGGGCATAGAAGAACCAAACTCAGGCGATTTTTCAATCGGCGAAACCGTAAAACTGGGTTACATTGACCAAGCTCACGCTGATATCGACCCCGAAAAAACAGTTTATGAAGTAATATCGGAAGGTAACGAACAGTTTTTTATGGGCGGCAAACTCATAAATTCAAGGGCTTATGTGGCACGCTTTAATTTTTCGGGTGCCGATCAAGGCAAAAAATGCGGCGTGCTCTCTGGTGGCGAACGCAATAGATTGCATTTGGCACTCACCCTCCGCTCCGAAGCCAATGTGCTGCTGCTCGATGAACCAACCAATGATATTGATGTAAATACACTTCGCGCCTTGGAGGAAGGACTCGAGAATTTTGCCGGTTGTGCCGTCATTATTTCGCACGACCGTTGGTTCCTCGATCGCGTTGCAACTCATATCCTGGCCTTTGAAGGCGATTCGCAGGTGTATTTCTTTGAAGGAAGCTATACCGAATACCACGAAAGCCTTAAAAAGCGTTTGGGCGATGATACCCCGAAAAGGGTAAAGTTTAAGAAACTGATTTAGTCATCCGAATGCGGTTCAAATCCATCGTAGGTTTTGCCAAAAACAGCTGGAAGTCTGATAAATCCTATTTTATCCTTGTCGTTGCTTTTGCTGTGTTCCCTGCGCTGTTCTCAACATCGTTGGTCACTTTTTTTTACAGCAGCTTTCAGCAGTTGGGTACCAATCCTGTTTCTGTGGTTTTGTTTTATGTACTTACCGTGTTTACCATGGCCTTTGCCCTTACGCCTACCACGTTTATAGCCGTATTTAGCGGCTATTTTTTTGGGTTTTGGGGCCTGCTCGGCATCATGCTGGCCTATCCAATGGCAGCCATTTTGGGTCTATCATTTGGTAAAAGGATGAATAAATGGCTGATTGGTAATGAGTTTTTTACAGATTCAACCTTAAAGTTATTTATGGAGAAACTCGCTGAGCGGCAGTTTTTTTTGTTTTTCTTTTGCCGCTTATCACCATTTTTGCCCTTTGCAATGACCAACTTGGCCCTGTCGCGAATGCGGATAAACTTCTTTTCCTATATTTCGGGTACCATGGTTGGAATGTTTCCCCGGACGTTCCTGTTTTTCTTGGCCGGCATGCAAACCCATGACATCGTTGCCTATATGCAGCATCCAACCACCTCAGGCCTTGGTCCTTTGGCGATACCTTTGTTTATCGTAGTCTCAATAATCGGGTTTTATTTCTTGCTGCGGGCCGTTGTCCGTAAAATGAAGGCCGAGCTTGATTCGTAATTGAAAAAAATTGTTGACCGGTTCAAACTAAAAATACTTTTGAGTAGGGTCATTTTGTGCCTTAGGTTTTGGCGGCTATTGGATAAGTAATTTATGGGTTTCTTTCTCAAAGCCAATTGTTTATGTTATTTTGAAGATGTTCTCTTAACAACAATGAAACGTAAGATGAAATGACAGTCGTAATACGCATCATGCGTTAAGAAAGAAATTTAAAATATTGAAAAACAGTTATTTAAAATCACTAATGAACTTTGCCAATGATTCGAATTAACCAAGAACTAATTGAGGAAGTTTCGCGGCAAGCTAAGCAATCGCCAAGGCTACGCAAAAACTTTAATTTCCATAAAGAAGCCTCCGCAACCATGCAGCGCATGCTCAATGCCATGGAACCCAATACCTACATTCAACCCCATAAACATGAAAACCCTGATAAAACCGAGGTGTTTTTCTCGTTGCGTGGACGCTTGGCCGTTATAGAATTTAATGATGAAGGTGCCATAACCAATGTGGCGGTATTAAATCCGGAAACAGGCAGTTTTGGTGTGGAGGTAGCCCCTCGTACCTGGCACATGATTGTTTCGTTGGATGAAGGTGCTGTTTCATATGAAGTTAAGGATGGCCCTTACGATGTTGCGGTTGATAAATGCTTTGCCGAATGGGCACCCAAGGAAGGCGATCCA
>CAZKHA010000284.1:0-3062 GCA_964552325.1 uncultured Bacteroidales bacterium
GCCCAAGAACGGCGCGAAATCCCATTGTTCACATCCCAGAAAAGCATCGAACGCAGCCTACGATCGGCATCGGTGGTGCCATCGAGCACCATGCCAAACCCACCGTTAATTACCTCGCCCCAGCCTACACCTCCACCGTTGTGAATAGAAACCCAGGTTGCACCCCTAAACGAATCGCCAATAACATTTTGAATAGCCATATCGGCCGTAAACGATGAGCCATCATATATATTGGAGGTTTCACGATAAGGTGAGTCAGTTCCTGAAACATCGTGATGGTCGCGACCCAAGATAATTGGAGCCGAGATTAGGCCATCGGCTATAGCTTTGTTAAAGGCAGCCGCAATACGGATGCGCCCTTCGGCATCGGCGTACAAAATACGGGCCTGCGAACCTACAACCAGCTTATTCTGTTCGGCCGTACGTATCCACAAAAGGTTATCAAGTATCTGACGTTTAATTTCTTCTGGAGCCTCTGAGGCCATTTGTTCGAGAATATCGCCAGCAATTTTATCGGTCATGCGTAAATCTTCTGGCTTTGAAGAAGCACACACCCACCTGAAGGGGCCAAAACCATAATCGAAACACATAGGACCCATTATATCTTGCACATAGCTAGGGTATTTAAAAAGCCCGTTCTCCTTAAAAATATCGGCCCCTGCCCTACCCGATTCAAGCAAGAACGCATTGCCATAATCGAAAAAATACATGCCACGCGCGGCTAAGGTATTGATGGCCTTAACTTGTCGCCTTAACGATTCGTGTACCAGCACCCGGAACGTATCGGGTTCTTCGGCCATTAGGCGGTTGGCTTCATCATAGCTAAGCCCCACGGGGTAATAGCCACCAGCCCAAGGGTTATGCAACGAAGTTTGGTCAGAACCCATGTCAACCGGAAAATCCTCGAGCACCAAACGCTCCCATAAATCAACTATATTTCCAATGTAAGCCAATGATACTGCTTCTTTATTGGCAACAGCTTTGCGCATCCTTGGAAGCAAGTCATCAAGATTGTCAAACAACTCGTTTACCCAACCTTGGCTATGCCTTTTGATGGCAGCTTTGGGATTAACTTCGGCTACCACGCCCACTGCCCCAGCAATAACTGCTGCTTTGGCCTGTGCCCCCGACATTCCTCCTAGGCCACTGGTAATAAATAGCTTACCAGCTATACCTTCGTTGTTTTTTTCGATCATGCGGCCAGCATTCAGAACGGTTATGGTGGTTCCATGTACAATACCTTGAGGCCCAATATACATATACGAACCAGCCGTCATTTGGCCGTATTGCGATACGCCTAAAGCATTAAAACGTTCCCAATCATCCGGTTTTGAGTAATTTGGTATCACCATTCCATTGGTTACCACCACACGTGGAGCATCAGGATGAGAAGGAAACAAACCCATGGGATGACCCGAATACATAACCAAGGTCTGCTCATCGGTCATCTCAGCCAAATACTTCATGGTTAAGCGGTATTGGGCCCAATTTTGGAATACGGCGCCATTGCCGCCATAGGTAATAAGTTCATGGGGATGCTGGGCTACCGCATCATCAAGGTTATTGCTAAGCATCAACATGATAGCAGCAGCTTGCAGCGATTTGTGTGGAAATTCGTAAACACTGCGGGCATAGATCTTATAATCGGGTTTATACCTGTACATATAAATCCGGCCATAGGTTTGCAGTTCTTGAGCAAATTCTGGGGCCAATTCGGCATGCTGGTGCTCAGCGAAATACCTGAGGGCGTTACGTAAAGCCAGTTCTTTTTCGGCAAAGCTGAGGATTTCCTTACGTTTTGGAGCATGGTTTGCGCTGGCATCTATAGGCTTGGCTGCAGGTATGCTTGCAGGAATACCTTCGAGTATAGATTTCTGAAAATCGGCAAGTTGCATAAAATTTGATTTTGATTTGGCTGATTCGGGTGCAAAATTACAAAAACGGGAATCAATAAGATGTACGATACCGATTAGAATTTTTCGGTTGAATTGTACAGAATCTGGTACAAAAATTCGCGTGCCCTAAAAAGCTGGGCTTTAACTGTTCCGAGTGGAAGGTTTAACTCCGTGGCAATTTCTTCGTAAGATAGTTCTTTGTAATAACGCATTTCGATGAGCAAGCGGTAGTGAGGCTTTAATTTCTCAACTACGCCCTTTAAAACTTTTGCTCGTTGTTTAATAATTACCGCTTCTTCGGGATCGGGGGCAGTGGAGGCTACATTAACTGATAACTCTTCGGCATGCGCATCATCGCCAAACGATTGATTAAGCGAGAAAGAATACTTCTTTTTCCGGCGCATATAATCGATGCAATTGTTAGCTGCAATCTTAAAAAGCCAGGTGCTAAACGCATACGTAGGCGAATACTGTTGAAGACTTCTAAAGGCTTTCCCAAAGGCTTCAATAGTCAAATCTTCTGCATCTTCGGTGTCATTTGACATTTTGAGCATAAGGAAGTAGAGTGAATCGCGGTAATTGTTCAACAACTCGGCATACGAACGCCTGTCGCCAGCAAGGGCTTGCTGAACCAATTGATAATCACGGGCACCTTTCTCTGACAAATTTGGGGCTACTTCCATTTATTCTTTCTAACAAAAGGATTGGTTAAGGCTATTAAAGGCAACAAAATCATAAGAAGAATCTCAAGGAAGGGCGAAATTAGTAAAAATCCGTGTTCTTTTAGCTTGTTCATGCTCTGTTTAAACACAAAAAGTTGTGTTAGTAACCTAAGTCCAACTACCGGCACAATCCAATACCATGGGAAAGCCAACAACAGCAGCGCTACAAAAAGACCATAAAACAAAACCTGACTAGTGCTCATGAGCCCCAAAACAAATTTATGCCTGAACTTATAATGAGCTCCGGTGGTTAAATGTCGGCGTTTTTGGCGCAACCAATCCCCAAAACCATGTTTGGCTTCTGAACGTGTAAATCCATCAGGACTTAATGAAACAGCTGTGTTACGTTTATTGGCAACTTGGTTGATAAACAAATCGTCGTCGCCAGAAGAAATCGCATAGTGCGAAATAAAGCCTTTATTCTTAAAAAACAATTGTTTACGAT
>CAZKHA010000285.1:0-3025 GCA_964552325.1 uncultured Bacteroidales bacterium
CCACATAATACAGCACCTCATCAGAATCAACATTGCTGTGGTTGTAGGGTGCAGGTATAGCTTCGGGATGGTAGTCGTAAAGGCGTGGAACAAATGCGCATACCACAAAGGTTGGGGTTTCGAAGGTTTGATGAACTGGAGGAGGTTGGTGAACCCTGCCCGTTATGGGCTCAAAATCGTGAATGGAAAACGCATAGGGATAATGGTAGCCATCCCAACCAATCAAATCGAACGGATGTGTGGCAAAATGATACGGCCAAATCATGCCATTACGTTTGGTCATCACCACAAAATCGCCTTTAGCGTCATGTGTTTCTAAATTAGACGGTTTGCGGATATCGCGTTCGCAAAAAGGAGCGTGCTCCAGTAGCTGCCCAGCTTTGTTTACATACCGTTTTGGAAACCGTAAGGGTGTAAATGACTCTACTATAAAGAGTTTATTATCGGTTGTTTCAAATTCAATTTGATAGATCACCCCTCTGGGAATCAACAAATGATCGCCATACGAAAACGAAAGATTGCCGTACATCGTACGCAGCACTCCTTTGCCACGATGAATAAATAGCATCTCATCTGCCCCAGAGTTCTTAAAAAAATAGTCGCTCATCGACTTTCTGGGTGAGGCGAGACTAATATGAACATCGTTATTTACAAGCACCGGGATACGGCTTTTAAGGTAATCATCGGTGGCAGGAACATCAAAACCATTGAAACTGCGGTGCTGCATGTTCTGCTCAATGGCTACCTCGGGAGCTACACTGTAAGGTGCATCAATTTTAAGCACCATGGTAGGCGGATAGCAATGATAAACTAACGAATAAAAATCGGAAAACCCCTCAGTTGAAACCAGTTGTTCGGCATAAAGCTGGCCATCGGGTTTGCGGAAAATGGTGTGGCGCTTGGGTGGAATGGTTCCTAAAGTATGATAATGAGGCATAGCATTGTAAGATTTGGTCGTATTGGGCTGCTTTTTGATCCATTTAAAAAGCAACAAACGTTTGAAATCAAACAAACACGCACAGGGTAATGTTTAGTAAATTAACGGAAAGTTAATGTGGAAATGTGAGAATATGCAAATGGCCTGCTCTGAGCCTGCCGAAGGGTGAAGTTGCTGGCGCGTAGCAGCAGCCCCTCGCATGCGAGATAAAAATGTGAGAATACGCTGCCCTGAGCATCCACACTGAGCCGGTCGAAGGGTATAGAAGCCAAAGGCGGAAATTGGTGTTCGAATCTTGGTGCAAGGGACAAATTGTGATGGAGCCAATTCTCTGGAATAAGGGGTGCAAATGCAAAAATGCATCTGCAAAGCCTCAGAGCTGAGCTTTCTTGATGCAAACGTTCAGACATGGGGATAACCTTTCCGTCGAATTAGTGCCAATTGTGTAGGTGTGTTGAGCACAGGAAGAGCAAATGAGTGCCAATGAATTGGTTCGGACGCCCCGAATAGCTAATGCCTGCGCATTTACGAATTGCTGCGTGTACAGAAAAGCTCAAAGCACCTAAAAAGTACTCCAATGTCGTAGATAAATAAATTTACACCAGTATGTTAGGCAATGGATCAATCTAAAAAGCCAAAAAGTCCGTTGCCCCACTTTTGGGGCCTTCCTGTATGAACAACATAAAACGACATGGAATCATATGCTTTTCAGCGTAATATCATGAAAAGCTAGCAAACTCAGCAGCTTTTCATCCTTTTTTACTCAGTTGTACAATTAAGCAGTTGACTTCTGGCTCAAAAAAGCGTACATTTGTATCCGCGTTACCACAACTCTGGTTATCTACTCATAATCTTTATCCATTCATACAACTTACTATAATAATATCCTCAACTTGTTAATTAAAAATATTTCAGTATATAAAAAGGCCAAATAAAACATGAAAATTTACATAAAATATATGGTCTCCAATCGCTGTAAAATATTGGTAAAAGAAGCGCTGGATATTCTTGGGCTCCATCACTTAAAAGTAGAACTAGGTGAAGTTGAGATTAAAGAGGATATTTCGAACCAAGAACGAGAACAATTGCGAATAGCTTTGCTAAAATTAGGGCTTGAGTTAATGGATAATAAAAGGGCTATCCTGATTGAAAAGATTAAAAACATTATTGTTGAGATGGTGCATTATACTGATAAGCCCTTAAAAACGAATTTCTCTGATTACCTGAGCATGAAGCTAAACCATGATTACACCTATATGGCCAACCTTTTCTCGGAAGTTACGGGTGTAACTATAGAGCATTTTATCATAGCACATAAAATTGAACGGGCCAAAGAATTACTAATTTATGATGAATTAAGCCTAACCGAAATATCATACCGATTAAACTATAGTAGTGTTGCTCATTTATCAAATCAATTTAAAAAAGTTACGGGCATGACACCCACTTTTTTTAAGCATTTAAAACACAAGAGGCGCAGTGCCCTCGATAATGTTTGAATATTTTTCTAAGCTATATAGTCCTAATTATTTCCACGGTAGTTCTAAAAACTCCTTTCAGCCAAGCTTGCGAGTGCTACATATAGGGTAAAAGTGCGGTTCGCTGCTGTAAAGGGCTTGTGTTGAGCCTGCCGAAACTAGCCCCGAAGCTTCGGGTTAAAGTTTAGGCAAAGTGGTAAGTTTGCCAAACAAGACCGAAGCAATAGCAGAATATTGAGAAGCATCCTTCTGTGTACATTCATTCCAGCTCAGAAGGAGCTCTTTTCAAAGTTGCATTGAGGCTAGTAAAGGTATCGAACCAATTTGGCAGTGATCGTGAAGCATGTGTCGAATCAAAAAAGGTATTCGGCAAGTAATAAAACTTCTCATGTGCCTATTCTATCCCCACATGGTAAGATAAACAAGCAAATTTTGCGACTATCACGGGTTAGCACAAAATTCAACAGTATCATCAATGACATGCTATCGACTTAATGAAAGGAAACAAATGGGAAGAACTGCTAATTAATTGCTGGATAAAACACAGAAATACAATAACTAGGGCTTGCTGAATAACTCATTTTCCATTCCAAAGATTAAAGGATGCCAA
>CAZKHA010000286.1:0-2996 GCA_964552325.1 uncultured Bacteroidales bacterium
ACAATATTTTTGGCACAAGGTGCAGCTTGCCCAACCGAAGAATGAGGGTGGGGGTGAAAGCGCACAGAGGTCTTTGGCTTTTTTTGAGACTCCTTTGTGAAACTATGTGTTTCAGTCGTATGACGCTAAAGGCACAGGGGATAGGTGCTTGTTTGTCATAGCTCGGAACATGGGTTATATTTTGTGCTTACCCTTCGCCTTTCAGCAATGGATGGTCCATTGCCTTGGCAACCAAAATTGAGAGCTTGTCGGTATTGTATTTGGTTTTAAGTTCTTTAACAACCTTTTCGATATATGAAACGGTTGATGCCAATTGGCTGGCAATATCTTTTTGGGTATTGCCCAATACCAAAAGCTTTAACACAAGCAACTCGTTTTTTGTTAATGGTGGGTGTAGTTGTGCCGCCAACTGACTTGGCCTGTCAAATTGATTCGGCTCTGGTTTCGGAAAGATTTTGTGTCCTTGTGCCACGAGTGTAACAACTTGCTTAAGATCGTTTCTTTCGATGGATTTTTGTACATATGCGCTAGCACCGGCCGCCATCATGGCTTGGCACCATCTGGATGACAATTCTGAGGTAAGTATGATAATGGGCTTGCCTGCGAAGCGATGTTGAAGCATTTTGATGTTTTTTAGCGGATCTGTGGCCCCTACCCAAAGGTCGAGCATAATTAGGTCAAAACTAGTAGGATCAATTTTATCTAATGCCTGTTCAATGGTTTTGGCAGTTTGCGTGATGCTAATTTCTTTGCTATAAGGCCTGAACATGCTCTTTAAGCCTTCGATAATCGTAGGGTGATCATCAATTACCATCAATTTAATCATTGGACTTGTGTTTTGTGGAGTTCAATAGATAGCTCAATACGGGTACCCTTGCCAGGAGCGGTATTCAGGTTGAACTTTGCACCCATTAGCATTGCCCGATTCACAATCCCTTGCAATCCAAAGCCCAATACACGTTCATCGGTGCTGTCGAACCCTTTCCCATCATCTTGGTAATATAGGTTAAGCTGTGTTGCGTTCACAGGTTCAAGGGCGATATAAAGCTCTGGGGCTCCAGAATGCTTTAGGCCATTGGTTATCAATTCCTGAACTATTCGGTAAATGTTGGTTATTAAATCTTCCTCCATTTGCGGAATACCATTCGGGCAGTATAGGCTGATTTTGAGGTTAGATAGGGTTTGCATATCCTTGCATAAATCTGTTAAAAGCTCTTTGAGGTCATGATTAAGTAGCCTTGATCTATCCATGCGGTGCGAGATTCTACGTATGCTTTGGCCAATTTCCATAATGCGGTTTTTAAGTTCAGGAGCTTCTTCGATGCCATCTGCAATCATGCCTTCAACTGCTCCCCTTAAGCCCATTACCAATTGCCCTGAAATATCATGTAATTCAAGCCCTAACTTGCTTTTTTGGTGTTCCTCGATGTCCATGAGTTTTTTTGCTGCCATCAATTTTTGTTGCTGAAGCTTTCGTAAGCTGCGTTGGCGGACTACCCTGAGCAAAAGAACCAGTACAAGTACGAGGGCCAAGGCCAAAAGCAATAAAGTGCTAATAAGCTGTTGGCGCTTTGTTTGCAAATCAAGTTTAGCTTCTTGTTGCTTAATTGTAAAGTCCTTTTCACGTTCCTCCATTTGGGCCATGAGGAGACGGGTCTGCTTGGAGTCAAAATCCTGGTTTGACAACACCAAGTATTCTAGGGCTTTTTTTTGCGAAGCAAGCGCATCTTTGGCATTCCCCGTTTTCACGAGCAAGTCAGCGTACGAATCGTGCAAGGTTGATAACCATTGGTAATCCTTTAACGCGAGGGCAATCTTCATCCCCTTCTCAATCAAGCAGTTTTTGGCTTTCTCATAATCGCCCAAGTCCATATAGGTGTAGGCCATGTTATTGTATGCTCCAACCTCAAAAATTGGATATGTCTTCTTTTCCACAATCAACAGGGCATCTTGGTAATATTTCAATGCCTTTTGCGGATTGGGTTCCAGTAAGCCAAGGTTAACAAGGATACTTGCTTTCTCTTCTAAATTGCTAGAAGATGTTCCCAAAAGCTGCAATGCTTTATGGTATTGTTTTGAAGCCAGCGATTCATCGTTGTTGATGGTGGCAAGATTCGCCAAAGCCAATGCTATTTGCTTGGTTTTGTTTTGTTTTGTTGCAATACTTAATGATCTGTCAAAGTTTTCTTTAGCTTTAACCGCGTTTCCAATATCAAAATAAATGGCTCCCAATGCCAAATAAACTTCAGCTGTGCTATAATCGAGCTTGTAATTTTCGGTACAGGTGATTACGGAATCGAAATAACTTATGGCCATATTGTGTTCGCCATAAGTTGTATAGAGCGTACCGATATTCGACAAAACCAGCATCTTGGTCTTTAACATCTCAGGCTTGGAGGCAATTTTTAGGGCTTGTTGATAACACCAAAGCGCTGAGTCAGGCTTATTGAGGATATAGGTAACAGCTAGCATGTTTAAAGCTTTTGCCCGTTCAATTGAACGTGGGAACTGTCGGGTAATTTCCAGTGCTTGTGTGGCAAAATGATGCGCTCTTGATTGGTCAGCAATACGGTAAAGGTGTACTAACGAGTCGAGTTCGAATACTGAATCTGCTACCGCTTTCGGAACTTTAGCTTGATCTAGTTTAAGGGGTTGCGTTGAGCATGAATACATAAGTAAGCAAACCAGTCCTAGGTAAATAGTAGCTATTCTGTACGAGATTATCATAACAAGCCCATCCTCGATAAAGCATCAAAAGTAGTAAAAATCCACTTAAAGCTAGCATGTGCTAATTTGATTAGCGTAATATGAACAAGCCTAAAATTCAATATGTATAGTAGTGAATATTCGGCATTCTGGTTTTTAAGGGCAATACCCTCCAAACTTATGCAGCCTGCAGCAGCCATTGTGCTTCGCCCACAGCTACCTCACTCAATTCACTGCTGGCCCTTCGATTTTGTGGCAAAGGGAAGATAAACCTCCAAAGCACCAAAGCG
>CAZKHA010000287.1:0-2935 GCA_964552325.1 uncultured Bacteroidales bacterium
GCAACTGATGTTTCGTGGTCAACATCAGGTGATGGCTCTTTCTTGAATTACAGCACATTGAATGCCACCTACACGCCCGGCCCTAACGATTATACCATGGGAAATGTTACCTTAACACTACATGCTACCAAGTCGTTTGCCAGTATAAGCGATGCCATGCTTCTCAGCCTTAACCAATCCGCTATAGCCTATGCGGGGCCAAATGCATCCACTTGTGGAGCGGCAACCTACGCGCTAACCCAGGCTTCAGCCACTTACCAAACCGCCGTAGCATGGTCAACCCAAGGCGATGGCAGTTTTAACAACCCAACGGTGGTGAATCCAATCTACACTCCTGGCCCTGGCGACATTGCCAATGGCAGTGTAAACCTTACCTTACAAGCAATTGGACAGATAGGATGTGGAAATAGTAGCGATAACATGGTATTGATGATAAATGATGGCGTAGAAGCCAACGCTGGTGGCGACCAATGGATAGGCTTTGGGGCGTCAACACAACTAAATGGAAGCGCCAATGGAGGTGCAGGCGCCTTGCTAATCCAATGGCAACCTGCTGATAAATTGATAAATGCCAACACCCTAAACCCAACCACCCTAAACCTTACCGAAACCACCATATTTACACTTACGGTTACTGACGCCGCTTCGCAATGCGTTGGCAATGACGAGATGAATGTTTTTGTGGACAATTCTACATTGGGCGTAAGTGCCCATGCCGACCCTCTAACCGTTTGCTTTCCGGATTCCTCACAACTCAGTGCGATAGCTGGAGGCGGATCAGGAAATTACACCTATTCATGGATTTCAGATCCCGCTGGTTTTACATCATCGCTCCAAAACCCGGTGGTTTGGCCCCAGGCCAATACATTGTATACAGTAACCGTTAACGACGGGAATACCACTGCCGAATCTTCAGTAAGTGTAAGTATCGACACACTGGTTGGCCAACCCACACAACCCTTTGGACCTACCCAGGTAAACCCCGAGAACACAGCTTCAAGCCTTTACACTTGCAGCGGTTCACTCAATACCACCAGCTACATTTGGGAAATCAATCCAATAAATGCAGGCACCTTAATACCCTCGGGCAACACCTGCCAAGTATATTGGAATCCCTTTCAAGGTTACGCCACACTTACAGTAAGTGGTTCAAACGCTTGTGGCAATGGACAAGTATCACCAGAACTGAGTATTTTTGTTTCAACCACGGTAGGTATTATAAAAAATCCACAAACCAATAATCCGAAGGTTTGGCCCAACCCTGCCAAGAACGAATTGCATATACAGCCAAACGCACCCGGCTGCATTAAAGCAACGCTTTATTCGGCCACCGGATTAAAACTTGCTGTATATGAACTTGATGCAAGCCAATACACTCATTCAATTGACATAACAAACCTTAGCCAAGGTATTTATATTTTGTTGTTAAGCTCTGATGCTTATTCCACAACAATTAAAATAGCAATAGCAAGGTAACTAACTAACGGGGGATGAGTTATACAACATCCCCAATTTTGCTTAAATTTCCTGTGGTTTTTTTGAGGATATTCAAGCGATTTACATAGCCCTAATGCCGAATACACATTGGAAACATGCCAATTGGAGCGGACGTAACGTTTTATGAATGGGAATTATACGATTCAATTTTGAATCTCCTTCGAAAGCCTTATTCTTTGTGGCAAGCACTTCTATGCGCAAGTTCCACAAAAGGGCTAAACGTTTAAGGCTGCCCTAAAAACTAATTTGAAGACATAAAAATAGGCAAATGCGCTGTACTGAGCACGGTGGCTGGGCACCGGCACTGCGGAGAGCGAGCCTGCCGACCCCCCGAAGTGTGTCGAAGCCAAGGGTGAAAATGCGGGTGAACCATATACGAGAAGGTAAAGCTAAACCACTAATTGAGGAATGCCATACGCTTGAACAAGCTCTTGAAGCCATGCATAAGCGCAAGCACGGACATACCAGGGCAAGCCGGTAATCAATATTGGCTAAAGCCGCATAGCAGCCAAATAAAGCAAAAGTTAGCGTAAATGCAGCACATGTTTTAAAGTACGAAAAACGAAATAAAAAAATAAAGCGATGGGTGGCCAGCTAGTATGCAAGGTGAAGGATTTGGGTTTATGTTGCCTTAATTCCGTTAGAATTCTTTGCAGAGAACAAGCTTCCGCTCAATTATCCTTCAAGCTTTTAACACACAGGGAATCTTGTATTTGCTTCGTTGGGCATACAGGATTCAAATCAAATTGCATATACGAACAGCCAAGGCCCAAATAAGACCGGAATGAGGCATGCACAACCGGAATGAGCCATGAATAACCAGAAAAACTCAAACTCAAAACGAGTAGTTTAGAAGCTGGCTGGAAAAAACGGCACTCAACGTTTGGCAATATGGACTGAGCCGGTTTGCTGGCTATGTGCTTATCCACCCTTACAAACCATTGCGTGGGGTAGAACATTTCAAGTTACTACACTCCTCGCCATTGGCTATAGTGTGTGTAAGGGTATGGGCTGTATTATAAATCTTTTTTTAGAACTATCTTATGTTTTAATTGTATTCCATTTTCAAAGATTGGTTCTGGATAATTATCAATAAAGAATCTATGCTTTATTTCATATATCTCAAAACCAACTTTTTGATATAAGTATAATTGTTTAATCCCTGCATCTCCTGTTCCTATTATAATCTTCTTAAATCCTTTTTCTTTTGCAAGGTTTATAGCATCTTTTAATAATTCTTGACCTATCCCTTTTCCTTGAAAAGCGATATCTACCGCAATGTTTTTTATTTCTACCGTATCGCTACAAATCGTTTGAAGCACAAAAACTGCAATAGTTATATTGTCGCGGTCAAGTACATAAATATCTGATTGATGGATATATTTATTGATTGCTTCAATTGTTTCATCTGCAAGCAATAGTAAATCATATGGTATTT
>CAZKHA010000288.1:0-2933 GCA_964552325.1 uncultured Bacteroidales bacterium
CCCGTAACTTCGATAAAACCCTTGCCTTGGTGAAGGAAATTCTGTTTACACCCCGCTGGGATACCGCTGAATTGTCATTGATTAAAAGCCGTGTGTTAAATGGCATCAAACAATCCAAAGCAAATCCAAGCCTTTTGGCTTCCAATGCATTTTATAAACTTTTATACGGCAAAGATCAAGTGTTGGGCATTAACCCGAGGGGAACAGAGACTACGATTCAAAGTATTACCATTGAGGATGTTAAAGCTTATTACAAAGCGAACTTTAGTGCGGCATTAGCAGTGATGAGCATTGCTGGCGATCTTAAAAAGGAAGCTGTTTTGAAAGCTATGGCGTCGTTTGAAGGTAAATGGCCCTCAAAAAAGAGCCAATCGCCTTTGGTAGATGTCAATACCGCGAAACAACCTTCAAAAGTTTATTTTATAGATGTGCCTGGGGCCAAACAATCAGTTATAACCATTGGTAATTTGGGTCCAGCGCGTAACGATGCCGATTTTTATCCTGCCGTTGTGATGAACTACAAATTGGGTGGGTCGTTTAATGGCGAGTTAAACCTTGTTTTACGTGAAGAGAAAGGCTACACCTATGGTGCAAGGTCTTCGTTCACCGATTTTGGGTTCCCTGCCCCATTTATGGTGGCCACCAGTGTACGTTCAAGTGCTACTGTTGAGTCGGTTACCATATGCCGTGATATTATGCGCAAGTATCGTGAAGGCATCTCACCTGAAAACCTTGAATTTACAAAAAATGCAATGGTTAAGGCTAATGCGCTTCGTTTCGAAACACTGAGAGCGATGATTTCGATGCTGGAAGCTATTGGTAACTATAATTTTGCCAAGGATTATATCCTAAAAGAAGCAGCTATCGTAAATAACATGAATCCTCAGGAATTCTATCGTTTGGCCCAAAAATATATCGACCCTGAAAACATGGTGTATGTGGTGGCTGGTGATGCCAAAACCCAACTTGAAGGCTTAAAAGCCTTGGGTTATGGCGACCCCATTATGATTACAGAATAAATTTGTTCGCATGAACCAAAAAAAAATCCCCGAAGACAATTCTCCGGGGATTTTTTATGCCTTAAATTTTAAGCGCATGCATTGACGGATACCAGGAAGTTGTTCTGATAACAAACTGCTTGGCAGTACAATGCTTATTGTTTTACAGGTTCGGTTTTTACAGCAGCCACAGTGCCTTTAAAGGATAAAACCACAGGATTGGGATCGGCATTGGTTGTAACGGTAAGCGTTTTATGAAATGCGCCCATGGCAGCCGCATTGTAGGTAGCCGAAACCGTTGCGCTTTTGCCAGGAAGAATCGGCTCACTTGAATATTTGAGGTTGGTACATCCGCAACTAGCCTTGGCCGTGGAAATTATAAGAGGCTCTTTTCCATTGTTTGTAAGCTTGAATTCAGCGGTTTTTGGAACATTCTGTGGAATCTCGCCCATATCAATAACTGTTGATTCATACTTGGCAATAGGGGCATTGGGATTTGGCGGAACAACCTTGTTTACGGTAGTAGTGGTAGGACTAGCAGAAGTGCTGGTGGTAGCAGTGCTTTGTGCAAGTAACTGATTGGCAAAAAGCAACAAGGTGCTAAAAGCAAAAAGTAAGCTAAGTTTTTTCATTTCTTTAGGGATTAATAAGTTTGTGCGTTATTGCAATGCAAAGATGAGATGGTTTTAGCAATTATGCGTTAACTGCTTGTAAAAGCGTGTAAACAGAAAGTTAAAGTATGTAAATGAAATGTAAAAATGGCCTTATATCCCTTTTTTGTGTATTTTAGTGCGATCAAAGGAAGATGGTTCGATGAAGCGAAATCAAATACGTACAGTGGTTGTTTTGGGTGTAATATCCATTATGGGGATTATTGCTGTGCAAACGTATTTCCTGAGGCAAACATGGTCAATTAAGGAAAAACAACTCATCCAAACTATTGAGATCGCATTAAAAAACACTGCTTTACGATTTAGCAAACTCAATCAAACCGGAATTCCGGCCCGAAATCCTGTGCACAGGCTATCGCAAGATTATTTTGTGGTGGACATCAACAGTGTGATTGATGCCAATATATTGGAATACTATCTTATGTCAGAGTTTGAAAAGCTGAATCTGCACCTTGATTATGAGTATGGTATTTACGATTGCCACACTGACAGGATGGTTTATGGAGATTACATTCTTGCAAAAGGCTCAAAAGAAGCGGCGCAGTTAAAAAAGGATTTACCAAAATACAGTGATTACATTTACTATTTCGGCGTACGGTTTCCTGCCTTAAAATCAGCTATTTCGGCTGATATGACGGTTTGGTTTTTCTTTACGGCAATCCTATTGCTTTCCGTTGTTTTCTTTGCATATGCCCTGTTGGTAATTTTGCGCCAAAAGCGTTGGTCGGAACTGCAAAAAGATTTTATGAACAACATGACGCATGAGTTTAAGACACCTATTTCGAGCATTAAACTGGCTTCAAATCTACTGATGAGCCCTACGATAGTTCAACAACCCCAACGGCTTACCACTTATGCAAGGCTTATCAACGAACAAAATACCCGTTTGAACCAATTGGTGGATAAGGTGCTCGAGATAGCCAAAATAGAATCGAATAATGTGCTGCTTACCCGCGAACTAATCGACCCGCTTAAACTAATTCAAAACATCACCGAAAACTTTCGTTACAGCATTCAAAAAGAAGCCCTGTTTACCCTTCATTCTGACCCTGGCGTTAGCTTAATAGAAGCTGATGTGGTACATTTTACCAATGTGCTTTACAACTTAGCTGATAATGCGGTTAAATACGGTGCGGCACAGCCCGAAATAAGGATCAGTTTAAATCGAACGCAACACCATTTATTGCTTCGATTTTCCGATAATGGTCCCGGCATTCCCAAAAAATATAAACATCAGGTATTCCGTAAGTTCTTCAGGGTGCCC
>CAZKHA010000289.1:0-2822 GCA_964552325.1 uncultured Bacteroidales bacterium
TAAATCAAGTGCAAAAGACAGTTCAATGTTAAAGGATGAAGCATGCAAGTTTAGATATATATATCTTTTCACCATGCACCCTTACCGGACAAGTTACTTTGATTTGAACATTTTAAGCATTATTATACCAGCACAACTTGTCCAGTGCAAGGGGATGAGGAAAAGGACTCACTAATCTTCATTGTTTTAAGATTCGTCTCAACGAGTACAGCTTTATAATCCGCATAATTCTATTTCCAGAAACGTTACAGCTAACACTTGTCAAGCGCAATTGCCTGAGCAAATTCACGAAATAATCTACCTGTTACAGAGACGCACAGGTTGTGCTTCTAAACAGGTCCAGATTTTGAAATGCACAAAACTCAACTCCAGTAATCCCGATTTCCATCCCGCATTTGCGTGACTGCCACTTCGCGCCAGCATTAGCACCCTTCGGCAGGCTCAGGGCAGGCTATCAACACATTAGCACACCAGCACATCAACACATTAGCACCCTTCGACAGGCTCAGGGCAAGCATCTGCACATTTTCACATTAATTGCCTACACTGTTAGTTTTTCGCCTTCCGATTTGGCAATAACGGCTGCTGCACAGGTATCGCCATACACGTTAAGCGAAGTTCGGAGCATATCCAAGGGGCGGTCCACTACCAAAATTAGTCCTATGCCTTCCATGGGCAAGCCTACGGCCGATAATATTATTCCCATCATTACAACCCCTGCCATGGGTATGCCTGCTGATCCTATTGCTGCCAAAAGTGCTGTTAAAACAACAATGGCTTGTTGAAGCATGGTGAGATGGATGCCATATGCTTGTGCTATAAAAATAACCGCTACGCACTCATACAAGGCCGTGCCATTCATGTTAACGGTGGCACCCAACGGCAATGTAAAACTTGCAATCTTCTCCGAAACTCCGTCCTTTTCTTGCATTTCGCTCATTGTTAGGGGCAGTGTGGCGTTTGATGAAGAAGTAGAAAAAGCCGTTAACAGTACGGTTGACATGTTTTTCATGTGCTTGTAAGGCTTTATTTTCACCAAAATACGCATTAAAAGCGGTAAGGTTAGGAAGCTATGGAGTAGAATGCCAATAATAACTACTAGCATATATAAGCCTAGGCTTCCCGAAATGGCAGCTAGGCCTCCTGGCAAGCCCACTTGCTCTGACACCACGTGTGCCACAATAGCAAATATTCCAATGGGTGTAAAACGGATGATAAACAGCGTAATCTGCATCATAACGGACGCAAACGAATCAAAAAAGCCGATTAGTATTTGGCTTTGGTTTTTTGGAACCTTGGTAATGAAAAAACCCAGAAGTATTGAGAATAGTATAATGCCCAGCATATTACCTTCGGCAAAGGCCGCAAAAATATTTGTAGGGAAAATGTCGAGCAGGGTTTGTCCCAAGGTTTTTTGGTTATCGTCAAAAAAATTATAGCTGCTTTTAAGGCTTAAATCAGCACCAATACCAGGCTGTACCAAATTAACCAGAAAGGCTCCTAATAAAATAGCCAATAAGCTTGATAGCAAGTAGAAACCCATTGTTTTGAGGCCCAGACGTCCCAAATTCTCGGCATTACCAATGCCAGCTACACCGGCCACAATGCTACTAAAAACCAGTGGTACAATTATCAGGCGCAACAAGCGTAGGAATAAATCGCCCAACCAGGTGATATAGGCAACCGAATCGCTGGCTAAATATCCAAATAGGCCTCCTGCTAGTAAGGCAGCAAAAATTTGAAAGTGTAACGGAATTTTTCTCATATCCTTTAGTATAAAAATCCTTTATAACTTTGAATCTCAGATTACAGCTTTAGAAGTCGGGCACAAGACGAAAAGGCCAATTGATAGATAGAAGTCAAGCATAGGCCCATCACTTTTATACGAGTAACATACACCATTGCTTGAATTTCGATTTAGGTGCAAGAATAGGCAAACTTTTTGAAAACGCGATTGGCTTTTTTTCAGAATCCGGAAAATATGACCATGCAATGGATAAAATCTTCGATAATGTAAGTTTATGTTACGAGGACGGGTTTATTGCTTTAAGATATAAGTGGCTCTAAACAAATTATTTACAGGTAGGGGGAATGATAGATTTTACAACTTTTTTTCAACACATCCATTTATGGCACTAAAATATGCTACTTTTAACCTGTGATAATGGGCTCAAATGGTAGTAAATGCGCTATTTTACACTCCATTATCTTCTATAGTATTTACACGGAGATACTGGCACAATTTCTTGTAAATAATTTGTATCTTACAGTATATTAACTGATTATGAATATTCATTCAACACATATTCCTTCCATAGACTTACCTATCCACGCGCTTTTTCAAGAACAAGTAAATCGGTATCCATCACAATTTGCCGTAAAAACAAAAGATAAAGCCATAACCTATGCTGAATTAAGCCTTATTATGGACAAAGTGGCTGCGCAAATCGTTTATCAGAAGCTTGAAAAGGAGTCAATTATAGCGGTTTGCATGGATCGTACGCCCGAAATGATAGGGACCCTACTTGGCATTATGAAGGCTGGTTGTGCCTATTTGCCCATCGATCCTACTTTTCCGGATTCAAGAAAGAAAATGCTGGCAGTAGAGGCTAAAAGCCCGCTGATTATTACACAAACAAACTATGCACCTGCTTTTGAAGGCTTAGAAAGCAATACGGTCATTTTGAATCATATTTTGGACCAGGATCCCACTACAGTTGAATGGCCAAATGTGGAGTGGAGCCAACTGTGTTATGTGTTGTTTACTTCGGGCAGCACAGGTAAACCTAAGGGCGTGATGATAGAACATAGGTCGGTTGTAA
>CAZKHA010000290.1:0-2793 GCA_964552325.1 uncultured Bacteroidales bacterium
ACATTGATGTTGGTAGGAATAACTACCGGTTTGCCGGCTTTCACTATCCTGGGTTTTCCAGCAAGAACTACCATAGGTTTTGCCATGCTGTCTTTTGGCACAACATAGCCTTTGGCTTCAACAATTCTGGGCGAAAATAAATTGGTTTTTTCAGGTTGCTGTTCTGGGGCGCAGCCAAACAGCAGAAAAACTATCACAAAACACAACAATCCTATTGTTTTCATCTTAAGTAAAGATTAAAAGCACTTCATGGTTAGCTGATTACGGAAATATTATAACGAGGTCGATAATATTCCTAACAAAGATACTCAATCCTAATAACGAAAACGAAAAAAATAAAAAAAAAGTTTCCTAGCTTCGACAGCTTTGTGATTTGCAATATGCAAACAATACATAATGAGGACAATACAAAATACACATAGGAATTATATGTGCTGCAGATTCCATGTAAGGAAGTAATACCAATTGATTTTGGACTGATTTATAAACCAGAAGGATATAACTACGGCCTCCACGTCCCTATAGCCAAAAAAATAGCCAAGGTTTGTTGCCCTGGCTATCTTACTAGAATATTGGTTTCGTTTATTTTACCAGCCCAGAAAACCCCATAAAGGCCAAAGAGAGCAGGCCAGCAGTTATAAGCGACATTGGGAAGCCTTTCATTCCTTTTGGAGTCCCGTTGATTTCGAGTTGTTCGCGAATGCCAGCCATAAGTACGATGGCTAGGGTAAAACCTGCGGCAATAGCTGAAGCATAGACCACACTCATAACCATGCTGTATTGCTTTTGTATGGCCAAAATCGCTATACCCAAAACAGCGCAGTTGGTTGTAATAAGGGGCAAATAAATTCCTAAAGCTTGATATAATGGAGGAGCAACTTTTTTAAGGATGATTTCAACAACCTGTACCAAAAATGCAATAACAAAAATAAAACTAATGGTAAGCATAAACTCGATACCCATTGGAACGAGGATAAAGTTATACACCATATAAGTTACAAGGTTAGCTAAGGCCATTACAAAGATTACAGCAGCTCCCATTCCAACAGCGGTAGATACTTTGTTGGAAACCCCTAAAAAGGGACAAATACCCAGGAATTGCGCAAGCACCACATTGTTTACAAAGAGTGCGAGAATGATTACAGTAATAAATTCCATAATTTAACCTCCTGATATTAAATATTATACTTTGCTTTAATGCGATTCATGATGGCTATTAAATAGCCGTAGGTAATAAATGCTCCCGGAGGCAGAATGAAGATCAAAATGGTTGTGGCGTTTTCGGGAAGTATGCGAATATCGAAAATGGTTCCGTTGCCAAGCAGTTCGCGAATGGAAGCCATGAGCGTAAGAGCCAAGGTAAACCCTATGCCCATTCCAATTCCATCAAGTATTGCAGGGACCACATTGTTTTTTTGGGCAAAGGCTTCAGCACGCCCAAGGATTATGCAATTAACGACTATAAGTGGAATAAATATTCCCAGCGTGGCATAAAGCGAAGGCACATATGCCTTCATAACCAAGTCGACAATAGTTACAAAAGTGGCTATTACCACAATAAAGGCAGCAATACGAACTTTATCGGGAATAAAATTCTTTAACAAAGCAATGAACAGGTTTGAAAAAACCAACACAAACATAGTAGCAGCCCCCATTCCAATGCCGTTCATTGCCGCAGTGGTCACCGCCAGTGTGGGGCAGGTCCCCAAGACTAGAACAAATGTAGGGTTCTCTTTAAAAAAACCGTTGGTAAGATGTTTAATGTTACTCATTTTGAACCTCCTTGAGTTAGGGTTGAATCATTGGCAGAAACTGTTTGGGCAAAATTTGCCTTGAATAAATCAAAAGCTTTTTGTACCCCATCACAATAAGCTCTCGAAGTAATTGTTGAAGCGGTAATAGCATCAACTTCGCCGCCATCCTTTTTTACTTTAAGCTTAAAGGTGTCCGGGTTTTTGCCATTGAATTGATCTTTAAATTTTGGTTCCTTCATTTTGGTACCAAGGCCTGGGGTCTCCTTTTGTTCAATTACAACAGTATTATGGATTGTACCATCGGGCAGAAAGCCAACCATAAGATCAAAACGGCCAGCAAATCCTTTATCAGTAAAGGTTTTTGCAGCAACCCCAATCACTTTTCCTTCTTTAGTCCCTGTGTAAAAGGTTAATCCGTCAATATTCTTAACATCAACTGTGGGGTCATTGTCAAAAGCCGGCAGAACATCTTTTACAGCTGCTATTTCCTTTTGTTTGATTGCTATTTCGATTGGTCCTTTGGTCAGTGTATAAACAAAGCCCAAAGCTGCTGACATTCCCACTGAAATAAACAGCAATGACAGGATCATATTCCTGAGATTCGATTCTAGTTTTTGTGCCATAAATATCAGGATTTTAATTATTTACCAAAACGACTAGGTTTAAAGCCCTTATTGATAAGAGGCACGACGGCGTTCATTATCAATATGGCGAAAGAAACACCTTCGGGATAGGAACCCCAAACGCGTATTAAGACGGTTAGAATGCCACAACCTAATCCATAAACCAACATTCCCGAACAGGTCATGGGCGAGGTAACCATATCAGTGGCCATAAAAATAGCCCCTAAAAGCAGTCCACCGGCAAGGATATGAAACACTGGATCGATATACAACTCAGGGTTAACCATCCACAAAATGCCTGTAAACAAGGCCGTAGTAGCTATGTAGGCCACAGGTATATGCCAAGTTATTATTTTTCGATAAAGCATATAAATACCTCCAATGATAAGGGCTGCGGCAGAAACTTCGCCAAGCGA
>CAZKHA010000291.1:0-2778 GCA_964552325.1 uncultured Bacteroidales bacterium
ACTCTTTAGCTAGCAAACTGCCTTAATCATATGCGCATTAAAAAAGCCCCTCATTCCTGAAGGGCTTTTTTTATGTTTAGGAAACCGGCACAAATTCGTCAGAATCTGGCAGTCGTTCCAATTCGGTGCCAATAGGCATTTTAACATACGGAATAATGGCTGGGTCGTAATTAGCTACCACATTCACGCTAAAAAACTTACTATTACCCGGATTGTCAAGGTATTCGTCGGTCTCATTACCGGATAAAAACCGCCAGCCTGTATCGTTATCTTCCCGAGCCTTTTCTTTTTCAACATACTCGTAAGGTTGTTCGCGGTACATATAGCCTACTGGCAT
Organism: uncultured Bacteroidales bacterium; assembly: GCA_964552325.1. GTDB lineage: Bacteria > Bacteroidota > Bacteroidia > Bacteroidales > TTA-H9 > CAZKCK01. The sequence continues at coordinate 338 of CAZKHA010000291.1, forward strand.
ACCATCGATGGTTATTTGGTTGGAAACCAAGCAAAAGCCCATTGGTGGAAGAAGGTCTTTTATATCCTCTGGTTGAAGTTTAAATGAGTCTTTAGCCATTGAAAATTTAATTTAAGTTATTATTTAACATTGTTGTCCGGTTAAAACTTACAAAGCATTTGAAGATTCCTCGTTTCATTATATTTCGCTTAGAATGACAGTGTTTTATGATTTTGTCGGGTGTCGGGGGCTTGCGCTGGCGGCTGTGCCGCCAGCGCAAGCCCCCGACACCCGCAATCTTTCTAAGCACCTGTCATTCTGAGCGCAGCGAAGAATCTCGTAATTTTTATCGGACAATGATGATTATTTAAGCCATTTTTGGAGCCAATTAAAATAAACCCGTTGCCAAAGGATGGAGTTCTGGGGTTTTAACACCCAATGGTTTTCATCCGGAAAATATAGGTACTCGGCAGGGATGCCACGTAAAATGGCCGCATTAAACGCGCTCATGCCTTGTGAAGCCGTAATGCGATAATCGAGCTCGCCATGAATCACCAAAATTGGCGTATCCCATTTATCCACAAAACGATGGGGCGAATTGGCAAATGAACGTTGAGCAACAGCATTTGACTTATCCCAGAAAGGGCCGCCGAGATCGAAATTCACAAACCACATTTCTTCTGTTTCAAGGTATTGCGATTCGAGGTTGAACATACCATCATGGGCAATAAAGGCTTTGAAACGTTTGTTGTGATGGCCTGCCAACCAAAAGACACTAAACCCACCATAACTAGCACCAACACAGCCCATTCTTGTTTCATCGGCCCATGGCTCTTTTGCTACTTCATCAATGGCTACCATATAATCTTGCATGTTTTGGCCACCATAATCGCCACTAATTTGTTCTTTCCATTTCTGGCCAAAACCCGGAACACCGTGCCTATTGGGGGCAACAATCACATACCCATTGGCAGCCATTATCTGCATATTCCAGCGGTAGCTCCAGAATTGGCTTACGGTGCTTTGAGGGCCACCTTCGCAAAATAGCAAGGTTGGATAAACCTTCGTTGAATCAAAGTGGGCCGGTAAGATGACCCAGGTATGCATCATCTCGCCATTGGTGGTTTTTATCCAACGCTGGGTAACCTTGCCAAAGCTAAGCTGATCGAGCAAGGCTTTATTAACAAACGACAGTTCAGCTTCTTGGCCATCTTGAGGGTTCACCATATAAAGTTCATCGGGTTTCGACATAGATACCTGTACTGCAAGTAGTTTATCGCCCATAGGAATTGCTTGTTTAATGTCATGTATCCCTTTGGTGATTTGCTTTATGGCTTTTGACTCAAGTGTGTAAGAATAAATTTCGTCGGTTCCCTTATCATTGCTGGTAAACCAAATGGTTTTGCCATCAGCGGCCCACACAAAACCGTTCACGTCCTGATCGAAACCTGCTGTAGCTATGGTTTTTGCACCGGTAGTTACATCCATTAATATTAAACGGTTTTGGTCGGCTTCATATCCATCGCGTTCCATGCTTTGCCATGCCAGCAATTTGCCATCAGGCGAAAAACTTGGGGCCACATCATAACCCATCATACCCTCTGAGAGGTTAGTGGTCTTGCCTGTTTCTAAAACAAATTGGTATATATCTGAATTAGTTGATAATGCATATTCCTTTCCTTTTTTCTTGCGGCAAGTATAAACGATGCTTTTGCCATCGGTGCTCCAGTTAATTTGTTCCATGCCACCAAAAGGCCTTAGGGGCGATTCCCATTCTTCGCCTAACATGATATCGATGGCGTTGGTTATGCCTTTTCCATTAAAATCGGCTATAAAAATATGCGAGTAGCTTTCTACCCACGAATCCCAGTGCCGGTAGTTCAAATCATTCATCAATTTACCACTTGCTTTATCTAGGCCCTCGAATAATTCTTTGTTAACTTTATTGGCTGCTACCTCAGCCGTGTACAGCAAACGTTTCGCATCGGGCGAAAACATGTAACCATTTATACCACCTTCAACTTGAGTTAGTTGAGTCCTATTGCCGCCATCGGAATCCATTTTCCAAACTTGCATGCCATCTTTTTCGGCACTCATAAATACAATTTTGCCATCGGATGTCCATTGGGCATCGTATTCAGAAAAGGCGGTGTTAGTAATTTTGGTTTTAGCAGAACCATCGGCTTTCATGGTGTACAATTCACGATTGCCTTTGTTTTCCTGTACATCGTACCAAGTAACCCCAAACAAAATAGTTGATTGGTCGGGAGAAACCTTAGGGTCGGAGACACGGCCAAATGCCCATAAAAGTTCAGGGGTTAAAAGGTCGTTGGTAAGTTTAAGTTCTTGTTGGCCGATAATTTTTTTCGGTACATCGGCGTTTTTGGGCTGGCAAGAGGCAAAAAACAGTGCCAATGCAACAACAAAAAGGAGGTTGATTTTCATAAATGGAACAATTTTAT
>CAZKHA010000292.1:0-2650 GCA_964552325.1 uncultured Bacteroidales bacterium
CCGAGTTTGTGTTTCTCGCCCAACACTTTTAGCATATCCTGTGTCATGGCATCCAGGTCATAGTCGGGTTTCCAGCCCCATTCTTCGCGGGCAGCGGTATCGTCAACGCTATTGGGCCAGCTATCGGCAATGGCTTGGCGGAAGTCAGGCTTGTATTCAATTTCAAAGCCAGGGATGTATTTGCGGATACTGTCAGCCATTTCAGCTACCGAGAAGCTCATGGCGCCAACGTTAAAGTCGCTATGGTGTTTTAGCTTGCCAAAGTCGGCTTTCATCAGGTCGATGGTCGATTTTAGACAGTCGGGCATGTACATCATAGGTAAGCGCGTGTCTTCTTTTACAAAACAAGAATACTTGCCATGTTTAATGGCATCATAATAAATAGCAACAGCATAGTCGGTAGTTCCGCCACCAGGAAGCGTTTCGTTGCTGATGATGCCAGGGTAGCGCAATCCGCGCACATCAAGGCCATATTTTCTCACATAATAATCACCCAATAATTCGCCGGCCACTTTGGTGATGCCGTACATGGTCGAAGGGCGTAGCACGGTTTCTTGTGGGGTGTCGTTTAGCGGGGTTCCTGGACCAAATACTGCAATGGAGCTAGGTGTTAACACTTGTGCCATTTTGTGTTCGCGGGCACACTCAAGAACATTAATAAGGCCGTTCATGTTTACATCCCATGCCCACATGGGGTTTTGTTCGCCAGTGGCTGAAAGGATGGCTGCCATGTTCACAATAACATCAATGCCATACTTGTTCACAATTTCTTCGAGTTGTGCACGGTTCGTGGCATCAACAATTTCGCAGGGGCCTGTGGTTTTGAGTTTGTCAGATGGAGCCGTTTTGCGTACTCCAGCTACAACGTTGTCGCCACCAAATTCGTCGCGAAGGGCAAGTGTAAGTTCCGAACCAATCTGTCCGGCTGAACCAACTACCAGTATTCTTTTCATATAGGGTGATTTTTAATGGTTTATGTTTGTTAATCCGTTAACAATTCTTTGGCAAAAATACACATTTCGGCTGAATCGCAATCGGTAAGCAATTTCTGGTGGAAGAAAGTTTTTGGCTGCAAAAGCCATGGAGCAAAAAAGTCCTCAATAGCTAAGTCGCCCTTACCCTATAGCAAAAAGTTCCACCAGCCTTGAACGTGTTTGCGGCAAGAAGAGGCTGTATTTGGGGACTAATAGCTTATATACTGCAACAGATCATCGCCTAAAGTAAATCGTTTGCCAAGTTAGCAAGTTCTGAGCGTTCACCTTTTTCGAGGCGCACATGGGCGTAAAGCGGATGTTTTTTAATCTTGTCAATCAAATACGACAGTCCATTCGATTGTGCGTCAAGGTAAGGGGTGTCAATCTGGAACACGTCGCCCGTGAAAATGATTTTGGTGCCTTCGCCGGCTCGGGTAATAATGGTTTTAACCTCATGTGGGGTTAGGTTTTGGGCTTCATCTACAATAAAACAAATGTTTGAAAGGCTTCTCCCTCTGATAAACGCTAGCGGAGAAATAACAATCTTTTCGTTTTCAAGCATTTCGTCAAAGGCCTTGTATTCCTTATCGCGTTCGTTGTATTGGTTTTTGATGAATTTAAGATTGTCGTGTAAGGGCGCCATATAGGGCGATATTTTTTCTTCTGCATCGCCCGGCAAAAAGCCTATTTCTTTGTTGCTAAGCGGAACGATGGGCCGCGCTAGGAATATTTGTTTGTACAAGCGGCGCTGTTCCAAGGCGCCAGCCAAGGCCAACAAGGTTTTACCTGTCCCCGCAATTCCCTGTAAAGTAACAAGTTTTACATTGGGGTTCATAATGGCATGAAGCGCAAACACTTGTTCGGCATTTCGCGGCATAATACGTTGGATAGGTTGTTTGTCAACGCGCTCAAGCTGCTGAGTTACTGGGTTGTAATAGGCAAGTACTGAGCTTGTTTCGCTTCTAAGAACATAATACTGGTTGGGCACGGCTTCTTTAACCCCAATTTCTTTCAGGGTGCAAACACCATCGGCATAAAGCTTCTCAATGGTGATGGGGTTTACATGCTCAAGTTCGGTTTTGCCTGGGTCAAGGCTGTCGATATCCTTAATTTTTCCGGTCTCATAGTCTTCGGCCAAAAGGTTTAGTGCCTTGGCTTTTATGCGAAGATTGATGTCTTTCGAAACCATGATAACCTTACGGTCAGGGTGTTGGTCTTGAATGGTGAGTGCGGCATTCAAGATGCGATGGTCGTTTTTAAAACCACCAAAAACTTGTTGTATTTTTTGCGCATGGTGTTCATCCACAACAACTTTAAGTTTTCCTTTGGCATTAAGCAGCGGTATCCAGTCTTGCAGGTTGTTTTTGCCTGAAAGTTTATCCATTTCGCGGATGAATTCACGGGCTTCGAAGTTTTTGTTTTCGTTGCCTTTCTTAAAGTTGTCAAGTTCTTCAAGAACCGTAATAGGAATCGCTATATCATTGTCATCGAAGCTGTTGATAGAGTTGTGGTTGTAAAGGATTACAGAGGTGTCGAGCACGAATATTTTTTTAAGGCCGTTCTTTTTGGTCTTTTCGGAGGGACTTTTAGGGGTAGGCATGGCATTTGATTTTAGGATAGAAAATGATTGCGGATGTAAAGTTACTTCATTTTATGGGTTTTGGTATTGAAATAGC
>CAZKHA010000293.1:0-2622 GCA_964552325.1 uncultured Bacteroidales bacterium
TTTGTGGTTCTTTATATTGCTGTGAGAAGACTATACGGTATTGCATTATGTTGCCCTACTATACCAGTTAATTGGTAGTTTTTCATAAAAAAGTTAGGTCATCAACCAACCATCTGCTATTATAATGTGTCAATAGGCTTGTGTGTCCTTTATGAGGAATTTAAACTAAATGGATTATAAGATCACGCTTCGAATAGTATTTACCTTAACCTTGGCCGTTTTGTGGTGTAACATTACATATTCACAACAAGATACCATTTTTTGGTTTGCAGCCCCAGATGTGGATGCAGCCCATGGCGATAGTCCTATATTCATTCGTGTGTCAACGCTTGATGTACCGGCTACCATCAACCTATCAGAGCCAGCTAACCATTCGTTTACCAATCAAGTGTTGAATGTTCCAGCCAATAGCACCGGAAGCATTAATCTTACGGCCATGAAGGCAATGGTTGAAAACCAGCCACCCAATAAACCCAATGATTTCGGCTTGCTTTTAACCTCAACTACGCCAGTTACTGCGTATTATGAGGTAGCAAGTTCAGTTAATCCAGATATCTGGCCCTTGAAAGGAAAAAATGGACTTGGGTTTGAGTTTTATATACCCTCGCAAAACGATTACCCAAACCAAGTAGGATTTGAATCGTTTGAGATTGTGGCAACTGAGGATAACACCTTGGTTACCATTACAACAACTGATGATATTGTTGGCCATGCTGCAGGCGCCACTTTTCAAGTTACGCTAAACCGCGGCCAAACGTTTAGTGCGGTTTCAGTGTCGCAATTGGCTAACAAGACCTTGGCTGGATCACACATCACAGCCAACAAACCTATTGCTATTTCAATAAAAGATGATAGCATCCGGCCCAACCCCACCGGTGGTTATGATGTGGTGGGCGATCAATTGCAGTCGATGACCATACTTGGGATGGAATATGTGGTGGTTAAAGGATTTGCTTTTCAAGGTGCCGATAACTATGAACGTGCATACATTATGGCTGTTTCGAATAACACCCAGGTGTTTTTAGATGGTTCAGCTTTCCCGATAACCACATTAAATGCCGGACAAACCTATTCGATGCCCTTGGAGAACAATGCATATTATGTACTTGCTGATAAACCCGTGTATGTGTACCATATTTCTGGCCACCAAACTGAGTTGGGTGGAGCGGTTTTGCCACATGTAACCTGCACGGGATCACAGCAAATAGGCTTCAACCGTACCGGAAACAGCAGTTTTGCCCTTATCGTGCTTACCAAAGATGCCCATAAGGGCGATTTTGTTGTAAATGGAAATTCAACCATCATCCAAGCGTCCGATTTTTCAGTTGTACCAGGCACCGCAGGGCAATGGGTTTATTCACGTAAAGATTTAACCAGTACGGCTCTAATACCACTGGGACCCAATGTAATTACGAATAACACAGGTGCATTCCACCTCGGGATTTTAAATATGTTGGGAGGAAGCTCAGAATACGGCTATTTTTCTGATTACAGCAGCTTGTACCTCGGCCCTGATATCCGTTTCTGCGAAAACACCACAGCAACCTTAGATGCTGGTGCTGGAAAAGATACGTATCTGTGGAACACTGGGCAAACTACACAAAGTATTATCACGGCTGATACCGGAAACTTTTGGGTAACCGTTACGCAAGGGCTCTGCACCTTGTCCGATACCATACATTTAGGCTATTATCCGATTAATGTGGTGAATTTGGGAGAAGATGTTGCGGTTTGCCAAGGCGAACAGGCAACCTTTAGCCCCGGAAGCGGTTATAAATCATATTTATGGCATGATGGCAGTACTTCACCCACATTTACCACCACAAGCCCTGGACAAATTTGGGTAGAAGCACTTGATGAGAATAATTGCCCCGGTTCAGATACGCTGCAATTTTCGAACTATCCATTACCTACCCCTATTTTGATAAAACATTTTTAAAAAATTTACGTAAGAGCCTTTATAATGAACAGGAATAGCACTAAACGAACCAAAAATTGCCTAAATTTGTATCTTAAATGTAGTTGTCTCTATTCCATTCACTTAGAAGCAGTTCTATCCAATATAACCATTTGATTCTGAATAATTAAGATTATTATTGTAAACAATTTTACAAGCCAATGAATACCAAATTTTTACGAGGATTATTCTTATCCGCATTCTTAAGCCTCTTCTTCACTGGGCTTTTTGCTCAAAATTCGGTTACCCAACCCGACTCTGTTTGTGTGGGAGGCGCTGAATTTTACAGAGTTGACAGTACACCCGGTTCCAAATACGTTTGGAGCATCAAGGGTGGAGCCGCCTCGGGCACCATTTTAACTCCAGCTACGGATAGTGCAGCACATATTCAGGTTCAATGGGTATCGAGCTTAGGCTTTGACACCCTAATTGTGGTTGAATACAACCAATATGGTTGCAATGGTGTGCAAAACAAACTTCGTGTAGAACGGTATTCTACCCCAACAGCTACGTTAAGTTCAACAAGTATAAACATTTGCGAAGGATTGACCCTGAATTTGAATGTGGCCCCAACAGGGCTTACACCCTATTCCTACCAATGGAAAAGGGATGGTGCGGATATCCCAGGGGCTCAGTCGGCCAATTTGGCAATTACAAATGTTAAT
>CAZKHA010000294.1:0-2605 GCA_964552325.1 uncultured Bacteroidales bacterium
TTTTCGGCCACCAGTTGGCGGTTTACGGTATACAGCGAGTCCATTTGTTGCAGATAGCCTTGGGCAACAAGTCTTAAGCGGTCGAGTTTTTTCTTGATTTTGCCATATTCCCATTTGGTGTCGAGCAGTTTTTTTATCTCAACGGCATTGGCCTGAATAAGACTATCTTTAAGTTTCAGGCTATCGGCCAGTTCGCCATATTCTGTTTTAATGCGGTTGTGTTCGGCCATCAGCGAATCGAGCTCTACCTGAAGTTCAACTTTTTCTTGGTCTTTAGCTACTACAAGTTCGTTGAGTTGTTTGTTGGTATTCATCCATTTCCAGGCAAAGAAAGCTACTAAAAGCAGCAATATTACCAAGGCTGCCATCATCAGTTTGTTGCCATTATTTACGCCAAATTTTTCGTCAGTCATAGGTGTTAAAGTATTTAGGGTCTAAACTTAATTTGCGTTGTTTTAGTATTCCAAGCGCAAAATTGTGTGCAAAATTACAGTTTTGGTTCAAACCATCAAAAGCCAGTTTAGCATTGGATTTCTTAATCAATACGGTGTATAAGTGGCCTTTTTGCTTTCTGGCCACACCGGAATGGCATGACGGTCCTTGGCTTGCCTGTATACCTTTTGGTAATAGTTTGCAGGGTAGGGCGTTTCTTGTGGGTTGCCATTGGCATCTTTCACGTAGCCATCGTTGTATTTCGTAAGCAGCTCTTGCCCCAGTTGCAGCCACTTTTGATGAACCGTATCGGCTTGACTATTCGAGTAGGCGGTAAGAAAAGCTTGTTGTTGGAATGTTTCGAGGTTTAAGGCCTTTGCTTCAATGGAATCTTGTTGGCTAATCATGTGTTTTTCGAGCGATTGCTGAACTTGCTGGATATCCTTAATCATGTCAACATAACGCAGATTGGCTAGGTTTGACACAAAATTGAACACCCAGTAGGCCGAATCCCATGAAAACTTTTGAAGGCTGCCGCGGTTAAATGGCTCTGGTACCGAGGTGTTGCCACAATAGAGCGGCACATAGCATGTGTACCAGGTATCGTCAACGCCCCACCACACCACGCCACCTACCGGATTCGGCAAAAAGCCACGGGCTTGCGCTATAAATGAGAAGGCTGTGTTGGCCGTGGATATTGTACGTTCCCAAGAGCAGTGCACCGAATCGGCATTCCAACCCAATGGCCGGTTACGGTAGGGATTGCCAAAAGGCCCTGCAGCTTCATCGAGGCTAGGGTCAAATGGCGTGCCCTCATAATGGTCGCGGATAAAATCAATAATATCGGTCAAGGCAATTTTTTTATCGGGTTTTATCCAAAGCGGGTAACGTGCTGCCCCAGGAACGCCACGGTGGTAATCGGGTGATAGGTTTAGCGAAGGAGAGGTTTGTGTAAATAGCCGCCATACACGTGTTTCGCAGTATTTTAGGCGATCGGGCGAGGCGGGGCAATACACTTCATTAAAACGGAATGGGCCGTCGGTCTTCGGGTTGTAAAGCTTGTGTTGAATGGCAAAATCGATCACATTTTTCGAATAAAGGCAGTTTTGTGGGTCGTTGAGCGGGAACTCCCCGATACGGGCATGGTTGGCATGGGCGCACACCATTCCATCCGGAATGCGCATGGCAACCCAAATAGCGCCTTTACCTCCTGCACCGGTGCCCACCATCTCCAGTATCCATGCCTCGTTCGCATCAATTATACTAAACGATTCGCCTTCGCTGGCATAGGTGTATTTTTCGGCCAGTGAGGTAATCACCCCCACGGCTTCTCGGGCTGTTTTTGCCCGTTCAAGTGCAAGGCTCATCAGGTGCCAATATTCAAGAAATCCTTTTTTGTTCCAAAGTTCTTCGCGGCCCACAAAAGTGGTTTCACCCACCGATACCTGGTGTTCGTTCATCTGAAACCCAATCATGCCGTAAGTGTGGGCTACTTGGGCAATTTTCCCGGCAATATTGTCGCGACTGATAAACGTGATGGAATCGCCGGGTTTAAAATCGCGCGGAGGTGTTTGTGTAAGGTTGTAGAGCCATTCGCCATCGTTGGTATAGGCCAGGTAGCAAGCCCCATCAAGGGAGGCCCCTTTGGTTACAATGTAATTGGTGCAGGCTTGGGAAGTTATATTGTGGAATAAGCAAAACACCACGAATATATTTAGAATTTTCTGATACATACTATTAGGTCGGCTTTAGCGTTAATGATGTTTTCAAAGGTATGAAGTATTTTTATAACGCATTAGCCAATTTCTTCAAAGTAAAGACTTAACTGCACAATTAGATTGAAAGTTGTTAAAAATGAATGCTTTATTTTTAAGTAGGGCCCAGTACCGCGAAATTACAAAACTTGTGAAAAAGCTGATAATATACCGAATCGGCTTGTTTTTGCGAGTTTTTAAAAAGAACAGGCCTCTCGGAACTTTTGTCTCAAGAGCAAAGCGATTCGGGATTAACTACTTCTAAATGCCTTTGCTGCCTATAATTCAGTAATAAGCCATATAACCCAGGTTTCAATTTGGGTTCTGGTACCCTAGAAATATGATGGGGAAAACTACAATAATAGATTAAAATAATTCGGGTGTTGGTTCACGCCAACACCCAACACCTAAAAATATGA
>CAZKHA010000295.1:0-2581 GCA_964552325.1 uncultured Bacteroidales bacterium
TATCAGTATCGATTTAAAGATTTGATTATTAAGTTTGTAATGGGCTGCAAAGATAGCACTTTTTTAATTCTGCAACAGTTTTACAACATTTTTTTATCTAATCTGCTAACAATAAATTTGTTCAAAACTATTTTGAATGGAAATTTCACTCCGTCTCATGGCATGGTATGAACAAAATGCTCGCCTATTACCTTGGAGATCAGATACAAACCCTTACAAGGTCTGGCTATCAGAAGTAATACTTCAGCAAACCCGGATCGAGCAAGGCTTGCCCTACTACCATAAATTTTTTGATACCTACCCTACAATTTTTGCCTTGGCCGACGCCAAAGAGGAGCAAATTTTGAAACTTTGGCAGGGTTTGGGCTATTATTCAAGGGCAAGAAACATGCTAAAAACTGCTAAAGAACTTGTTGAACGATACAATGGGCAATTTCCGAGGACTGCTGCTGAACTTCAAAAATTAACCGGCATAGGTCCCTATACGTCGGCAGCTATAGCTTCAATCTGCTTTAACGAAGCCGTTCCAGTTCTGGATGGAAATGCTGTAAGGGTGTATGCCCGCTGGTTTGGGATTACCGATGCAGTGGATTTACCAGCAACAAAAAACACGCTCCTTCAACTGGCTAACAGCCTTGTTGACCCATATTCGCCTGGCACTTTTAACCAGGCCATTATGGAATTTGGCGCCCTACATTGCAAACCACAAAAACCTTCTTGCCAAACTTGCCCATTACTGCACAGTTGTGTTGCCAAACAAAAAGGACTTGTTGATTCAATACCCGCCAAAAAACCTAAAACGAGCGTTCGACAACGACATTTTTTATATTTAGTTGTAAACCAGTCTAATACAAAAGAGGAGCAGTTCCTTTTTAATAAGCGTACCGCAAAAGATATTTGGACTAACCTATTCGACTTTCCGCTTATTGAGCACACCGCAGCTTTTGCCTATGATGATATACTTGTAGCTCTTGCCAATGTACCCTTCCTAAAGGCCATACCTTATACTATAATTAATGTATCAGCCAACTACAAGCATCAGTTATCACATCAAACCATCAACGCTCAGTTCTGCCGTATTCAATTATTAAACCCAAACTTAAGCGTCACTAAACCGTATTATGTTGTAAACCAATCAAAAATAAAGGAACTTGCCATCCCACGGTTGGTAGAACGCTATATGTTAGATGAAGGCATCCTATAGTACACTACTTTTGCACTCCGTTGAAAGTTTATACCTTGAACAAAAACCTTTACATACCACAACTGCTGATTATTGCAGGCAATGCACGCAATGTTGGAAAAACAACCTTGGCCATCCAACTCATTTCAAGATTTGCTGCTAGCCACAAAATTATTGCCTTTAAGGTGAGTTCAGTAAAACCCAACGATGAGATTTGGCACGGGAATCACGAAGAGGCAATTCCTGATGACTATATAATTAATGTAGAAGATGTTTCAAATTGTGCCAAAGACACAGCGCGCATGCTAGCTGCCGGGGCAATGCAAGCCTTTTACATTAGAACTCGCGAAACGCATATTCTTCAGGCATTGGAAGACCTCATGAATAGATTACCAACCGATTGCATGCTCATTTGTGAATCAAGGAGTTTGGGTGAATTGGTAAAACCGGGTTTGCTTGTAGTTTTGCATAAACTTGGGGATGTACCGGGCAGAAAGGATATTGCAAGCCTGGAAGCCAAGGCTGATGTATTAATTCATATCCCAGAAAACACAAATTTTCCGGAAGAAACCAAACTGCTGTTTTCAGTGGACAAGGGTAAGTGGGTGTATAGTACAAATACATGGTAAAATTAGAACATGTCGGCTAAGGCTTTCGTATTGGCATAGGTGCCTTTTTTGTGTATTTTTGTAGCAAAAGCACTCGCAAGATTTGCTGTAATTGAACCTAAGTAAATATTAATCAATAGTATAATACCATGAACTTTGCATTTTCGACAAGAACAGCCATCCTAATTATTAGTATGGTCAGTGCAAGTCTTTGCGGTACAGCCCAAGGCATTCGGATAAATGGATACCTGAGCCATGCCTTTGATGACTATGTGTATTCTGAACGCGACGATCCAACCCAATTTGAGGGTGTGCTACAAGGTGGCAAATTATGGGGGATTGGCATTGAGTTGATGCCTGATGATGAATTTGGTCTTGAATTCATGTACAAACAAATCAGTTCGGAAGCGCCAATGGACTATGAGAATGAGTTTGGCGAATTTGTGTCAGAAACCTTGGATTATAAGTGCCAGTACTATATGTTGTGCAGCAACCAGTATTTGCCAGACTTAGGAGAGGTTGTTGAACTTTATGGAGGAGGTATGGCCGGATTGGCCGTTTTCAAGTTTAAAGCACCCGAACAGTTTGGGTTCAACTCATCAACCAAATTTGCCTATGGGCTGCGCTGTGGGGCCAACATTTGGTTTACACCCTTAATTGGATTGCGCTTGCAAGCTGAGTTGGTGTCGGCAGTTCAATCGGTTACGGCAGGGGTTTATTTTGATTATGATGGTATTGAACCCGGCCTTTACGGTAACTCATCCAATTATCAGTTTAACCTGGGTGGAGG
>CAZKHA010000296.1:0-2572 GCA_964552325.1 uncultured Bacteroidales bacterium
TTATACGACCAGCTCCTGGTGAACTCCCCCAGATCCGGAAGGAAGCAAGGGTAGCCGGTTGTAGCGGTGCGATGTAAGTAGCTTACCCATTTTTTGTGCCTATAAGCCAAGCTTTTCCTTTAACAAGCGTGCACCGGCACGGCTCATGGGTATCCGCGTATTGTTTTTTAGAATCACCATAAACGAATCCTTCGTATAAGGTTCGTAACGCGAGATAAACGAAATTTGAACCAAATACGATCGGTGTACCCGCACAAAAACTTCTTTATCCAAATGATCTTCAAAGTATTTCATGGTCTTTTGCTTTAAAAAGCGGCCTTTGGCAGTATGAAGCATCACATAATCATCAGCCGATTCGATGTAAATTAACTGATCTGTTGGGATAACTTCAATTTGGTTGTGGTGCTTTACCACCACACGTTGAATTATATTTTCTTGGTTATCAATGTTTTTAAGAAGTTTTTCAGTTTCTGATGCTATAAGGTGTGCATTTTGGAGTTTGGCTTCGGCTCGTTTTAAGGCCTCATTAAACCTGCTCTGAGAATAGGGTTTCAAAAGATAATCGGTAGCATTTTGCTCAAAAGCTTTTAATGCATACGCATCGTAGGCCGTTGAAAAAATAACACATGGCTGGTATTCAATTACTTCTAAAAGCTCAAAACCATTGAGCTTGGGCATTTGGATATCAAGAAAAATTACGTCGGGCTTCAATTGATTGATGGCTTTCAGTGCTTCAAAACCATCGCTGCATTGCCCAACTATCGAAATAGTCGGATTATCTTTCAAATAATGTACGATGAGGTTGCGGGCCAACTCTTCATCATCAATAATTAGTGCGGTTAACATATTGATTATTTGTAAATTGTGATTTGGGGTATTTGCAATTCAACCTGAAAGTTATCTGTTGTTTTGGTAATTTTAAGTAAATCATTGCGCTTGTAAAGGATTTCAAGCCTCCGTTGGATATTTTTTAGCCCTAGCCCCTTACCTTTTGTGGCCGAAGCCCCTTGCTGGAAATTGTTGCTAATACCTATAATTAATGTGTTGCCTTCAAGTGAGCATCTAAAGTTAATGATTATTGGGGCGGTGCTTTCAGTAACCCCATGTTTTATGGCGTTTTCGAACAAGGGCTGAAGCATCATGTTTGGTATTTGGGAGTTCATGCAGGCTTCTTGTAAGTTTTCGTGGATGGCCAAACGTTCTCCAAAACGTATTCGTTCGATAGTTAAATACCGACGGATATTTTCAATCTCTGCCTTAATCGTATGCATTTCTTGCTCATTATTTCGGATAGTAAACCTCATAAAATCACTTAGTTCAATTATCATTTCATGTGCCTTTAGCTGATTAGAAAGCGTAAGTGCAGCAATGGAGTTTAAGCTGTTGAACAAAAAATGAGGATTGATTTGCGACTTGAGCAAGTTTAGCTCCGATTCTTTTACGATGCGTTGAAGTTCAGCTTCACGGTTTTCGTGTTCTCTTTGCACCTGAAAGGCATTGATTAGATGCATTGCGAGTGATACCATGGCATACAGCAACAATCCATAAATAGCCCTTATGCCCAGCGATTGTTTTAAAACCATTACATACCGATCATCGTTGGCAAAACTATAACTTAAGATATAATAGTTGACAACTATCCAAAGCGTAACTATTGAGATTCCAGTAATTAAGTGGTTAATAATAAGCTTATTTCGGTCGCCATTAACGCTGCTCAATCCTTTTATTTGGAACCAAATTCCAATCGCAAACGCCATAAAACTTGTGTTGCCCAATACAGCATCTGCAACTGCTGTAGGTATTTCAATATTAAGGATATAGATTAAAACCAGCAAGTGGATGCTTGTTAATAGCACCCACACCGCTGAGATAAGAAATACGTATTTGTTTTTTGGCATACCGATATGCGCTATTGATAGTTTTTAATCTCTACCCCACCAAAAATAACGCCACCCCTAAGCACTAGCTCTTTGGTACTGCTTTGATACTCATGGTTAACCATTCGTTTATCACTTACGCCACCAAAAATAGGTTGAAGTTCTGATGAAACGTGCCAAGCTGCCGGCACAATAATTTCGATACCTCCAAAAGCTACATTTGTATTAATAATGTTTTTTCCCTCAGCAAGTTGTGCTTTGGTAAGGTCAATTTTAGTCCCGCCAAATATGCAGCTAACTTTTCCGCCTCTCAAGTTTTGTGAGGTAATAATGCGGTGGCCACCCCCAAAAATATTCGAATCTTCAAAAAAATCGTCATTGCTTACTTCGGTATGGTTAAAGGTTTCGTCGATCGTTTTTTTGGAGTTAAACATAAAATTGTAAATCAGATAAATACCGATTACGATAAGTATTACAGGCCAATAAACATGAAAGGAGAAATTTGGGATAATATCAAGTTTGGGCATGATAAAGAATCCTCCAATGAGTATAAGCACGACTCCGGTGGTGCTGCCCGAATGTTTTAATAACGAATAAACACCAATGGCGATTAAGAGCATAGGCCAGCTAATAAGCACATCGCTTAAAAAGCCAGGAATAAAGCCTGTGCGGGCAAGGATGAGGATTGCGCCAAC
>CAZKHA010000297.1:0-2557 GCA_964552325.1 uncultured Bacteroidales bacterium
TACAAATCTGCATATCTTCAAATTTATCTAATAGCCTGCCCTGAGCCTGCCGAAGGGTGCTAATGGGGAGTATTAAATAGATTGTGCAAACACTCACAGGTTTCCTTGGATCATGTAAAATACAAACGATCCTTTACTGCTAAACCCGCCTCTGGCAATCAAGCCGTTTTCGAGTTTTTCGCAAGCAGAGGCCTTTTACACACGTTTTCAGCTTATTACATTAACTAAACATAAATATCTTACTTATCCCCTGCAACAATCTTTCCCTCACCGGTAAACTTTTTCTGCTTTAGGTGTTTATTCAGCAATTGACTTACAAATGATACATTTGCAGTTCCAATAGTAAACCATCTGTACAAAATACTTCACAATGAAAAAAATCCTACTCCTTTTACTTGCATTAAGCATGTTTGCAAGCACTTATAGCCAACAAAACTCACACAGCGGGGCTGTAGAATGCAGCAAGCGCAAGAGCCAATGGCAAAGCCTACCTTCCCTAAAATCGTCGGAGGCTTTTATTCCCCATTCATTCGATGTACTAAAATATACCCTCGATATCGACCTGTTTAAAAACCACCTCAGCCCCTACCCCAACGATTTCACTGCCAACATCACCGTCAAGTTCAAAGTTGACTCCGTGCTGAACAGCATTACCCTTAACGCAGGTAACCCATCCTTGCAAATAAACGCCGTTTCGCTTGCGGGTCAAAGTTTTACACATGCCAACGACTTGCTCACCATCACACTCGACCGCACCTATAACCCCGGCGAAATAGTGGAAGTGGGCATAAAATACAAGCACCTAAACATTGATGATTTTGGGTTTTATGCCAATGGCGGATTCGTGTTTACCGATAGTGAACCCGAAGGCGCACGCCGCTGGATGCCTTGCTACGACAAACCCTCTGACAAGGCAAAATGGGAACTGAAAGCCAAGGTCCACAAAAATGTTAAACTCGGCTCTAATGGACATTTGGCCGACTCAGTGGTGGTAGCCGACTCGCTCTGGTACACCTGGATCAGCAACCATAACGTGGCAACCTATCTTATGATCATCACCTCTAAAATGAACTACAACCTCGATATAGTTAATTGGGTAAACCCCAACAATCCACAGCAGGTGGTGCCCATGCGCTTCTATTATAACAACGGCGAGCAGCCCCAACCCATGGAAGCCATTATTGGCGATATGACCACCTATTTTTCTGAAACCTTTTGCGACCATCCCTTCGATAAGAACGGTTTTGCAACCCTTAACGACGAATTCTCATGGGGCGGCATGGAAAACCAAACCCTTACCAGCCTTTGCCCGGGTTGCTGGAGCGAGTACCTGGTAGCTCATGAATTTGCTCACCAATGGTTTGGCGATATGATTACCTGTGCCACCTGGGCCGATTTATGGTTAAACGAGGGCTTTGCAACCTTTAGCGAAGCCTTATGGGCCGAAAATACCATTGGCTACTCAGGCTACAAAAACGAAATTCTAGGCAATGCAGCCTATTACCTACAGGCCAATCCCGGCTGGCCTATTTCCGACCCCAGCTGGCTAGTTAATACCCCCGAACCCAATGTGTTGTTCAATTATGCCGTAACCTACTGCAAGGGTGCTTGCATTCTTCATTTGCTGCGCTACACCATTGGCGATTCCTCGTTTTTTGAGGTCCTGAACCAATATGCCGCCGATACCAACCTCAAATACAAATCAGCCGTTATCCCCGATTTTATTCAGCACGTCAACACTGTTACAGGGCAAGATTATCAATGGTTTTTCGATCAATGGATTTACCAAGCCAACCATCCCGTGTATGAAAACAACTACTACTTCCAGAACATGGGCAATGGCCAATGGAAAATCAGCTTCACCGTTCACCAAGTACAAACCAATGCCGGCTTCTTTAAAATGCCCGTCGAAATCAGGGTACTTGGGCTTAATGGCTTAGATACTACGTTTAAGGTAATGAACGAATACAACCACCAAGGCTTCGAGTTCTTTATTGACAAGCAACCATCGGTCATCTACTTCGATCAAATGAACCAGATAGTGCTGAAAGAAGCCAGCTTAACTGTAGGACTGCCCGAAACACACACTGATGGCTTTCTTGTAGAAGGGCCAACCCCCAATCCGGCTGCCACACACACAAACTTTGACCTGCGCCTTCAAAAGCCCGAAACCATTCAGCTAACGCTGTATAACGCACTTGGCCAGCAAGTTTTGTACGAATCACGATGGCTCGATGCTGGCAGCGGGCGTATTTCGCTTGCCACGTCCAGCCTTCCCAATGGCGTATATATGGTGAAGCTTGCCGCAGGCACAAAGCAACTTGTAAAACGTCTTGTTATCAGCAGATAGTCAACACAGTCCTTGCCTATAATTAAGGCCCCTATTCAAGCTTGAGTCCAGTAAATTACAATGCCCAGTACGACCGTTAGGTAATTTTGTTGGTGATGGCCAATTAAGACTAACCAAAATTCGTGCATTCGCGGGTGTTTTATGCTGAGCTCAGGCTTTTTTTGGGCGTGCCCCTGCGGGTCGGGCTATCGCTGCAAGTCCTCGCTG
>CAZKHA010000298.1:0-2547 GCA_964552325.1 uncultured Bacteroidales bacterium
ATAAACCGGCCCGAATCGGGCAAGCGTACCGCCCCAACTGCACGTAATTATCAGGATATGGATGTGTTTGTGTTTATGGCTCAAGGCGTTTATAAGTACGATGCTATAAGGCATGTTTTGGTTTTGCTGCAAAAGGAGGATCACCGCAAAGCCACCGGAATGCAAGATTTTGTGCAAAATGCAGCCCTTAACTTGGTGTTGGTTTCTGATTTGAGCAAAATGAAAGATACGCCAGATGAAGCCCGTGTGCTCTATGCCGGTGTTCATGCGGGCTGTATCGTTCAAAATGTTTACCTCTGGTGTGCATCTGAAGGCCTAAACACTGTTACGCGTGCTTCTTTTGATGCTACCTCACTTGCCAAACTCCTGAATCTCTCTGGTAGTCAAAAAGTAGTGATGGCCCAAACTGTCGGTTATGAGCCTTAAATCAACCTTTACCTTAATCGTTGTTCACAATGGAAACAGGCGCATTAAAAATTCGCTATAAAATTTGGCTCGAAACGGAGGGAAAAGCAGGTGTGTTGGGCGATGGCAAATGGAAGTTGTTGAAAACCATCGAACAAACAGGTTGCCTCAAAGAAGCCATGCGCTTGCATGGGTTAACCTATCGCAAAACATGGGATAATCTGAATAAAATAGAAGAACTGCTTGGCTTCCCGGTTATTGAACGCCAAAGAGGTGGCAAAGAAGGTGGAAAAACAACCTTAACTCCACAAGGTAAAAATATCGTGTTGGCCTTTGATGCTTTTCACCAAAAATATGATGCTGTTATCAATCAGGCCCTTGAAGATACATTAAAGCAGATTTTAAATAAGTAATAAGATATGGTGCATTGGTGAGATGGTATGATGTTTTTTAAAGCGAATTGCATAATTTTGCAACTCGAAAAATTCAAACCATCAATCATCCTGTTTTATTATGAATAACGCTGTTTTTACCTTCGATAGCCCACAAAACGAGCCCATTTGCCAGTTCTATCCACAAAGTGCTGAAACCCATCGCTTGCGAGCAGAATTGCAACGCCAAGCGAGCCAAGTGGTTGAAATCCCTCTAATTATTGGCGGGAAAGAAGTACGTACCGGTAAAATGGGTAAGGTGGTGATGCCCCATAATCACCAACATGTTTTAGCAAATTATCATATGGCTGGTGAGCCAGAAATTGAGCTTGCTATGCAAAGTGCCGTTGCTGCCCGCGAGCTTTGGGAAGACGTTCCCTGGCTCGAACGTTCGGGTATAATGCTGCGGGTGGCCGAGCTTCTATCAAAAAAATACCGCGATTTGTTGAATGCTGCAACCATGTTGGGCCAAAGCAAAACTCCTTTTCAGGCCGAAATTGATGCTGCCTGCGAAACCATCGACTTTTTAAGGTACAATGTGTATTTTGCTTCGCAGATATATGGCGATCAGCCAAAGTCGGAGTTTGGGCAGTTTAACCGAATGGAATATAGAGCCTTGGAAGGATTTGTGTTTGCAGTTACACCTTTTAATTTTACTTCCATTGCCTCAAACCTTAACATGGCGGTAGCTTTAATGGGCAATACCACTGTTTGGAAACCTGCAACCACCGCACTGTTATCAAATTATTACTTGATGAAAGTGTTTATGGAGGCTGGCATGCCCGCTGGTGTCATTAATTTTATTCCAGGTTCCGGTTCGTTAATAGGAAGCCAAGTTCTCAAAAACAAGCATTTAGCAGGAATTCATTTTACGGGCTCCAACAACACATTCAACAGCCTTTGGAAAGGGGTTTCCGATAACCTTAACAAGTATGTTTCATATCCAAAACTAGTTGGGGAGACAGGCGGTAAGGATTTTATTTTCGTTCACCAATCAGCCGAGCCAGTTGAGGTTGCCACGGCTATTATCAGGGGGGCTTTTGAGTACCAAGGGCAAAAATGCTCTGCTGCCTCACGGGCGTATATCCCAAAATCGTTATGGCCAACAATAAAACAAGTGCTTGTTGATGAACTGGCTACCCTTAAAACAGGGGATGTAATGGATTTCAGCAATTTTATGAATGCCGTTATTGATGAAGGTTCGTATAAGACCATTATGGGATACATTGAATTGGCCAAGAATTCACCTGAATGTGAGGTAATATCGGGTGGTAAAGGAAGCATGGAAGTGGGGTACTTTATCGAACCAACTGTTATTTTAACCACAAATCCGTTGTTTGTTACAATGCAAGAAGAGCTTTTTGGCCCAGTAATCACCTTGTATGTGTACGAAGATAGCAAGTATGAAGAGACTTTGCATCTGTGCGACCAAACATCGCCTTACGGATTAACGGGAGCTATTTTTTCGAATGATAAATATGCTATGCTAAAAGCGTCCAAAGTATTAAGGTATGCTGCTGGCAATTTTTACATCAACGATAAACCTACCGGAGCCATGGTTGGGCTACAACCTTTTGGGGGTGCAAGGGCTTCCGGAACCAATGATAAAGCAGGTGGAACCCTGAACCTCATCCGCTGGGTGAGCCCACGCACCATCAAGGAAACCTTTATGCCGGCCCGAGACTATCGCTATCCGTTTATGGGTGGATAG
>CAZKHA010000299.1:0-2389 GCA_964552325.1 uncultured Bacteroidales bacterium
TATGGCTATTTGTTTTATATGTAACCGACAGCCAATTAGGCACTAACAAATGGGGACCAAACCCAAAAGCACCTGCTGAAGAATATATCTTCCCTGAGAAGTAAGGATAGTTAAACGTAAGTATTTGATGCCCTGCTGATAATCTTATCGCGGGGCATTTTTTTGCGCAAGCTTTTGCATCAATTATCAAGCGAAAATACCTTAATCTACAAACCCAGGTTTCAGTTCATCTAAAAATATCCAAGCAGGCTGTCCTTCGCCCGCATGGCCTTTGGGACAAACCTTTGGGCTAACAATCTTTAAACGCAAATACCGAGCTTCATTGGGTTCAAATGTGGCAAGGAAATGACTGGTTTCCTTAGCATTGCTAGCTTTGTTTACGTTTTCGAAAGCCCCTAGTTTATAATAATCTTGCCCGTTTACCGAAGCTTCAATTTCGATACCTAAGGGTGCAAAAATCCAAGAGGAGGGATCGTTTAAGTAACTAACGTCAAGCGAAGTAAGTTTACGCACAATCCCAAAATTCACCATCAGTTCTGCATCTTTATTCTCAAATCCTAACCAGTTCTTATCTTGATATTTAATACTGCCAAATTTGCCATCGAACAAGGTGAATTTGCCCTTTCCGGCATATTTGGGACTGTAATCAGTAAGGTATTTCACATTTTCAATATCATCAATTCGGATAAGGGTTAAACTTGCTGGCAGGCTCTTGTTCTTGCCTTTGCAATATGCAACAGCAGTAATGGTTTGCGAGCGGCTGATTAGGATTGGACGAGTATAAACCGGCGATTGAAGGCTTACGGGGCTTCCATCCACCGTAAAACGAATTTGGGCACTCGTATCATCACTAAAAATCCTTGCCTCGGTTGAGCGTGAAAAAAGGATTTCATCCGCTGTTTCGCCCGTCATAACTTTTATGGTAGGAGCTTGTGCCACAGCAACTTCTTCAGCTTCTAATTCTAAAACCCAGGCAAAATTGCCGAACGCAGTTTGATAGGCTGGCAGTTCAATGCGTAATCCATCCTGATCTTGGTACGAATAAGGCATTGATTCTTTGTTTGTAAGAAGTTTGATTTTTGTGTTTTTAAGAGGCTTAAGACTGGGTATCACAACAGCTTGTGTAGGGTATTCGGTAAGCAGTATGTAATAGCGTGAGCCCTTGGGTTCTTTGCAAATCCGGATTGTGGGATCAGGGTTGAAAAGTTGCACCGCTTGGGTAGTGTAAATGGCCTTACCATTAATTTTTAGCCAATTCCCGACATCCTGTAGCCTTTCAACACTTTCGGGTGGAATAATTCCAAGTGAATCGGGGCCTACATTAAGCAGGTAATTACCGCCTTTTGCCACAATATCAATCAGGTTGTGAATGAGTTGTGCCGATGATTTCCAGTTATGGTCGTTCTTTTTAAAACCCCATGAATCGTTCATGGTCATGCATGACTCCCAGGCCTTGCTGCTTGAGCTGCTTAAAATCTCTTGTTCAGGGGTACCAAAATCGCCAACAGCCTCATCATATGTATTCATGCCTTGCATACCGTTCCTGCCTTTTCCAATGCGGTTGTTGATTATAAGTGAGGGTTTTATTTTTCGCAGGTGCTTATACAAATCACGACCTTGCGCCTCGGTCCATTCATCAATCCATTCACCATCAAACCATAGTATTTCAGGCTCATAGTTTTTAATCAATTCTTCCAATTGAGGTATCAAATATTCATCACGGTAAAGACTAAAGGTGCTGCCCGAAGCCCAGGGGTGATGCCAATCCATTATTGAGTGGTACAAGCCGAAGCGAATTCCATACTTTTTACAGGCTTTTGAGAGGTCTTTAAGCGGATCGTGTTTATAGGGTGCAAAATCTATAACATCATACCCAGTAATTTTTGAATCCCAAATGCAAAACCCATCGTGGTGTTTTGAGGTGATAACCAAGTATTTCATGCCTGCATCGCGGGCAGTTTTTACCCAAGCATCCGCATCAAAGTTTATTGGATTGAAACGTGCGGGATATTGTTCGTATTCTTTTGGCGAAATGTTACCGGTAGCCATTATCCATTCGCTGGCCGATGGAAGTTCTTTGCCATTGTGCACGCCCGCGGGTACCGAATAAGCACCCCAGTGTATAAACATCCCAAAACGGGCATCATGCCACCATTGCATCCGCGCTTTTTGGGCTTCTGGGGTTTCTACGATTGCTTGGGGCTTTACTGATAATCCTATCATTATCAGTAATAATGTAATAAAAAATGGTTTGTTCATGGCAATTGGGTTTGGCGCTGCAAGATTAAGAACTTTTTAGCAGAAATAAACATCTTGCCTTGAGTTTTATGACATAATCATGCACTATTTGTGTTTGCTTTAACTCCATCTTTTTACGATTTATACTTCA
>CAZKHA010000300.1:0-2387 GCA_964552325.1 uncultured Bacteroidales bacterium
CCATGGTACCTGTTGAACCTTGGGCTCCCATACTGCGGGTGAGGGTACGGCGTATCTTGCTACTGATGCCAAAATCTGAGAGTAGATAATTCCCTTGATTGTCAATCAAGAAGTTGTCAGGTTTGATGTCTTGATGGATGATGGGTGGCTCCTGACTGTGAAGGTATTCAATAGCGGATGCGGCTTGTTGCATGAATTTAGCAAGTTCCGTTTCTGTCATGTTGTCAATTTTGCTAAATACGCTCCCTGCCGCACAGTAAGGCAGCACTAAAAACGGCGATCCGTTGGCCACATCGAAATGCTTGGGCAACAGTAAATTATTGTGGTTCAAATTGAACACCAATGAATATTCCTTGCTAAACAATGCAATGCCCTGGTCATCCAGCCCTTTATCGGGCGCAAAAATCTTAAGTGCCACCTGCATGTTGCCAGCCATGGTATCTTCGGCTAACCACACCTCAGAGTAGCCCCCTATGCCGATGCGGCGAAGAAGATGATAGCGGTTGGAGATGGTATTGTTGGGTTCTATCATTTTATGTGAAATTGATTTATCTAATTAATTATCAGCCATAGCCGCCTCCTTTAGTTAAAGCTAATAAATGTTACAAATGCCTATAGTCTAATGCAACTTGTACAGTTCTCAAATAGTCAGCTTCGAAAATGGAGCCTAGCTGGTATGCTTTGTCAATAACCGTGAATGGCCACTTACCCATTTCCTGAAATCGCATTGGCACATCTACCGGCCAAATTTCATGTAGTTTATACATATTACAGCTATTACTCATCATTCAAAGATAACGCATTTACCAGAACTGCCAGTTAATCGAACAAATTTTGACGAGGTCAACCAGTAACGAAGTGTAATACAATTAATTGCCAGTAAATTCTTGTAATATCAAGGTATTGTAAACTGGCTCAAGTTCAAGTTTAATAAGCGCCATTACGTTATCAAAAGGCAGGGGTACTCCATAGTTGATCCGCTTAAGAAATGCTTTCCACATGGCTAATCTCCTCGTGTCATACCAAAATTGGCTTGTAAAAACAACCGGATTGGGATGAAGGTTCGTCTTTCTTCTTTTAAAGGTTTCGCCTACGGCCAATTGTAATTCGCTACGGTTAACCATGTTGTTGGAAAAGAGTGTAAAAATATCAAAGAAATCCTTCATTCGGCTGTTGACTTCGGCAAGTTCGACCATGGCATGAAATTTTTCTGCCACCACCGATTCTACGGTATAGGCCATCAATTTTGGCGACTCCATGGGTTCAAGCAATGCAGGATACGTAATGGTTAAAGGTGCAGGTTTCACTACATCCCCATAGCCAACGTCAATATGAAGTAATTGCCGTGCAGTATGAAGGTGTGCTTCAATAAAAACCCTGATACCATTGTATTTATCTTCAAGTTTTATGATTTCGGACGGCTTCTGGGCTAGCGCAAATCTGGTAGCATCTTCCACTTCTATAGCACAAACCGACTTGAGGATAGCAGGCAAACTATCTGACAGTGGGGAGTCACCAATTTCCAAAAAATCCAAATCCTTTGTTGGGCGTGCTTTTAATCCTTGCAAAGCATA
This sequence comes from uncultured Bacteroidales bacterium, assembly GCA_964552325.1. GTDB lineage: Bacteria > Bacteroidota > Bacteroidia > Bacteroidales > TTA-H9 > CAZKCK01. The sequence continues at coordinate 1,575 of CAZKHA010000300.1, forward strand.
GAGGAAAGCTCCCCCTTTCAGCAAAAACTTATCGGCATATCCAGAAACCGACAAGCGGTATAGAAACCTTTCGTGCAGATAGCGCAGCAACAAAAGTTGAAAATCAATGCCCTCATTTCTTGATAAGTTATAAAGACGGGCTTTAACAGATGCCGGTGTGTTTTTCATACCATTATGTTGAGATAGTCGGAGATTTTTTTCTCTATTCTAAGTTGGCGCGCGTATTCAAGCAATTGGGGGAAATTGCGATCTGGCGATGAGAGGTAGCTTTTCAAGACCTCACTTGTAGTATCCATCCCTACCTTATTGCGAAACCGAACGGCATCGCAAACCGAACGGTGTTTATCCAGTACTGTTATATTCTCGTTTTGATAACGGGCGTGAACCAAACCCAGACTACATGCTATTGGTTTCCAATAATAAAGACTGATAGGAGGAAATGGGGGAAGAACACGTTTTATCTTTTCTGGAATCGCCATGTGGACCTTCGAAGAAACCGTATTTGTGAGTTCATGAAACTGCCAAGCGGTATAAAGGCATAAAACACCTTCTGGAATCATTTGGCAAACATCGCCCCACCCATCTGATTCTATAAGTTTTAGGTGACGATAAAGACCCCTTCGGATTTGAACCACTTCTCCTGCTTCCAGCATTGCCTTAAGCTGATAGTAAAGCGACCTGTTTCCCCTAATCGCGCTGCTGGCCAGATAACCTTGGTTGTCAACAAATTTATTGAAAAGAGACTCTTTCATGGTTCATAATTTTTGCACAAAGTTACTAATTTTAAATACAATATACGTAGTTTTGTGCATA
>CAZKHA010000301.1:0-2288 GCA_964552325.1 uncultured Bacteroidales bacterium
ATAGTAGTAAGAATTTAAGTTATACATGTTAAGTACTACTATAAACAGCAACGCCTTCAACTTTGTTTAAAGTTTTTGATAAAAAATTAAACAAAATTTTTACCTCAATCCTAAACTGCTAATTTACAAGCCCAAAGCTATAAAAAAAATTTAGAACCCCAACCTCATCTGGGCATAAACCCGGTGACTTGTATTGTCCGTATCAAATGATCCCTCATAATAGCACGATAAGGACAGTTTTTTATACAACCTCCACGTCAAATACCATTCCCCAATATGTTGAATCATGTTTTGATCGGCATTAACAAAACTATAATCCACAAAACGGTAATCAACCCCAGTTGAAAGCTTCGCTTTAACAAGGTCTTTGGTCACACCAAGGCTAAAAATCCTTCCTGACAAATAGGCTGTTTCAATAAAAGTAGCTGAAAACGTTGTTGAAACACTTAATCGAGGAATTTGGCTAAGGGTGATGTACCCATAAACATTCTTTGAAGCTTGAGGGTCGTTATCGCGGTTTCGATAGGAGCCCGTTATACCCATCGAAAAAATCCCCTTCGGGTGAAAGTTTAACTGCAACGAATAACCTTGTTGTTTTTCATCGTCGAGCAATTGCTCCAAAAAAGTTTTAAAGGTTTCGTAATAAACCACGTTCTTGCGCGAACTATAAGTTAATGAAACCGATAAGGGCTTTAATAGCTTATACCTTAATGAAGCATATAAGTTTGTAAGTTTAGGGGAGTTATCTTGTGCCAAGGTACTATCAACGCTATTGAGGGTTTTGTTAAACAGATCCAATTCGGCAGATCCAAATAGGCTCAGCTTTTTGCCAAGCATACTAGTGTGTTGTACATAGGCATATCTCCTATCTACCTGCCCCGAATTCCGTTGCTCGATAAATGCAAGCGTATTTTGGGTAGAGCCCACATTCATGTTTTTATCAAAGCTCAAATAACCACCATATTGTAAAAGGTCCGTATTAAAACCATAGGTTGTATAATCGGGTCTAAGTCCGGCTACTACACCCAATGTAAGGCTGTTAATCTTTTGCTCAAACTGTAGCCCATCCACAGCGCCCATATTGCTAATTCGTGGATTCATCCTACGGCCCAACCATACTTTTGAATTTTTACCTGCCTCGTATCCTACAGCTAAATTGTATATTTTCAGGACATTAAAAATATCTGTTTTAAGGGTATCCCAGTTTCGTTGGCGGTATATGGCCGTAATATAACTTTCAAACGATACACGTGAACTATCAATGTTCCGGGCATTAACCATAAGGGTGTACTGTGCTCGGGCATTCTCGGGATTGCCCTGGCTTGAAAACACCGTGCTGTAAGCTGCCGACATCATTCCAAATACATCAGGTTTGCGGATTGTTTCGGTTTTGGTTGTTGCCTGAGGCTTTTGGAGGTCTTGGTTAGGCAATTCTTTCTTAACAACCTTTTCTACAGTTGGATTAACCAAGCTAGGATTTACTGAGGTATTTGGCCGTGCATAAAGCTTATCAGAAATGGATAAGGGCTTGGGAGTGATAGGCTCGCAAACACATGATATTGACGACTTATTCAATATTTTTAACACCGGCACTTGTTTGCCATCCAAGGTGCTAAACAAGGTATCGCCAACGGCAAGATCTTGTGTTGATTCAAATTTTACATACACATTTTGCGATGTTATGTAAGAAATGGTACCCTCAAGTGTCTTGTTCGTTTCTTGTGCATGCAACGAATAGGCACATGCAATAAACATAAGGATTGCAATGATTCGGTTCATGGCGTAGGTTAAAATTGCTTATTCATAATCCTATTCAAAGCTTTTCCCCCATTTCCAGTGGGGTGGCAGTTTAAGCAAGCTTGGCTGTTATACGAATACCCGCTTACGCCACTATGCTCGCTATCCATTTCGGTCTTATTGTGTTCATGGCAATCAATGCAAGTAAATACCGCATAATTACCTGTATTTGGATGGCATTCTGAACAAGTGTTCCATTCATCTTTGTGCTTGCCCGAATAGATTGGGAAATACTGCCCATCGTGGTTAAATGTTGATGGCGACCAACCTACGGGCGTGTGGCACGACTCACAATCAGTTGGGAATTGCGCTGAGGCATGGGGAGGATTGGTAGTTTGTGTGTAATTTGCTTGATGGCAACCTACACAGGTATTGGGTGTATTTGAATACACTCCATTATGGCAGGATGCGCAATCGGTGGTAGCGTGTGCTCCCGTCAAGGGGTAGTAATTGTTATGGATTGTGAAAGATGCCGGTTTCCAATCGGGGTT
>CAZKHA010000302.1:0-1206 GCA_964552325.1 uncultured Bacteroidales bacterium
TCTCCACAATCGGCATGAGCGGAACCGGAAACTTTAGCCACCATGGCACGCCTGGGGCATTTACAATGTGTTTCCAATATCCTTTGTTGGCGCTTACTGTGGTTATAATAAACGTAAACAAAGCCAAAACTAAAGTTACCGCGATGTTTCCGGTAACATTGGCCCCGCCCGGGAAAAAAGGTACCAGGCCTAATAGATTGTTTATGAGGATAAAGAAAAAAGTTGTCAATAAGAAAGGCAGAAAGCGCTCATATTTTTTCTCTCCGATAGAAGATTTGGCTATATCATCGCGCACAAACAAGATGAGGACTTCCAAAAAAGATTGAAGGCCTTTTGGTGCATGACCTTTCCGGGTTTTGTAGGATTTTGACACGAACATGAACAACAACACAAGAATGGCTACAGAAACAAATATGGCCATCACGTTTTTTGTTATACTAAAATCAAGGGGTAATTTCGAATCAATTGTTTCGTGGCCATCATGGTTGGTAATATGAACGATTTTCCCTTTATAAGGGCCCGAACTCATCAGTTTAAAGTTGTTGAATGATGCATGGCCATGGTGAAATGCCGATGACATAAATACATGCAGTTTACCCTCGTGAAGCAAAATAACTGGTAAAGGAATGGAAACATGAGTTTTACCTATAGAAAGAATGTGCCACTCATGGGCGTCAATTATATGGTCAATAATCATATGACCTGCATTAAATGACTCTTCAGCCGCTTGTGCATGATTACCCGATGCATGCGCCTCAACGGGCTCTGCTGCTCTTCCCTGAAATCCAATCAAAAGTAATAAAGCGGTTATTAATGATGCAATTCTCATCTTGATTATTCTTAATATTTTCAAAATCAATTGTCTAACAATTATTATGGGCTCATGAAGCCTTTAAATAAACACTTGTCAAACATTGCCTTACGTACCCATAGAAGTGGAGGCACGCTCGAACGAAACAGTTTGCAATTTTACTAAAAATTAGCCAATGTTGCTATGGTTTACCATCAAATTGTTTAACTTACAAACAAGCAATTGATTATTTGCAAGCAGGGCCATCCAAATAAACCAAAATGATCCAACAGCTTATACTAACAAGGTTTTATTACAAATGTTTACTTCTTGCTTGTGTCGGTTACAGTTTTTAACAGTAGCATATTTGATTTTGCCTTTTCAAGTAATGGGAAACCAGCCATTTGTATTACAAG
>CAZKHA010000302.1:1219-2210 GCA_964552325.1 uncultured Bacteroidales bacterium
ATTTCCCGCATATCGTCCAAAGCTTGTTCTGAACTGGTGAGGTGGTCATAATAAAAACCCTTGACACCCCAAACCAAATTGAGCTTATTGAGCAAGTCTTGTTCATGCGAAAAGATGAAAATGTTAGCGAAGGGCCTATGGCTAGCCAATTTAAACGCCGAATACCCGCTCAGCGTATGGGTAATTATGGCTGATACTTCAGCGTCTTTGCTCAATCGGACTGCCGAAGCCACGATGGAATCCGTGATCTGCCGTTCGCTATGGCCTTTGGGAACTTTCACCTTGCGGTGGTAGATTTGCGGGTACTTCTCGGTTTCAGCTACTATTTTTACCATGGCCTGCACAGCCTCAACAGGATACATTCCCGCGCTGGTTTCAGCGCTGAGCATAAGGGCATCTGCGCCATCCATAACCGAATTGGCCACGTCATTTATCTCGGCACGGGTTGGTGTTGTGTTATTGATCATGCCCTCTAGCATTTGGGTGGCAACAATGGTAGGCTTTGAGAGTTGTAAAGCTTCTTGGACAATGCGTTTTTGAATAATTGGCAACTTTTCAAAGGGTATTTCAATGCCAAGATCTCCACGTGCAATCATAATGGCATCTGAAATTTTTAGGATGCTTTCTAAATCTTCCAATGCTTCTGGCTTTTCAATTTTGGCGATTATTCCCGGCTTCCAATGGTTCGGCGACCCTTGAATCAATTTACGAAGTAGCTTAATGTCAGCAGAACTCCTAACAAACGACAGTGCCACCCAATCGAGTTTATGTGCCAAGGCAAAGGCAAGATCGCGCTCATCTTTTTCGGTTATGCTGGGAAGGCTGGTGTTGGTATCGGGCAGGTTAACCCCTTTTTTATTCTTTAACAAGCCACCCACCAGTACCTTAGCTTCGATCCTTTGCCCATCAATGCCTACTACAACGGCACTTAGCTTACCGTCATCCATTAAAATACGCTCACCAATTTTCACATCAGTAGCTAGATCCGGAT
>CAZKHA010000303.1:0-2164 GCA_964552325.1 uncultured Bacteroidales bacterium
GCAATTAGGCCTCCAATGGCTAAAGACTGAAAACACGACAGAGGAAAATAATCCAAGGCCATCCACGCCCAGTTTACTTCATAAAAAAGATATGCCCTTGTGGCAACCGACAGAACAATAAACCCCAATATAACAGATTTTAAATGCTTTAGAGGTGTAAAGACAATTACAAAGGGCCAAAGTATGTAAAATTGTTCTTCAACAGCCAACGACCAAAAATGATTATATCCATCGATGTGGGCGTTGGTCATCGATTGATGGATATTTGTAGTATAGGTAATCAGATAAATAAAAAAATCTTTTACATCCTTGTAACCAATAACCAACATAAAAGCTATGGTGAGGTAATAAATTGGAAAGATTCGTAAAAACCGGCGGATGTAGAATGATTTAAACAATGCTGTGGTAGAAACCGCATGCTTATCATATTTTAGCCTATTGGTCAGCAAGATGCGTGTTATAAGAAACCCGCTCAACACAAAGAACAATGTTACTCCATGTACAAATTCGGCACGTTTCAGCAAGAAAAAGCCCGATTGCCATTGAAGCCAATGCGCTATCATAACAAAGAATATGGCAAAAAAACGAATGCCATCAAGTTGTAAAATATGGTTAGTATCTGATTTACTCATTAATTGGTTTCCTTAAGGAATGTAATTTGTATGATCGTCCTGTTTGAAATCCTTTATTTGCCCAACCTTCTTGCCCTGTTCAATTAACCATGGGCTTTTTAATCGATAAGCTGCTTTTTGACGTGATAAGGGGATGGCTGTTAGGATATAAATAGCAATAAGCGCTTTTACGATGGCTAGGATTATCAATGCTAAATCATGGCTCGAAAAAGCTAAAATAAACGCATGAAGCAAATTAGTGAACACCAAAAACAATCCCACGAGAATGGCATAAAAATGCAACGATCGGATTGCAAATGCTACTCCTATTACAATAGTTCCGGTAACTAGTGCTGTAATTTGCATAGCCGGAAAAGCTGCACTTCCCCACATGGTAAAAAATTCGATGTAAATTGACGACAAAAGCGTAAGCAATCCACTAATAAGCAATAAAAAGAAACGAAATATAATGCGCTTATCAGGATCGGTAGCAGAACCTTTTACAGGAACGCCATTTAGCAGCAATTGTATTAATCCACCTTCAGGGAAAAAGCTTTTGAGCTGAACAAACAACTTGTTGCTTCGGTCAAGACTTATTTCAATGCCTTGTTTTAGGTTCTGTTTTCCTTCAATAGCCTGCAATTCATTTCCATCCAAAAACAGCGTGGTGCGCCTATAATTTGGCGTAGTGTGTATGGATAACACCCTTTTTTGCTCATGATCAATATAGTATGACTTTGTTGGCATGACTTTGATTGATAAAAAAATTCCAAGCCAAAATTACGATTTCTTAAGTTACTCCCAACAATCAAGCAGTTGTGAATAGGCTAAAACGCGCTATTACCGCTAACCCAACGAGCAAAGCAATTTGCGCTATTCTAAAGTTTAGTACAGCATGCTTGATGGTTGCAGCTTGCCAAGTTTTAATGCTGCACAAGTACTTTAAGGATTTCACGTTGGCCATCAACTAACTGTATTGCAAACACAATGAGCCCTTTAGGTAAAAGCGCTTTTGAGAGTATCAAATCATGAGCTGGCTTATTCCAAGTGTCCAAGAGCCGTCCCAGACCATCAAATAATTGAACTTCTTTTGTTTGCTTCGGTGTTTTAAACGTAATGTATTCCGAAGTTTGGCTTACTTCTATCAAGTTGTCCGGAACTTGATAAACACTATTTGGTTGAAGCGAAACGGTGGCGAAGGTTGAATCATAAACCTTGCACACCGACGAAACTAGCTTAACCAAGTAATTGCCCGCCAAGGCATACGTGTGTACTGGATTTAACTCCGACGAAATGTTCCCATCTCCAAAATCCCATAAAAACTGGAATGAATGGAGCGATTGGTTTTGAAAACTTACTGTAAGGTCGTCAATCGAATAATCAAAAGCAGCCTTTGGGTCATACTTCCCAATGTTCCAAGCGCTTAAATTGTCGTAAATAACTACTTTAGCTGCTTGCCTAATATAAGCTGCATCGGTGGGATTAAGCCCATTATCGAATGTTATTAGTTCTGGGTTTTTGCGCAAAAAAGTGGTATAGAAGCTACAGGCAGC
>CAZKHA010000304.1:0-2140 GCA_964552325.1 uncultured Bacteroidales bacterium
TTCTAATTTGTAACAACTTTAAATCCCTTTGCTAAAACCGAGTAGTAAGTGGGTTGTGATGAGTCTTGATATAGAAAGAAATGAAGAAGGAACGAACTAGTCATAAGCCATCGAAAATTGCAGATTATTAGCCTTTCACCGAGGATTATTACAAATCTTGTAAAGGATATGGGTAATGGTTAATATTTAAACCTTTACAACTGGAAGCTCACAATTTGCAATGACCTTCAATCTTTTTGCGCATCAGCCTGAACCATTTGCCTATCCAATTGTGCCTCTTAAGGAGTACCTTGATTAGAAGACTTTAATTATCTTGCAATTTCATTTGTTTGTTTGTGTTTTAGCAGGGTACTATCATTGTTGTTAGTTAAAATATAGGGATTCTTCGAGGCGCATGGAAATATTGGAGATTAGGCCAAACGCGAGTTTGCGGGTGCATGCTTTCGCAGTGCAGCCCCCAACACATGCACCAGACACCAGATGTGCCCATAAATGCCTGCCATTCCGAGTGTAATGCAATAAAGCATGGGATCTCCTAATGCCTAGCCCGTTTTAACCGTTCAAAAGCTGTTGAAAATCTTAAAATTTTATATATAGCTCGTTACTGAATTTGTGAAGTAAAGGCCCTTATAAACTGCCCATAACAAATTGCTTCGCTCTCGCGACGAACCTGCCAAGAGGCCATGTCTTTTTAATATGTAAGTAAACTCAATCCGATTCGGTAAAAGTTCCCATACAATGGATGATTCATGATTACGCATGCAGTTGTGTTTTTTAGTACCTTTGGAGTGCAATACGATAACAAAACCTATTGAACCATAACCAAACCATTATGCCACACCAACCCATTCCAGCTTCTTCCGTTCAAGATGTATATACCAACCTATCAAAAGGTTATACCGATGAACCAGATGCCGTTAAACGTTTCGAGACCTTAAATGATGCTTTCAAGACCATGGCCAAGCTCGTTTTCCCTGACTTAAAAACCATGGATGCCATACATGCCCTTGCCAAATACCACAGGCCGTTAAGCGTAGTGTTTGGTTTTTTCTCGGCCCACCATAAAATGCTCAAATTAGGCCAAACCAAAAGCTTTTCTTACGAAAACCTCGACAATCTGTACATCCTCCGCACTTTATGCGAATTTTGGGAACAAGAAACCAAACAACCTATCCCAGATGATTTGCAACAGGCGTATGCCGCGCTCCGATCAAACTATGAGCTCTCGAAAAGCAAATCCCGTCTTGATTCTAAGATTAATGAACTCATGTTTCACAAAAATTCGGAATTGGAATTTAAAATCCAAAAAACGAAAAAGAAGGTGATATTTCTTTTAATCGCTTGTTTGTTAAGCGTAGTGGTACATGTTGTGCTGATATTGATATAAATGCTTATTGATTATGATTACCTTTGCTGAGTATATTGATTATTTGAAACAACCAGAAAATACTGCTTGTTTGTATGAAAACTATACTACACGTTTTGGGCCGTTTCCTGCATCGTTCGAGGAATGCCCGTTTTACACTTTTTTGGCCACTTTCGAGCCTCTAAGCTTTAAAAAACCTAGAGGGCTCAGCAAATCCTTTAACTGGAAACTGTTGTTCAGTTTAATTGCCGCTTCGCCAGAATGCGATTACAATTTGGAGTTTGGAAAGGAAGGGATTTTGCCAGAACTATTGCTTTATGCCAGGCTATGTACAGATGATTTTGAAGTGGCTACGGTCAGTAAAATGAATATTCAGCAAGCCCGGGCACTGGCCTTCCATTGCCTCGACGACTTGTTTGTAAGGCTCATCAAAACGCCTGATGGGGTTTTTACGTATGATTGGAATAAGGATGCCATAGGCCGTCGGTATTTTGAGTACTCCAGAAAAGCTGACGCCCATCGGCACGAAAGGCATAATAGGCTGGTTGGAAAACGCGGCGGACGCCGGAAGTTGCAAAATCCTCGTCGGAACTCCATAGATCTTGATTTATTTCGGGATAGTGGTACCGCATCTGAGTGAACAAATGAACTATAAGCGCTTTTGATATTCATTTGAATAAATTTATATAGTGTGTATGTGTTATGTTCAATAAAATTTTGTGGATTCGGCGTTAAAGATATTTTTGCAAAACAATATTTATGAAAAAAGAGAAA
>CAZKHA010000305.1:0-2135 GCA_964552325.1 uncultured Bacteroidales bacterium
CGAAGACACATCTTGAACTTACGATGGTACACGAGGTTATGATATTGGACAATAGTGGTTTTGATCTTGGCCTAATACTGAGTGCAGGTTACCTGAAATTCGCCATGTACAGCGCCATCATCATCAATTTTTTTACAGGCGAACTCCATCCGTTGATGGCCGTGTTTGTCTTCTTTTTCGGGCAAGTCCTCTTAGCCATCATCACCGGCCTTATCGAGTCGTTTATGGCACGCTTCAGGATGAGCCATAATTCGCAATTTATTTTTGCCTTATCCTCGGTAAGCCTGCTTATTTTCTTGGGTGTTCTATTAATCCTTGGTAAACTAGCCTAAAACATCGCTTTATGATAAATGTATTACTCATCGTATTTATTATCGGACTGTTATATCTTTCGATTGCCAACAGGCTCATAACCTATATTCGGGTTTTGGCGCTGCAAGGTTTTTTGTTGTTTGGGGTAACCTTTTTACAACTACACGAAATTAACACCTTTAACCTGGCGCTAATTATGCTCGAAACGATCGTTTTTAAGGCAATAGCCGTTCCTGTGTTTATAAGCTACCTTATTCGCCGAAACAATATTACACGCGAAGCCGAACCCTATCTTCCAAACTTTATTTCCTTGGTAATTACCACTTTAATTATTGTGGTGACCATTCTTTTGGCCAATTCAATAAAAGATAAGCACATTGATAAGATTTTCTTTATCGTTGCGCTTTCGGCCATCTTTACAGGATTATACATCATATCAACCCGTCGAAAAATCATTACCCACGTTATGGGCTACATGATTATTGAAAACGGAGTGTTTGTTTTGTCCCTCGCCGTGGGCAACGAAATGCCAATGCTGGTGAACATGGGCATTATGCTCGATATTTTTGCCAGTGTGCTCATATTGGGCATATTCCTTAATAAGATTGGGGATGTGTTTAAAGATGTGAACGTGGACCAGCTCAGTAACCTTAAAGATTTATAAGCATGATGAACCACTATCTTACATTAGCTTATATGATACTGGCCTACACAATTGCAGGCCTATTATTCGTAAACCGTTCAAAAAGCTGGAATTATAGCTTGGTAAGCCTCTTTGCCCTTTTGCAACTGGGGTTTACGGTGTTTGCTTGCTCGCAGTATAATATGACAACACTCGATTTTTTTAAGTTCGACGCGTTGGGAATCATACTGCTTGCTACGCTAAGCATCATCAGCATACCTGTTTTTTACCATAGCTATGTTTACATCGAGCTGCACCAAACATCCCCACCTATTCGGGCCATCTATTTTGCGGCTTTGGTTATCCTAATAACTTCTATTGCATTGGCCTATCTTGCCAATCACATAGCAGTTATGTGGATATTTGCCGAGTTAACCACGCTTGCCGCCTCGGGTTTAATCTATCATCACCGCAATAAATTGGCTTTGGAAGGCACTTGGAAATATGTGTTTATTTGCGCCATTAGCATCACCTTTGTTTTTATTGGCATATTATTCTTGAGTTTAGCCCTGCATCAAACAGGATCTTCTGATTTATCGTACGACAACCTGTTGGCCAATGTTGACCAACTCAATCCATTCTGGTTACGGCTGGCTTTCTTATTCATTTTTACAGGATTCACCGCAAAACTTGGACTTGTACCCATGTACACCGCGGGCATCGATGCCAAAGATAAAGCCCCAGGCCCTGCAGCAGCCTTGCTTTCGAGTGTTCTCATGAACATGGGGTTTGCTGGGATATTCCGTACGTATGTGGTTATTGCAAATTCGCCCATACACCATTGGGCCAACCTAGTTATTTTTATCGCAGCCTTTTTATCGGTATTTGTGGCTATGGTGTACATGACCAAGGTAATGAACATCAAGCGAATGTTTGCTTACTCGGGCATCGAGCATATGGGATTGGTAATGCTGGGCTTGGCAGCCGGTGGCGTGGGTTATTATGCAGCCATTTTACACGTGGTTTTGCATGCCTTTGTTAAATCGGCCTTGTTTCTGCAGTACAACCAAATATATCGTGTTTTCCAGAACAAAAGCATTTACTACTTGGGCAATTACTTTAAATACAATCCTGCCGGCGCATTGGTATTGCTTTTTGGGTTTATTAGTGCCACGGCCATGCCTCCTTCGGGCTTGTTTGT
>CAZKHA010000306.1:0-2129 GCA_964552325.1 uncultured Bacteroidales bacterium
TTGCACATATTGTTTCGTGGTTTGATTAACAAAGATACGCTAAAAAAAACTAAATTGTTTTCACGCGTGAAAAATGTACCTTTGTACAAAAAAACTATGCTGACACGCTGCGCTTGGCCTCAGGACCACGACCTTATGATCAAGTACCACGATGAAGAATGGGGTGTGCCCTTGCACGATGACCCTAAGCTGTTCGAGTTTATCATCTTGGATGCTTTTCAGGCAGGCCTTAGTTGGAAAACCATCCTCAACAAACGCGAGAATTTCCGTAAAGCCTTTGATGCGTTTGATTGTACCAAGATTGCACTTTACGGCGAAGACAAAGTTCAAAGCCTGATGCAGGACGCAGGTATCATCCGCAATCAATTAAAAATCAGGGCAACCATTGGCAATGCTCAGGCTTTCATGAAAATACAAGCTGAGTTTGGGTCGTTTGATGCCTACCTTTGGGCATTTGTGGATGGCAAACCCATTGTTAATCTGTTTACAAGCTTAAACCAAATCCCTGCCCGTACCCCACTTTCTGATAAGTTGAGCAAGGACTTAACGAAACGTGGGTTCAAGTTTGTGGGATCAACCATTGTTTATGCCTTTATGCAGGCGGCAGGTTTGGTAAACGATCATACTGTTGATTGTTTTAGGTGCCAACAAATTATGAATTTATATTGATGATGGTATCCGAAAAAACGAAAATAGGCTTGTTTTTTGGCTCGTTCAATCCCATTCATAATGGGCATCTGATGCTGGCCAACTACTTGCTTGAGTTTACTGATTTGGGTGAAATATGGTTTGTGGTTTCGCCCCGCAACCCGCTTAAAGACAAGCATAGCCTGCTGGCCGATTACCATCGCCTCGAGATGGTGAACCGAGCCATCGAATGTTTTGATCGGTTCCGGTCAAGCGATATTGAATTCAAGCTCCCCAAGCCGTCTTACACCATTCATACACTTACTTACCTCAGCGAAAAATTTCCCTCGAAGGATTTTGTTCTTATAGTAGGTGGCGATAACCTTCAAACGTTTAATAAATGGCGAAACCCTGAAGCAATACTCAGTCAATACCAGTTGTATGTTTATGCTAGGCCTGGATTTGAAGGCGGCGATTTTGCCCAACACCACAACGTATTTATTTTTGATGCCCCCTTGCTGGAAGTTTCCTCAAGCTTTATTCGCGATGCAATTAAAAAAGGAAAAGACTTACGGTTCTTTATGCCCGAAAAGGCTTATTCATACATGGATGAAATGAATTTTTATAAATAAGTAACGTCAACATGGCCAAAAAAGTAATTATAATAGGTGCTGGGATTGCCGGCTTGGCTACCGGAAGCTATCTGCAGGCCAATGGCTTCCAAACCCAAATTATCGAAATGCACACCTTGGCTGGAGGCCTATGCACAGCCTGGAAACGCGGTGCTTATACCATCGAAGGCTGCATTCACTGGCTGGTAGGCTCTTCACCAAAAAGCTACCTATACAAAACTTGGCTAGAAGTTGTGGACCTTACCAAGCTCCAATTTGTTGATCACGAAGTTTATAGCAGCTACCATGCAGCCAATGGGACGGAGATTGTTTTTTATACCCAAATTGACAAATTAGAAGCGGAGCTATTGAACAAGGCACCCGAAGATCGCACAGCCATTCTTGAGTTAACCAGCACCCTCCGGGCTTTCAGTGGTATAAAACTCCCTAGCCTTAAGAACAACAATGTGGCAAACCTAATTGAAAACCTGGCTTTTTTACTTCGGACTGCACCTAAATTGGGTTTGGTAAATAAACACATGAAACTTTCGGAGGCCGAGTATGCCAAACGTTTTAAGAACCCCACCTTGCGCGAAGCATTTTCAAACCTTTTTGTGGGCGAAATGGCCGTTTTTTTTAGTTTGTTTACCTTAGCTTGGATGCACAATCGTGAAGCAGGTTATCCCATAGGTGGATCGCTCAAGCTTGTGGCGGCCCTGCAAGAAGCTTATGAAAACCGTGGCGGCCAACTACTGTTTGGGCAAAAAGTTGAACAGATAGTGGTTGAGAACGGCCAAGCCAAAGGCGTGGTTACCAAAAGTGGTGAACATTATGAGGCTGATTATGTGATTTCGGCAGCCGATGGTTATGATACTTTATATACGATGCTGG
>CAZKHA010000307.1:0-2076 GCA_964552325.1 uncultured Bacteroidales bacterium
CAATCCTTGGATTTCGACCCAAAACCTTGTGTGGAATTCCGTAAGCAAAGATTTTTCGGGCTCTATGCCACTCGGCAATGGTGATATTGGGCTAAACGTATGGGCCGAAAAATCGGGAGATGTGTGGTTTTATATTGGTAAAACAGATGCCTTTGACCAAAATGCGACCCTGTTAAAACTGGGTGCAATACGGATCAATTTTACACCTTCGCCCTTCCTGCACGACAGCATTTTTAGGCAAACACTTATCACTTCTGAAGCACGGATAGAAATTAACTTAGGCCCAAAAACCAAGGTCTGGCTTTGGGTTGATGCCAACCACCCGATTGTTCATTTAACTACCCAACACATTGGCTCTACAACAGTTGAATTAAAAACGTGGAGAAGGCAACTCACTAAAATGCAAGATACCCAAGTGAGTGATATGTTCAAAAACCTTACAGGACCCGATCCGTTTCCAACGTTTAATACCCCCGACAGCATTTTGACGCTTGGCAATAACCGCATCGGGCTTTTACACCATAATGCCATTTATGGGGCCAAGCCTTTTGAAGTGAATATGCGATTGCAAGGCCTCGATGAAATGGCCACTAAGGCTCACGATCCGTTAAGTAACCGTGTTTTTGGCCTTATGGCATTGGGACAAGGCTTTGTAAAACAAAATGATACCACCCTTATCGCAAACAAACATGGTAAAAACGAATTAGCCATTTACTGTCTTACCCAGCATCCATCCAATCCAAAAAAATGGTGTCAAAGCATGGATTCGATAATTGATGTGTGCCACAAGCTTTCACCTGCTGTTGCCTTTAAGCAACACCTAGCGTGGTGGAGACAGTTTTGGGACAGGAGTTATATCCAGTGCTCAACTTCATCAGAAACGGAAAAAGATGCAGTAGCTGATTTAACAAGGGCTTACACGCTTTGCAGGTTTATGAATGCCGCTGCCGGAAGAGGCAAAATCCCTATAAAGTTCAATGGCTCCATATTTAGTTACGGCAAAAAAGGCAATCCCGACTACCGGCGTTGGGGCGGGCCAGGGTTTTGGTACCAAAACCAACGCTTAATTTATTGGCCCATGCTGGCCCAAGGCGATTTCGATTTGATGATGCCTTGGTTTAAGATGTACAAAGATGCATTGCCTCTGGAGAAATTTCGAACAAAGCGCTTCTTTGGACACGAAGGCGCCTTCTTCCCAGAAACCATTACGTTTTGGGGCACCGAAGTTAGTAGCCACTATGGATGGGCACCCTTTGAAGCCAGACGAAGCCCTGTGGCTGAATGCACTTACCTAACTTATTACTTCCAAAATGGCATAGAACAAATGCTAATGATGCATGATTATGTTGACTATACCAATGATACTAGTTTTGCCAAGGAATTCTTAAAACCCCATGCTTGGGAAGTATTACAGTTTTATGATAAACACTACCTATTGGATAATAACGGCAAGATGCACCTAGGCCCAGCACAATCGCTTGAAACATGGCAGGTTGCGCTGAATCCGCTACCCGAAATTGCTGGGTTGCTTTATACACTACCCAAACTGCTCCAATTGCCCAAGTCAGTTTTGGGCAATGAACTTGGGTCACTAACTCCCGAATTGCTCAAACATGTGCCCAGTTTACCCTATCGTTCGGTTAATGGAACGCAAATTCTAGCCCCTGCGTTGGTGTACGATAAGTTAATGAATGTTGAAAACCCCGAATTGTATGCAGTATTCCCTTACCGTATCTTTGGGGTTGGTAAGCCCGAAAACCAACTAGCAATCAATACGTTTGCAAACAGATTGTATAAAGATGATGTATGCTGGAACCAAAACGTAATTGATGCAGCCTTGCTTGGACTTACTGATACCGTACGTGGGTTAATACTCGATCGTGCAAAGCCATCACGCTATAGCCAAAGCAGGTTTCCAGCCTTTTGGAATATGTTTAATGATTGGATACCCGATGTGGATCATGGTGGGGTACTACAAATCGCATTACACTGCATGTTAATGCAATGTGAAGGCGATCAAATACAATTGCTACCCGCCTGGCCCAAGAATTGGGATGTTGAGTTTAAACTGTATGC
>CAZKHA010000308.1:0-2018 GCA_964552325.1 uncultured Bacteroidales bacterium
CTTTCAACTGCTGCCAACGTGGTCAACGCATTAACTGTAAGGATTATAGCTAATCAACGGGGCCCTTTCCAATCATTAACCAAGGTTGCTAACTTTTATGTGAGTGACGTGGCAAAGCCATCCCTAAACTCTCCAAAACGACTTCTTGCATTTTCATAACTTATTGAATGTTATTTAGTAGCGCTATTTTCATTTTCCTGTTTTTGCCGGTATTCCTCATCCTATATTTTGCCTTTCCGAGCAGGTTCCGAAACCTCATCATGATGCTGGCAAGCCTACTGTTTTACTCATGGGGCGAACAACAAATTGTGCTCGTTTTATTGGCCAGTACCATTGCCGATTTTGCTTTTGCCCTGGTAATTGAACGTGGTTATCGAAAAACAGGTTTGGTACTCTCGTTGCTTACAAACCTTGGGTTTCTTGGGTTTTTTAAATACTTCAACTTTGGTTTTGAAAACTATAAAGCCTTGTTGAATCTACTCAACTTTTCAACGGCGGGCCTCGAACAAGTTCCATATATTGCTCTACCCATAGGTATCAGCTTTTACACCTTTCAAACGCTTTCATATACGATTGATGTTTACCGAGGCCAAGTAAAAGCCAGCCACCACTTTATTGACTATGCGGCCTATGTTACCATGTTCCCGCAGTTGGTTGCTGGGCCAATCGTTCGTTATATAGATATTGCGCAGCAGCTTCGCAACAAAGATATCAGCCTTCAAAACTTTTCATTGGGCTTTCAACGATTTATAATTGGCTTGGCAAAAAAAATGCTGCTCGCCAACTCATTTGCCGAAATTGCCGATGCCGTTTATGCCCTTCCAATTGACGATGTATCAACGTTATGGGCTTGGGTGGCAGCCATTTCATATGCATTCCAAATCTACTTCGACTTTTCGGCATACTCTGATATGGCCATTGGCTTAGGGCGAATGACAGGTTTCCATTTTCTCGAGAACTTCAATTACCCCTATATCGCAAAATCGGTACGCGAATTTTGGCAACGCTGGCATATGTCGCTCTCGTATTGGTTCCGCGACTACCTGTATATTTCGTTGGGAGGCAACAGAATAAGCAAATCAAGAACCTATCTAAACCTTTTCATTGTTTTTCTTGCTACCGGCTTGTGGCATGGAGCCAGTTGGAATTTTGTGGTTTGGGGGCTTTTCCATGGATTATTTATCATTGTGGAACATGCCGGCTTTGGCAAAGTTCTTAAAAAAGCACCTGCGTATCTTAGCCATCCCTACACCCTACTTATATGGGTCGTATCAATGGTGTTTTTCCGTTCACCTGACCTATCTTCATCTTTCGATTTCTTGAATAAAATGTTCACTTTTCAAACGGGTAATGCTGCCATTGCAGCTTATTACCAAAACTTTTACCTCGACTTTGAAACCTATGTGCTACTGATTATTGCAGTACTTTTAAGCATGCCAACCTATGCCTTTGTTGAATTGAAACTGGAAGCACTTACAAAAAACAATTCAACCTATTCCTTTCTTTTACAAGGTCTTAAACTTACTTTTATCGCCTATCTTTTCGTTAGTTCCGTATCTTACATCGCAGCAGGTTCGTACAATCCATTCATTTATTTCAGGTTTTGATGCGTAAACTCAACTTTCATCATTCCGTAGTGGTGTTGGCTGTAATGCTTATGGCGGTTCCTGCATCCTACTTTATAGTGGGTAAATTGTTTCCATCTTGGGCTCCACCACAGCTTGAAGTTCGCAAAACCTACCAAAAACCTGAACGTCCGGTTGATTCGGCCTCCATAATGGGGCAATTAACCTTGCTAACTCGTACTATTCAAAGCCAAGTACGACGATTCGACAAAGAATACCGTATTAATTTCCCGTTCAGGAGCTACCTTTTGGGCACCTATCAATTTCAAAAAGAAACCTTGCTTCGTGCCGACCCTTACCCACAAAAAGTATTTGAAGGTAAACAAAACTGGCTGTTTATTGGCAACAGCTTTAACAACACGGTTTATGAAAGCATTGGTGTTACACAGTTAC
>CAZKHA010000309.1:0-2013 GCA_964552325.1 uncultured Bacteroidales bacterium
TTAACCAACAAAATGTGGTTCAAAACGAAAAACGCCAGAATTATGATAACAAGGCTTATGGCCATATGTCGTATGTTATTGATAAAGCGTTGTTTCCCGCAACCCATCCCTATAGTTGGCAGGTTATTGGCGATATGCGTGATTTAACCAATGCTACGCTGGAGGATGTAAAAGATTTTTACCGCAGGTTTTATGGCCCAAACAACGCTACACTTGTAATTGCAGGTGATTTTGACCCTAAGCTTGTAAAGGCCTTGGTTGAGAAATATTTTGGCGAAATACCCTCTTCAGCACCTATCAGCGATTTGAAGCCCATGCCTGTAAGCCTCGATAAAACAGTAAAACTTTATCATGAAGATAATTTTGCAAAAGCTGCACGACTTTCGCTTAACTGGCCTGTTTTGGAGCAATATACGCCCGATTCTTACGCCCTCGATGTTTTGTCGAGCCTGTTGAGTGATGGGAAACGCGCTCCGTTCTACACAGTTCTTGTTAGGGATAAAAAACTAACTAGCAATGTAAATATCGGCAACAATTCGATGGAGTTAGCGGGCAAATTCGCATTAACACTTACTGCCAATGATGGGGTTTCGTTGGCCGATTGTGAAGATGCTATTTTTGAAGCTTTCAAGCTTTTTGAAAAAGAGGGCGTGAGCGACAAAGATCTTGAGATGGTTAAAGCTAATCTGGAGCTTGGTTTTTACAACAGTATCAGCAGCGTGCTAGGCAAATCGTTTCAATTGGCACGTTATAACGAGTATGCCGGAAACCCTGCTTTTGCCGTTGAAGATATCAGAAGGATACAATCGGTTAGTAAAGCCGATGTGATGCGGGTTTATGAGAAGTATATAAAAGGTAAGCCATATGTAGCAGTAAGCTTTGTGCCTAAAGGGAAAGTAGCAATCGTAGCACGCGAATCGGTAAAAGCCGATATTATTGAGGAAAAAATTAGCAATGCTTCTGTGGTTGAAGCCAAAGCCAACGATAGCCTACCAATTGTTAAAACACCTTGTAAATTTGATCGTTCGATAGAACCCGCGCAAGGTCCATTGCCAGTTATAAGTGTTCCACAGTTATGGGAAAGCAAATCAAAGGATGGCATGCGTATTTTAGGAATTGAGAACCATGAGTTGCCCTTGGTTCAGTTTTCAATATCCATTAAAGGGGGGCAATTGTTTGAGAAAACCGATAAAGTTGGGCTATCAAATATTGTAGCTGAGCTTATTACCGAAGGCACTGCAACTAAAACACCCGAAGAATTGGATGATGAAATAAGGCTTTTGGGAGCATCCATCAATTTGAATGCTTCACGAACCGATATAACCGTAACAGGTTCTACCTTAGCCCGTAACTTCGATAAAACCCTTGCCTTGGTTAAGGAAATTCTGTTTACGCCCCGCTGGGATACAGCAGAGTTAGCTTTAATAAAGATGCGTGTACTTAATGGCATAAAACAATCAAAGGCCAACCCAAGTTTGCTGGCTTCCAATGCATTCTATAAGCTTTTATATGGCAAAGACCAGGTGTTGGGGATAAACCCACGAGGAACAGAGGCTACCGTTGAAAGCATTACAATTGAAGATGTAAAGGCCTATTATAAAGAGAATTTTAGTGCTGCCTTAGCGGTGATGAGCATAGCCGGCGACCTTAAAAAAGATAATGTGTTGAAATCGATTGCCGTTTTTGAAGGGAAATGGCCATCCAAAAAAAGCCAAGCACCGGTTGTAACGGTAAAGGCTGATAAACAGCCATCGAAGGTTTATTTTATTGATGTGCCCGGCGCAAAGCAATCGGTTATTACCATTGGCAAGCTAGGCCCTGCACGCACTGATGCTGATTTTTATCCTGCTGTTGTAATGAACTACAAATTGGGAGGTTCATTTAATGGCGAGTTAAACCTTGTTTTACGTGAAGAGAAAGGTTATACTTATGGTGCTCGTTCATCATTCACCGATTTTGGTTTCCCTGCGCCTTTTATGGTGGCTACCAGTGTGCGTTCTAGTGCCACGGTTG
>CAZKHA010000310.1:0-1875 GCA_964552325.1 uncultured Bacteroidales bacterium
CTGATTTTTTATTAAAAAAAGGTATAAACCAATACAAGGAATGCCAAAAAGATGTATTTTTGGGCTAAGAATGTCGTGTTGCATTCATAAGTGATTGCACGATTTTTTTTAGTATTAGGTTTTCAGATCATAGCTATGAATAAGGATTTTATGCTTGAAGCGATACGCCTGGCACG
The DNA here is from genome assembly GCA_964552325.1 of uncultured Bacteroidales bacterium. Classification (GTDB taxonomy): domain Bacteria; phylum Bacteroidota; class Bacteroidia; order Bacteroidales; family TTA-H9; genus CAZKCK01. The sequence goes on from CAZKHA010000310.1 coordinate 177, forward strand.
CGAAAACGTGTTAAGTGGAAAGGGAGGCCCCTTTGGCGCAGTGGTGGTAAAGGATGGAAAGATTATTTCCGCTACTGCCAACAGCGTTACATCAACCAACGATCCCACGGCACATGCCGAGGTTAACGCTATACGCGAAGCTTGCAAGGTTTTGGGAACGTATCAGCTCGAAGGTTGCGAAATCTATTCAAGTTGCGAGCCCTGCCCTATGTGTTTGGGAGCCATATACTGGTCGCGTCCTTCAAAGCTGTATTTTGCTGCCGGAAAAGACGATGCCGCTGCTTCAGGCTTCGACGACTCATTTATTTATCAAGAAATAGGGGAGGAGTATGCAAAACGACAGATACCGGCAATACAAATTTGCAGGGATGAGGCCTTAGAAGCATTTAAAATTTGGAATACCGCTGATTTAAAGATAAAATACTAATACTATGGATTATTCAATTACAGGGAAAGTTTACAAAGTGCTTCCCGAACTTTCAGGTGATGGCCAAAAGGGCCGTTGGGTTAAACAGAATTTTGTGATAGAGACCCAAGAAAGCTATCCAAAAAAAGTTTGTTTTGTTGCATGGAACGACCGTGCAGCCATTGTTAAAAACCTTCGGCTCGATCAGGAAGTCAAAGTATCGTTTGCCGTGGAGTCGCGTGAATACCAAGATAAGTGGTTTACCGATGTGAAGGCAGTTGATATTGAAGTGATTGGTAGCCAGGCTGCGCCTCAAAAGCAAGCGGAAGAGCCACCCATGATACACGACCCCTTCCAAACAAGCCCTTCCTCAGGTTTTGATAGCTTTTCACCATCTGATGATCTTCCATTCTAAAGGATGATAAAGCCCTATTTGCCAATAATACTCTTCAACGACCAGGTTGTTGAATGTGATTATATTGACCCCAATTTAGTAGCCTACGGAACTACCATCTATGAAGTTATCAGGATTATGGATGGTAAACCCTTGTTCTTAGATTTGCACTTGGAGCGTCTAAGGGCCAGTGCCCGCAATTCGGGCTTTGATCTTTGGTACAGCAATGGCCAATTGCTTGGCTTGGTCGAAATGCTTATAGCTTCGTGTGGTTCGGCAACGGGCAATATTGAAGTTTTAATCAATTATCAGGCTGATGCTTGCCCACATGTACGCAATTTGTTGGCTTATTATATTCCGCATAAATATCCCGAAGAGTCTGACTACCAAACAGGGGTTAAGCTTGTTTATTATTTAAGCGAACGTGCTAACCCGACCATTAAAGCCAAAAATCTGCCCTTGAAGGAAGCTGCGGCAATTATAATGGAGAAACAGCAGGCTTACGAAGTTTTATTGGTTGATAAACAGGGCAAAATAGCGGAAGGTAGCCGTTCGAATGTGTTTTTTGTTCAAGGCGAAAAAGTATTTACTGCACCAATGTTAAAGGTGCTACCCGGAATTACGCGGGCAGTGGTTTTAATGCTGTGTCAGAAGAATGGCATCGAAGTGCTTGAAGAGGCAGTTCAATATGAAGCCATAGGCAATTATGAGGCTGCATTCTTAACGGGGACTTCACCGGGCGTTTTACCCATTGCTACTATCGAGGAGCAGGGTTTTGATGTGAATCATCCAATAATTAAGCGTATTAAAAATGCGTACGATGAATATGTAGGTATTTGGCTTGCGCAGTGGAATACCTAGAAAATGAGGCACTTCACTGCTATAAGTGGGTAATCTCT
>CAZKHA010000311.1:0-1863 GCA_964552325.1 uncultured Bacteroidales bacterium
CCTTTAAATTGGGAACCTGCATGGCTACTTGCAACATCAAGGTTGATTTCCCAATTCCAGGTTCTCCTCCCACAAGTATTAAGGATCCTGGAACCAATCCACCACCAAGCACACGGTCCAATTCGAGGTTACCGGTTTTGTAACGTGCTTCTTGCCGCGATGTTATTTCTTTTAATGGAATAGGCTTGGGTTGAAACTTCCGTTGTTGTGTGGCCGGTTTACCGGCTCGGTCGTGCTGAACCACTTCCTCAACAAAGGTATTCCACTCTCCACACGAATTGCAACGGCCAACCCACTTAGGTGACTGATTGCCACAACTCTGACAAAAGAAAACTGTTTTGGCTTTGGCCATTATAAGGACTTTTAAGTTTTATGGGAGGAGGCTTGGCGAATCTTATGTTCGATAGCTGTGGTTGAATAACCTTCCACCAATTGAATGTTGGATATTTTGCCGCCTTTTGCTTTCACAATGTCATATCCCACAATGTGTTCGGGTTTATAATCGGCGCCTTTGACCAATACATCGGGTTGTACTTTTTTAATGAGCTCATAGGGTGTGTCTTCATCAAACAAGGCCACCGCACTTACAAAACGCAGCGAAGCCATCACCATACTGCGCGAATGTTCATCGGATAAGGGCCGGTGTGCGCCTTTAATGCGGCTAACCGAAGCATCGGTATTGAGCCCAACAAGCAGCACATCGCCAAGTTTTGATGCCCGTAGCAAATAGTCAACATGGCCTAAATGCAGGATATCGAAGCACCCATTTGTAAAAACGATGCGATACCCTTTAAAGCGCCAAAATGCCAAAAGCCTATCAAGCTCAGGGGCATCAACGCTAAATATCAGTTTGCTTAGTGTCTCCAACTGGTTCATAGTTTTTTTTATTTACAACATGCAACAAAAATAACGAAATTGAACCTACAATTACAATAAGAAGTGTTTGGCACGACCAAAGCAACCATCCCATGGCATAACCAGTTGTGCTTGAAATGTGATAAATGAAAAGGGTTTCGGCCACGATAGCTGGATAAACGCCTATGCCGCCCTGCACTAAAATAATTCCAATTGAACCAAATACCAACACCGCCAAACCTGCTCCGAGGCCCAAGCCGCTGGTGGCTGGTAGGCTAAAGAACACCAAGTAAGTCATTAAAAAATAGCAAAACCAAATAAGGAAGGTATGCAAGGCAAACTCAAATGGACGTTTTATCATCAACAGCGACTTCATGCCTTCCAGAAATCCGAGGATCATATCCCGAATCTTAACAACGAACTTAAGATGATAAAAACGTTGACGGAAAATATAGAAAAGGATTGCCAAAACTACAAAAGCGGCCAAAACATAGATCCAAACAGGGCTCTTATTTCCAGCCGACTCCACTTTGTTGGCAAAGGGTTTATACACTTTTTCGTCGATATAATATTGCAGCAAGCTTGCTTGGGCAATCAGATTAACCAAAAACAACAAGATAAAAACCCCCATGTCGAGTGCACGTTCGGTAATTACAGTACCAAATGATTTGTTGAAAGGAACTTTTTCATAGCGTGTTAACACCCCACAACGGCTAACTTCGCCCAGCCTTGGGAGTGCCAAGTTAGCAAAATAGCCGATAAAAACAGCAAAAAACACATTGATATAGCGCGGTTTATAACCCAGTGGTTCCATTAAAATCATCCAGCGACGGGCACGAATGGCATGGCTTAAAACACCCACAAACATGGCGGCGAATATCCACCAATAGTTTGCGTGCTGCAACGATACAATAATCTCTTGCTTTTGCTCCGAGGTTAAATTACGAAGGAATAACCAAATAAAAAAGATGCCTAAGCCCAAAAAAAACAGCACTTTAAGTGCTGAAA
>CAZKHA010000312.1:0-1841 GCA_964552325.1 uncultured Bacteroidales bacterium
CATCCGTATGTTGAGGTTAAAAGCCCAGCCTGCGCCCGATTTCATCGGGTTTTAATTGCCGGATATCGTACGGATGCGCTTCGGTATTAAACACATGGTCTTTGAAACTAAAAGTAGCTTCATCAGCGAAAGTAAGATAGAGGTATTTCAAGGTTTCTGCCAAGAAAAAGGTGGCCATTTCATCGTCTTGCTTGCCAGTGCGTACATCTGCTAGGGCTGTAAAAGCTACTTGGGTGCGGCATTTCTCTCGAATTGAATTTAGGTAGAACGCTATCATCTCCTGGTATTTTTCCTTGCCCGTAATCCGGTATAAATAATAGGCTGACTCAATTATTTCGGGGTTTAGGTCGTAAGCTGGGTTGCGAACCTCGTTTTTGCCAAAATCGAATACCATAGGCTCAATGCCATGAAGTTTCCATACGTAGTCCCAGGTGTCTTGTAAGCGCTCTGCTCGGCTCAAATCGCCACTAAGTGCTAGAATGGCTGGGAAATAAGCATCCCAAAGGGTAACATAATTGCCCGTGGGCTTCCCAGTTTCCATATCTACTCGTCCGTACCACAAGCGCCCATCTTTTTCCGTTGCAATATATTTATTTATAGCAACAATGCTCTCGTCCCATTGTGTTTTAAGCAAGGGGTCTTTAAACAATACCCAGCCTTTGTACAGGTATTCGTAATACGAATCGGTACAAGCGCCAATGTGGCTGGCTTTGTTGGTCCATGTGCCGTTTGATACGCTGATGTCTTGCCCTAACAAGCCAATCGCCGACCGGCGTTCGTGCAAGGCCTCCATGGCCCTGCGTGCTGCTTGGTAATACCTGGGGTTTTTGGTGTACCAGCTCAGCATACCCATCTCGATTATGTACGAACCTGCTTCGGCAACGTTTATGGTATCTCCTTTAACCTGCCCTGTTTTCAGGTTTACCCAATAGTAGGGTAGCCCCGTCTCAGAATCAAAGGCTGGCAAAATCCTGTTGGCAAAATCAATTGCTTTGTTTAAAACTGCTTGATTACCTGTGTTTTGATACATGTTTAGCAAACCGCCAAGTACACGGATGTTTACTTCAAAGGTTTTGACATAAATATCTGAATCAAAGTTTAAGGAATCGGCCACAAACCCTTCAATACGTTTGGTTTCGGTATCAAAACCCATGATTTTTAAGGTGCTATAGGCGTCAATAGGCGAAATAAACAAACTACGATTATACCAATCATACCCAGTTTTTGATAGCGGTTTCAACACATCATGGCCCCAAGCATAGGTTTTGTATGCAGTCCAAGCGTGCAGCATGTCGTTCTTAATGCTTTCGGCCTGTGAAGTTTGGGATAGTGTGTTTTTTTGAGGATACGCAGCCAGACCTATGAACAGGAGGGCAGTGGTGAGTAGTTGATATCTCATTGAAAATTTTGCTAAGGTTTGAGCGGCAAAGTTAAGCGAATGAGGGATTGCATAAAAGAATAATTCGTGGCCGCTCTCTTTAAGGTTTTTGTATCTTTGGATGCTTGTTTCAGTGCTGTTTAGCCTTTGTCTTCTTTTTTTACAATCCCAGTGATCTTGAATCCCATGAAATACAACTTTTTAATTACCCTGCAACTACTCGTTTGCCAAAGTATCATAAGCATGCTGTTTGCCCAGCAATTGGATACCATAGCGCTTCCTAACCCTGATAAAACGAGTGGAAAACCGCTTATGGCGGCCTTACAGGAACGGCATTCTTCGCGTCAGTTTTCGAACAAAGAGCTTTCCACCGCTCAGTTATCAAACCTTCTGTGGGCAGCAAATGGGATAAACCGGCCCGAATCGGGCAAGCGTACCGCCCCAACTGCACGTAATTATCAGG
>CAZKHA010000313.1:0-1669 GCA_964552325.1 uncultured Bacteroidales bacterium
TCGACCCAAATAACCCAAAGGAAAAATACGACCACATAAAAGAAGGGTCGCACAATATTGTCGTGCGTAAAATCCCAGATCTCGGGTTTCCAAATTACAACAACCGAAAGGCTAATAACCCTAAATAAATTAACAAGATGCATAACCACCACAGCCATGGGTATGTACCACAGTTTGTGCTTCCATGGGCCGGGGTATAGCAAAAATAGGATTACAACTTGGTAAAACTGTTTCATGCCTGAGCATCCATCCGTTATCGACACGTAACCGCCATTCGTAAACCACATGGTTCTTGGGTCAGCAATCGTAAACTCAAGCCCCAGTATATATCGGTTGAACCATGCAGAAGAATTGAACACCAGATTCATCAAGTGCAAGTTGATTTGGCTAAAAGGCTCCCAAAGGAGCAAATACCCTATTACAGCCCGGTATAAGAAATGGAAAACCAATAAGATGGCAGCAAAAATGGCTACATGCCATATTGGATCGGGAATCTTGTTAACTAGCTTGTTGAGTTTGTCTGGTAAGAATCGAGTTAGTTGTTTCATACTACGGATGTTAAATCTTAAAAACCAATTCGGAAGCCCGCATTAAAGCTTGTCTTTTCGCCTTGGAAAGCTTTGGGGGTGTATTTGTCAAGATAATATTGAGCTTTGTGCCCATCAACATCAAATCCTTTTATATCGCTTAGGGTGAGCCCAGCAAATAGGGCTGTGTTGAAAGCAACTTCCCATTCAGCACTCAGGCCAATAATGTTGCTTTGCCAAGTAAGGTCTTTAAAGGGGAGATGGCCATCGGTGCCGCTGTTATCGTAAACATAATTGTTATAATGCATGGCAATCGTATATTCGACTTTGGCTGTTAATCCCCGGAATGGTTTGTATTGGGCGGCCAAATAAATCTCTTTGCTATTATCCACCAAATAATGACCTAAATTATAGCTGTTGCTGGTAAAAGTAGTGGTCGATATTTTGTGAACATACGTCAAAGGCTTGGTAAAGGTATATTCCGCTGTTAGAACAAGACGCGAAAGTGCCAATCCTGAAGTTCTGCACCCAATTTTTAGGCTGTAATAATTGTGGGTAATTCCATCTTTTATGCGTTTTAGGCTTAATTCATCAAAGAATATTGACGTGTAGAGGTGTAACTTGTTGATTTGCCTGCTGCTGATGCTAGCGAACATTTGCGAGTTTTGGCCCGTTTCGCCAAGGGTATTGGTGTTGTTAAGCGTGTGGTCAACCGACTTGTAAAAGAAAACCGGAATCAGGTATGCGGGATGCACCCCCATATCGCTGTATATAACCGAGTTTCCGAATGATACGTTCAGCCTTTTAAATGGGGTAATGGTGATTAAGTTGGCAGCAATAAATTTATTCCTGAAGACGGGACGAAATACATAATCGTCATAAAATGAGCGGCTGCTGTCAATCACATTCGAAACCAGCCATCCGTGTATGTAGTTAAGCTCGATCCAGCGAGCGGGTTTTAACTTGAAGTTAATGTGCGCAAAAGAAGGTGTTCTGCCTGATAAGATATTCGAACCATGGTAATTATCACCCCAAACCGCATGGTCTTTTATCAAGCCCAGGCTTCCCCAATCCCACGAATAAACTACACCACCGCGCATTTCGCTGTAATCAACCCCAGCCGTGCCGAAGTTTTTAACGGG
>CAZKHA010000314.1:0-1568 GCA_964552325.1 uncultured Bacteroidales bacterium
CCAAAAACTGGTTCCGGCTCAAACCAACCATGTGTAAAGCTGCCTCGTTGGCATCGCTGATTATGCCATCGGCTGATTGATAAAAAACGCCTTGTGAAAGGCTGGCAAACATTGTACGGTACTTCTCCTCGCTTTCGTTTAAAGCCGATTCCACCATTTTTCGTGCTGTAATATCATTGAAATTCACCAGGCTTGCCCATACTTCTCCATCTTTATTTCGCACGGGCGTGCCAAAAATCTCAAGCCAGGTCTCGGACCCATCAGGCCGTTCTACAATCATATCGTCAACTTGCGATACTTCGCCATGCATGCCTTTAACAATGGGCATTTCTTCAACGGGATACTTAGTAGTAGTTCCAGGCTTATGTGCCCTATATACTTCCGAAAGGTTTGTTAGGGAAGTATCGGGTAAGATGCCCCGTCCAAGCATCTGTTTTGCGGCTTTATTGGCTATTATCGGCTTTCCGGTGGCCGCTTCAACCATAAACACACCGCTTTGCAAATTCTCGAGCAAGGTCTCAAACAAAAGGTTCTGCTTGCTAAGTTCTTCTTGGTTAATCTTTAGCTGCTCGATGGTTTTGTTCCATTCCGTAATATCCATGCCAGAGCTGAGCGTTCCAACAATATGCCCATTACGATCACGCCAATAGCTGTTTCTCCAAGCAATTCGACGGCGTTCGCCATTAGAGGTAACTACATCATTATCAAAATATTTTACCGATTCTAGATCACCGTTCACTATCTTAAGGAACACAGGATAAACCAGGTTAAGGCCTTCAGGCTGCGGCAAAACGGTTTCGAACCAATTCTTTCCAATAATCTGATCGGACGTATAGCCAAAAAACTGAAGGCCATAACGGTTGAGCATCGTAATCGTTCCCGCGTTGTCGAGCGAAACCAGAATCGTTTCGGCTGTATCTAAATAACTCTGTGCTAAATGCTCCTCTTCAAGGTATTTATTGTTTATAAGGTGTTGTTCGGTAATATCGTAAAACAAGGTTGTAAAAAATGACTTATCATGGTGATACACATATCCACCAAACCACTTATCCAGCGGTTTACAGTATTGTTCTATTACGCTCCCATCATGTTGTTGCATCAGTTTCAAAAACAAGCCATGCCAATCAAAATCGCCATTTCCCATTTCTGTAAAAACCTCACTGGCCCTACGTTCCAAGAGGTTTGATTTTTTGAGGCCAGTAAGCTTCTCAAATGCCTCATTTACTTCCAGAAAACAAAAATCACAAGGCTTTCCCGCATCATCAAATTCAATTTGATGATATGCATATCCAAAAGGCGCCTTATTGAGAATTGTTTCATAAAAATGTTCACTTTTCATCGGTTGGCAGATTAACGTTTTGCGATACTAAAATAGATACACGTTTTATGACAACGTACCATGGCAACCAACATTAAAGTCGCTTCATCTTATGGTTTGTAATTTTTCGGATTACCTACCCAAGGGGCAATTTAGATGGATTGCTTGAGAAAATTTAATACAAGAGAAGAACAATTTATAGGAAAGACTTCGACTGGTGAGTAATTTTTGACAAATATAAGGATTTCAA